>NZ_JBEXPY010000003.1:0-394600 GCF_040612315.1 Streptomyces sp. NPDC006435
ATGACCTACATCGCCAAGGGCGCAGGCACCGGCCTGTCCAAGATCGGCGACATCACCAAGGGCCTCAAGGGCATCGGCAACATCGAAATCCCCAAACTGCCGGACGGTTCGGTGCAGTTGCCCGACGGCCGTCTCCTGGATCCCAACGGGAACCTGATCGCCCCGAACGGCGTGGTCGACACGACTCCGATCCCGCACGACACCGTCCCCGGCACCTCGGGCCTGCCGACGTCCTGGCAGATCCAGCAGCCGGTACCGGCGGGCGTGCACGCGGGGAACGGCATACCCGACATGCCGTCGTACCCGCCCGGCGGCGGCTTCGACAACGTGTCGTACGGTCCGGGGAGCCACGTCCCGGGCGGCAACCAGGTCCCCGGCGTCAGTGGTCACGTCCCCACCGACCACTTCCCCACCACCCCGGGGCACAACCTGCCGCCCAACGGGTTCCACGGCCCCGGCAACGACCTGCCCGGCAGCACCCCGCACACACCGGACGCCCCGCACACCCCGCACAACGACGGCCCCAACGGCCCGCACGCCGACGGCCCGCACAACGGTGGGCACGACAACCCGTACGGCGGGCACACGGACGACGCGGCCGGTCACACCGACGACGCGGCGCACACGGGCGACCACGGCAACCCCGGCAACCACTTCGACCCGCACGGCACCGCCGACGACATTGCGCACGGCGCCGACGACGGCACCCCGCCCGGCGGCCACCACGACCCGGACGGGGCGGGCAACGGCGGTTCGGGGAGCGACTTCACGTACAAGCCGCACATGTCGGCCGACGACTTCGACGACCTCAGTACGGCCGAGAAGCACCGGGTAGCCGCAGCCGAACTCGCTGACGGCACGGTCCCGTTCTCGAACGATGTCGCGGCGATGCGGTACGGCCAGGACTACTGGAACGACTACGTGGACAATCTGGACCCGTCCGCGAAGCAGGCACTCTGGGACTACACCGGTGAGACGTTCCCGTCGTACCACGACATGAACGGCTACCTGCGCGGCAGTTCGGGGTACGGTCCGCGGCCCGAGGTGCTGCACGACATCGCCGAGATGGACCGGGTCATGTCGACGCGGCCGGTGCCCGACGACATCATGGTCGTCCGGGGCACCGGGCTGGGCCACCTCGACCTGGACTCCCCGTACGACATGCTGGGCGAGACGTATCCGGACAAGGGCTACACCTCCACGTCCCTCGGCAACCACCCGGTGGACAGCTTCGCCGGCAAGGAGGCGATCCTGCACCTCCGTGTGCCGAAGGGGACGCCCGCCCTGTGGCTGGAGAAGGTCTCCAAGTTCGACGCGTCGGAGCGGGAGCTGCTCCTGGCCCGCGGTTCCGAGTTCAAGGTGACCCGCGTCTTTATGGAGAATGGCCAGGTCCAGGTCTACGGCGAGGTCCTGCCGAACAAGGGAGTGGCGCACTGATGAGCAGCGAGCAGCAGCCGAATCCGCGGCTGAACGAGGATCTGTTGTTCAACCGGGCCCCCGGGGGTCCGCCGCGCTACGGCTCCCGGTCCGACAAGCCCGTCCAGTACCTGACGGTGGCGGACCGGTCCGGCGGGGTCATCGGCTACGTATGGGCGAATGACGCGGACGACGCGGCCGGCTGGCTGGTCCGCAAGGCGGGCGGCGACGAGGCGTTCAACAAGGGTGGCCGGTGGGCCCGGAAGCTCCACGACGCGAAGGCCCGGGGGCTGGCCCCGACCGCCGCCCTGGCGGAGATGATCGCGCAGTCGGACCCGGCGAACAGCAGCCACGTCGTGCCCGGCTCCCTGACCGAGGCGCCGAACGCCGATGCGGTCAGGAGCCTCGCCGACACGAGGTGACCATGACGCGCGGATCCGACACACCGCGTTACCGCGGCACGACCGGCGGGCCGGTCCGGTATCTCACCGTTGCCGATGTCCGGGGCGTGGCCATGGGGTATTTGTGGGGCAACGACGAGGACGACGCGGCCGGTTGGTGTCTGCGGCCGGGCGGTGACTCGGCCGGGGTCGGTGACGGGGTCGTGTGGTCCGGGAGGCTCGGGGAGGCCAAGGCGCGGGGGCTCGCTCCCACGGCCGCCCTCGCCGAGCTGGCTGGTGGTACGGGGCCGGGGGCCGTCGGCCGGGTCGTGCCGGGGCCCCTGGTCACGGCTCCTTCCCTGGACGCCCTGAAGGAGCTGGCCCGTGTCGTGACCGGGGCCGACGACCGGCGGCTGCTGGAGCGGCTCGACCGCGAGAACGCCGGTGCGTGGCGCGAGCTGCGGGAGGCGCATGCCGCGCTCACGGACGAGGACCGCGACGTGCGGTGGTCCGAGGGCGGGAAGCAGCCCGACGGCACCTGGCGCATGAGCTACCCGCTGCACGGCGAGCGGCTCCGGCGGCTGGTGGGCGCGCTGTCCGCCGTCGGCGCGGTGACGCCCGCCTACCTGTGGCAGGACAACCCGCCGCCGGTCGCGCCCGCCGACGGCCGGCTGGGTCCGGCCGACGCGGTGCGCGCGGCCACGGCCGTGGTGCGCGGGGAGCGGTTCTGCGACGGGACGATCGCGCGGGCCGCGGGCGACGGCCTGCTCGACGCCGTGGCCGGGTCGTTGTGCGCCTGGTACGAGGCGGCGGGCGACGGTTCCTTCGGCATTCCGTAACGAACACGTAATGCCCGTTCACCGGGCCCGCTCACGCTTCGACCCGGGCTGTACTGCCCGATCGCACATGCTCTATGTTTCAGGAGTTAATCAGGGGGATTCCCGTATGGTGCGCCGTCGGCCGAGCGACCGGGACCGACGCGGCGTATGACCGACGCAACGTACGACTGAGGCAACGGACGACGAGACGAATGGCACGGGATTACGACAGCCAGCTCCTGGAGTCGGTGGCGGTCCGCCGACGCAGGATGCGGGACGCGCTGCTGTTCGGCGCGCAGCGGGCACGACGCACGGCCGACGAGCGGCTCGGGAAGGTGTTCGCGGGGATCGCCATCACCGCCGTGCTGTGCGCGGGGTGCGTGGGATGGTCCTTCATCCAGAACATGATGGAGAAACAGAAGGCCGAGCAGCAGAAGCAGCAGCGCCAGGAACAGCAGTACCAGCAGCCGACGAAAACGGCGCAACCGGATAAAACCGGGGAATCGACGAAGAATCCCCAATGAATCTCTAATTCCGGAAAATAGAGAAAGAGTTCCCCGCAAAGGGGACGGAGAAGGCGCTAGTAGCATGGGCACGCCAAGCTGCCCGACTCCTCAAACGTCGCGATGATAGGTTCCCGTCAAGTGGTGAGCACAGCAACGACTTCCCGAGCGCAGCTCAGCCGGGTGACCCTGGTCGGTGAGCGACGCCGGGCCGATATCGTCCTGCCGTCCGATACCCCGATCGGGCAGCTGCTGCCGGACATTCTGCAGTTGCTGGACGACCGGGCGGCGGCACGCCCGATGACACGGCAGTTGATCACTTCGGACGGTTCCGCGCTGCCGCACGACAGCACGCTGTCCTCGGTGGGGATCGCGGACGGTGCCGTGCTCCGGCTCGTCCGGGCCCACTCCGCACCCCCCGCCCCGGTCGTGCACGACGTCACCGACCTGGTGGCCGACGACCTCGATCTGCAGACCTGGCGCTGGCGCCCCTCCGCGCGCCGGACCAGCGCGGGCGTGGCCTCCGTCGCCTTCGCGGTGGTCGCCGCCCTGCTCGCCCGTCGTGAGTTCGCCCTGGACGCCCTGAGCAGCGTCCTCGCGGCCGCCACGTTCGTCCTGCTGGCGGCCGGTGCGCTGATCGCCAAGATCGGCCGGGGGAACCGGGGGCTGGCGACCGCGCTGCTGCTCGCCTCCGGCAGCCTCGGCATCCTCACCGCCTGGACCGCCGCGGACGCCTACGACTGGTCGGGCACCGCCCGGCTGGCCGCCGTGGCCGGGGCGCTGGCCCTGACGCTGGTGCTCCTCGGCTACTTCTCGCCGCTCGGCCGGGGCGGGCTCATCGGGGCCGCCGCCACCGCCGTGATCACCGTGGTGTGGGAGGTCGTCGCCGCGGTCCAGGGCGATCTGGCCCGGCTCGGCGCGGTGATGGCCGTCTTCTCCGTCGTCCTGCTCGGTCTGCTCCCCCGGCTCGCCCTGGCGGCGTCCGGGCTCACCGCGCTCGACGACCGCCGCTCCGGCGGCACCTCCGTCAGCCGGCACCAGGTGGGCAACGCGCTGGCGGCCACCCACCGCGGCCTCGCCCTCGCGACCGTGGTCACCGCGGTCTCCGCCGTGGCCGGCGGCTGGCTGCTGACCCTGGCCGACAAGCCGTCCGTGTGGACCGTGGCGCTCCCCTCGCTGGTGGCCCTCGTGCTGCTCTCGCGGGCGCGGGCCTTCCCGCTGGTCGCCGAGGTCGTGGCGCTCTTCGCCGCCGCGGCGGTCCTGGTCGTGCGCCTGGTCATGCTGTGGATGCAGCACGCCGGGGGCGCCGGACCGCTCGCCCTGCTGTGCGTGGCCGCGGTGCTGCCGCTGCTCGTCCTGGCGGTGCAGCCGCCCGAGCACGTGCAGGTCCGGCTGCGGCGCATGGCCGATCTGGTCGAATCCATCGGTGTGGTGGGGCTGTTCCCGCTCGCCGTCGGTGTGTTCGGCGTGTACGGACAGCTGCTCAACAAGTTCTGAGTCGACTCGCAGGTGCTCCCGGCGGGGCAGCAGGGCGAAAAAGAAGGGCAGACATGCCGAACGAAGACAACTGGCAGGGCGATGTGCTGCGCGCCATGAGGAGCAACTCCGCCCAGGAGGGCACGCAGGGCTCCGGCGCCCAGGGGTACGGCACCCCCGCACAGGCCCAGGACCAGGGGCAGCAGGCGTACGGCACTCCCGCACAGGGTCAGGTCCAGGGGCAGCAGGCGTACGGCACTCCCGCGCAGAACCAGCAGAACCAGGCGTACGGCGTTCCCGCCCAGGACCCGGCGTACGGCCAGGGCGGTCAGGCGTACGGCACACCCCAGCAGTACGCCGGGTACCAGGAGCAGCAGGCCCCTCAGCAGCCTCAGCAGCCTCAGCAGTACGCCGGGTACCAGGAACAGCAGCAGCACCAACAGCCCCAGCAACACCCCGGCTACCAGGGCCAGCAGCAGGCCGCGTACGCCGGTTACCAGGAGCAGCAGCAGGCCGTCCCGTACGCGGGCCACCAGGAACAGCAGGCCCCTCAGCAGCCTCAGCAGTACGCCGGGTACCAGGAACAGCAGCAGCACCAACAGCCCCAGCAACACCCCGGCTACCAGGAACAGCAGCAGGCGGTGGCCGCGCACGCCGTCGCGCAGCCGCAGCCGAGCCAGGCCCCGGCCCAGACGCAGGCCCAGGAGCAGGCCGCCGCGTACAAGCCGGGCACCCGCTCGCACCACACCCCCGACTCCCGGCCCGTCGTGGACCGGAGCCTGGCCGCCGTCGGGCTCAAGGCCCGGCGCGGGGAGCCGTTCGCCGCGCGGGCCGCGCGCGCCCTGCGGGTGAGCGTGTCCTCGTCGGCCGCGCGCGAGGTGGCCAGGACCACCGCCACCGCCGAGACGCTCCAGCAGCCCGTGACCACCGGCCGGCAGATCGCCGTCACCTCCATCCGGGGCGGCGCGGGCAAGTCCACCGTCGCCGCGCTGCTCGGCACCACCTACGCGCACTACCGCCAGGACCCGGTCCTCCTCGTCGAGGCCGACCCGGCGCTCGGTTCGCTGCCGCTGCGGCTCGGCGCCGAGACGCTGCGCTGGACCACCGGAGACCTCGCGGGCATCATCGAGCCGCAGATGTCGCTGCTCGACATCACCGGCTACCTCGTCCAGCTCCCCGGCAACGCCTGGCTGCTGCCCGGCAGCCAGGGCCAGATCGGCGCGATGCTGGACAGCCGGGCGTACGAGCGGGTCATGGTGTCGCTGCGCCGCTACTTCGGCGTCACCGTCGTCGACTGCGAGACGCTGCCCGCCGAGGTCGCCCGCGTCGCGCTGTCCGCCGCCCAGGCCCGGGTGCTGGCCGCCCCCGCCACGCTGGAGGGCGTCACCAGCACGTACGCGGTGCTCCAGTGGATGCAGTCGCTGCCCCGGCACGTAATCGCCGGCACGGTCGTCGTGCTCAGCGAACTGGTGCCGCACCCCGGGCTCGACCTCGACGAGGCGGCGAAGAAACTGGAGGCCACCGGGGCGGGCGTCCGGGTCCTGCCGTACGACCGGCACCTGGCGGCCGGCGGCGAGATCCGTACCGAACTCCTGGCGCACGCGACCAGGGAGGCCGCCACCCGGCTCGCCGCGGACGTGTTCCGGCTCTCCCAGCAGCAGCACTGATCACCGATCGGCACCACCACCGCTCCCCCGATGCCGAGCCCGACCCCGAGTGACGGACGACGATGAGTACCCGACTGATCCACCGCCCGGCCAGGACCACCCGGCCGCCGGCCGCCTCCGAGGCGCGCACCATCGAGGCGCCGCCGAACCTTCCCGAGGGCAAGTCGGGCAACATCGCGATGTCGTTGTTGCCCGTGGCCGGGGTGATGTCCTCGGTCGTGATGATGACGGTGGTGCGCAACAGCCAGTTCGCCGGGCTCGGGGCGATCATCCTCCTCGTCACCGTCATCGGCTCCCTGGTGCTCGTCTTCTCGCAGCGCGGCAAGGCCCAGCGCACCCGCCGCACCCAGCGCGAGGCCTACCTCGCCTACCTGGAGGACCTGCGCGAGGAGCTGTCGGTCGAGGAGCGCGAGCGGGCGGAGCGGGCCGATGTGCTCAACCCGCCGCCGCACGCCCTGTACGACATAGTCCGCGATCCGGCCCGGCTCTGGGAGCGCCGTCGGCTCGACGGCGACTTCCTGCGGGTGCGCGTCGGCACGGGCGAGATGCCGGTGCGTGACCTGAAGGTGGCCCAGCAGGGCTCCTCGGTCCTCTCGCCGCCCGACACCTTCATGCTCAACGAGGCGTCGGCGCTGATGGACCGCTTCCGCACCGGCACCGAACTCCCGCTCACCGTCCCGCTCGACCGGGTCGGCAACATCAGCGTCATCGGTCCGCGCGAGGACTGCCTGCGCGTCGCGCGCGCCCTGCTCGTCCAGACCGCCGCCACCCACGCCCCCGACGACGTCGCGATGGCGCTCGCCGTGCCCGGTGACCGGCTGGCGGACTGGGAGTGGGCCAAGTGGATGCCGCACCTGCTCGACCCCGAGCAGTTCGACGGCCCGGTCGCCGCCCGCCGGATCGCCCCGTCCCCGCCCCAGCTCGCCCGCCAGATCGGTCCGGAGCTGCGCCGCCGCGCCTCGTACGCGGCCGAGGTGCGGCGCGGTCTGTCCGGCAAGGACGCGCTGTCCATGACGTCCCGGCTGCTCGTCGTGACCGACGGGCACGGCGAGGACGCGGTCGAGCTGCCGCGGCCGGACGACGCGGTCGGGCTGCGCGAGATGGGTGTCAGCGTGCTGCACCTGCTCGAACAGCGCATCCAGGAGCCGGGACACGTCAGTGTCCGGATCACCGTCGACGGCGACGGGGTGGTCATCGAGGACCTGCGCGAGCGGGAGCCGATCAGCGCCCACGGCATCGTGGACGAGGTCGGCATCCCGTTCGCGGAGGGTCTGGCCCGGATGCTGGCGCCGATGCGGCTGTCCGCCGAATCGCTGGTGGACGCCCCGCTGTCCGGCCCCGTCGACTTCGCCGACCTGCTCGGCATCGACGACGTGGCGCGGCTCGACCTGTCGCGTCTGTGGGCGCCGCGCGGCGAACGCGCCTTCCTGCGCGTGCCGATCGGCATCAGCGACTCCCACCAGCCGGTGCTCCTGGACCTGAAGGAGTCCTCCGAACTGGGCATGGGCCCGCACGGGCTGTGCGTCGGCGCCACCGGTTCCGGCAAGTCGGAGCTGCTGCGCACCCTGGTCCTGGCCCTGGTGGCCACGCACCCGCCGGAGGACCTCGCCCTGGTCCTCGTCGACTACAAGGGCGGTGCGACCTTCGCCCCGTTCGCGGAGCTGCCGCACGTGGCCGGTGTCATCACCAACCTGGAGAACCAGGCGGGCCTCGTCGAGCGGGTGCACGCCTCGCTCGCCGGTGAGGTCAAGCGCCGCCAGCAGGTGCTCAAGGACGCGGGCAACGTCGCCGACATCGGTGACTACGCGGCGCTGCGCGCGGACCGGCGGCCCGACCTGGACCCGCTGCCGCACCTGTTCGTGGTGATCGACGAGTTCGGTGAGCTGCTCACCGCGAAGCCGGACTTCATCGACCTGTTCCTCTCCATCGGCCGCATCGGCCGGTCCATCGGTGTGCACCTGCTGCTGTCCAGCCAGCGCATCGAGGGCGGCAAGCTGAAGGGCCTGGACACCTACCTCTCGTACCGGCTCGGGCTGCGCACCTTCTCCGCCGACGAGTCCCGCACCGTCCTGGACACCACGGACGCCTTCCACCTGCCGCCGCTGCCCGGCTTCGGCTACCTCAAGGTGGACACCAGCCACTACGAGCGCTTCAAGGCGAGCTACGTCTCGGGCGCCTACCGGGGCCCCGTGCAGCGGGACGAGGAGCAGGACTCCGGGCCGCTGGCCCTGGAGTACGAGGCGTTCAACACGCTGGCCGAGCCGGAGACCGCGGCCGAGGAGCCGAAGGTGCGGCGCCGGGAGACCGGGCCGACCGAGATGGGCGTCGTCGTCGACCAGCTGCGGGAGGCGGCCGGTCCGGTGCGCCGCATCTGGCTGCCGCCGCTGCCCGGCGCCATCGCCCTGGACAAGGTCGCGGGGCCGCTGGACGTGGGTCCGCGCGGGATGCAACTGGCCCGGCGCAAGGGCCCGTTGCAGGTGCCGCTGGGTCTGCTCGACGACCCGACGAAGCAGTGGCAGGGGCAGTGGTACCTGGACCTGACGGTGGCGGGCGGTCACGTCGCGATCATCGGCGGTCCGCAGTCCGGCAAGACCACGCTGCTGCGTACCCTCGCCCTCTCGCTCTCGCTCACCCACACCCCGCAGGAGGTCGGCGTCTACGGCCTCGACCTGGTCGGCGGCGGGCTCCAGGCGATCTCCGGGCTGCCGCACGTCGGCGGGGTCGCCGGGCGCGCGGACCGGGAGCGCGCGGGCCGCACCGTCGAGGAGGTGCGGGGCATGCTCGCGATCCGCGAGGAGCTCTTCCGCGAGCACAACATCGACTCCGTGGAGCAGCTGCGTTCCCTGCACACGGCGGGCCGGCTGCCGCAGCTGGCCTCGGCCGAGATCGTGCTGATCATCGACGGTTTCGGTGCGCTGCGCGACGACTTCGACGAGCTGGACGACGCCGTCGTCGACATCCTCAAGCGCGGTGGCGGCTACGGCATCCACGTGGTCGCCGGCATGCTCCGCTGGAACGACGTGCGCATCGCCACCCAGTCGAACTTCGGCACCCGGGTCGAGCTGCGGCTGAACGACCCCAGCGAGTCGAGCGTCGACCGCAAGCTCGCCCAGACCCTGTCGCCCGACGAGCCGGGCCGCATCCTCACCGACAACAAGCTCTTCGCGCAGGTGGCGCTGCCCCGTACGGACGGTCTGGCGGACGCCTCGGACCTGGGTTCCGTACTGGAGCACACCGCCCGCACGATCCGGGCCACCTGGAGCGGCGAGGTCGCCCAGCCGGTGCGGATCCTGCCGCACGTCCTGGAGCCGCACCTGCTGCCGGGGCCGGTCGCCGAGCCCAAGCGGGTGCCGATCGGCCTGGACCAGACGGCGCTCGCGCCCGCCCTGCTCGACCTGTTCCACCACGACCAGCACCTGCTGATCCTGGGCGACAGCGAGTGCGGCAAGACCAACCTGCTGAAGACCGTCGCCCGCGGCCTCATCGAGCGCTACGGCGAGGAGGAGCTGGTCTTCGCCGTCATGGACCCGCGTCGCGGGCTGCGCGGCGCGATCCCCGAGGAGTTCCGCGGCGGCTACGCGTACAACCCCAAGATGTGCGCGGGGCTGGCCGCCGGGATCGCCACCGAGCTGGAGAAGCGGCTGCCGGACGACCGGGCGGACACCGAGGACCTGGAGCCCGGCAGCTGGGGCAGCGGTCCGCGGATCGTGATCCTCGTCGACGACTACGACGTGCTGACCACCGCTGGCCAGGCGCCGCTCGACCCGTTCCTGCCGTACATCCCGTCCGCCGTGGACATCGGGCTCCACTTCGTCCTGACCCGCCGGGTCGCGGGCGCCTCGCGCGGCATGTACGACCCGCTGATGCTGGGGCTGCGCGAGTCGGGGGCCTCGGCGCTCCTGATGGCGGGCGACCGCAGCGAGGGGCAGCTGTTCCCCGGTGTGTACGCGACCCAGCAGCCGCCGGGACGCGGTGTGTTCATCCGCAGGGGCCAGCCCAACCGCCTCATCCAGACCGTGTACACCGCGGAGTGACGCACCGGGCGGCGGTCCCGTGCCTACGGGCCGCCGCCCCCATCGCGCCTTCGCACCCCGGAAGAAGAAGGAACGGCCGACCACATGACCAAGGACGTCATCGCCCTCACGCCGCGCATGCCCGACCCGTTGACCGTGCTCGCCGGTCTGCTCTCGGGCGGCCCCGACAAGCTGGTGGGGACGACGGGCGAGGACGCCGTCGTGCAGCTCTGCGACGAGGAGGGCCGGCCGCTCGTCTCCGTCGAGGCGCCGATGCTGGTGCAGGTCGCGGGCGAGGCCGAGCGGCTGCTCGGGACGACCGCGCCCCCGGTCCCGTACTGGTGGACGGAGGCCCGTGCCACCACCGGTGTCCAGGAGGCCGAGCTGCTCGCGGGGACCTTCGCGGCCCGGGTCGCCACCATGGCCGGGGGTTCCGCCTGGCCGCCGGAGGCCACGCGTTCCCTGGCGGTGGTGAAGAGCGAGGGCGTGCGCGCGGTGCCCACGCCCGCCGCCGCGCAGCCCGCCGTCGACGTCCTCACCGACAAGGTGGCCGTCATCATCCAGGACCGTCCGGTGATCGCCATGACGGCCTGGCTGGCGGACGCGTTCCGGGCGGCGGCCAACGCCGAGCTGGGCATCCAGATCGTCACGTCGCCGGGCACCATGCTCTCCCCCGCCGTGCGCAACAGCCTGAGCGGCTGGCCGTCGCGGTGGGTGGTGCAGGACGAGAAGGACGGCTACTACGACGGCCTGTCCGGTGCCGTACTGCGCTGGCAGCACGGCATGTTCGCGCCGGTCGAGTCGCCCGACGCCGGCCCCGACGACCTGCGCACGCCGGTGGCCGCCTCCTACGGGGAGGTCTCGGACACCGGTGAGCGCCAGCTGGCCCTCACGTTCCGCACGGTCCACCCTGCGGACGACCGGCTGGTGCTGGGCGGGGCCCTGGAGGCGGTGTGGCAGGAGCTGACCGGCACGGACCCGGCCGGCTGGGGCACCGCGGAGCCCGCCACCCTGCCCTGGTCGCTGCGGCGGCTGACCGACGTCGCCTTCGAACGGTCGCCCGAGCCGACCTGGTTCGTGGTGGTCGGCGGCCCGGACCGGCCGGGCCTGGCCACGATCCGCGTCAGCCGCACGAAGGGCGGGGTGGAGGAGGAGGTCACGCTGGCGTTCGGTTACGGACCCGGCGAGGAGCCGCCGTTGGAGGCCCTGCCCCGGGCGGCCGAGGTGCTGGCGACCCGTCACCACCTGCAGTCGATGCTGGTCCAGATCCGCAGGGCCCGCCGTGACCTGGCCGTTCCGCCGCGATTCGAGGGGCCGGGCGTACCGGTGGCGTTCGTGCTCGGCGCGGAGGAGGTCCGCGAGATGCCCGGTGACCGCGCCCGGCGCACCCCGCTGTCCGAACCCCCGGTCCAGCTCGGCCCGAAGTCCCGCCCCGCGCTGTACTACCCGCTGCCCGGTGACCCGTCGGACCTGTCGGGCTGGCAGGACTTCGAGCGTCTGATGCGGCATCTGAAGGGCGCCTGAGAGCTCCGGGCGCACCGGCCGGGCGGACTGCCGGGCCGGAGGCGGCCGAGTCGGCGGACTGCCGGGCCGGGCTCGCGGCCGGCAGATCACCGAGTTCGCCCCGAAGGACCTTCGGTACGGGTTTGTCCCGTTCTGAGGGCCCTTTGACATACCTATTTGAGCCAAATATGAAGGCCCCGGCCCGACCGGTGGATGCCCGCCCCGGGAAGACAGGAACCGCTCAAAGCCGTTCACCGGATTCCGGCGATCAAACAATTTCGGTCACAAACGACTTCCCTCCGTCGTCCACACGGGGTTGACTGGGAGTCACGCATGGTGATGCCACCGTCCTGCACCGAGGGCGATTGCCACCGCGGGCCCCGCGGGCCCGACCCCGATGCCCAGGAATCCGGCGGAGGAGAGTGAGCAGGGATGACTGCCGCGTCTCGCACGGTACGTCTTCGGCCGCGGCCGCCGGGAGCGGGCGGCCCGGCCCCGCGGCACTTATCCGGCACAGGCTCCGAATTCGGCCGGATATCAGCCCGCACCCTTCATCCGTACCGTTTCCACGAGGGGCACCAATGAGCCAGATCGCGCTGCCGACGTTTCATATGCCGTTCCAGAGCGCCGGATGCAACCCAGGTATCGAGGAGACCAGGGAGGCCGTGTGGGAATGGGCCGAATCGAACGGTCTCGTGCTCTCCCCCGCGGCCCGGAAGAAGATGATCCGGACCAGGCCCGAGCTCTGGATCTCCCTCATCTTCCCCGAGGTCCCGCAACAGCACCTCGACCTCTTCTGCCAGTGGCTCTTCTGGGCCTTCCTCGTCGACGACGAGTTCGACGACGGACCCGCCGGACGTGATCCGCACATGTGCGAGACGGCGATCGACCGGCTGGTCTCCGTGCTGGACGGCGGACCGCCGCACGGGGCCATGGAACGCGCCCTCGTCGGGCTCAGGGCCAGGACGTACCGGGACCGTTCGGCGCGCTGGATCCGGCAGTTCCGGCGGGACACGGTCGCCTGGCTGTGGACCTATTACGCCGAGGCCGTGCAGCGGGCCGCCGGACAGGTGCCGGGCCGGGACGAGTTCGTGAAGCACCGCCGGGACTCGGTGGCCATGCAGCCCTTCCTCGACCTGCACGAGATCGCCACCGGGATCGACCTCCCGGAGTCGGCCCGGAGCCTTCCCGCGTACATCGCCCTGCGCAACGCCGTGACCGACCACTCGGGGCTGTGCAACGACATCTGCTCCTTCGAGAAGGAGGCGGTGCTCGGCTACGAGCACAACGCGGTGGCCCTCATCCGGCGCGAGCGGGGGCTGACCCTCCAGGAGGCCGTCGACGAGGCCGGGAAGCAGCTCGCGGGAATAGCGGAACGGGTACGGCTCGCCGAGCGGGAGCTGACCGAGCAGATCGCGGCGGCCGGCATCGAGGGCCCCACCCGGATCGCGCTGGAGCGGTGCGTGCGGGACTACCGGGGCCTGGTCCGGGGCGACTTCGACTACCACGCCCGCGCCGAGCGCTACACCCGCCCCGACCTGATGGAGGTCGACGACCGGGACTCCCTGTCGGGGTTCTTCGCCGCCTGACGGCCGGCTGACGGCCGCCCGGCCGGCTGCCCGGGTCCTGCCCGGCCCGGGGGCGTGGCCCGGGGACGCCGTCGACAGACCGGCGCCCCCGGATCACGTCCTCGGATCACGTCCTCGGCGGCAGCGCCCTGAGCGCCAGCGCCCAGCCCAGCCGGGTCTCGCCCGACTCCGCGGAACGGCCGGTGAGTTCGGCGATCCGGCCGATGCGGTTGAGGACGGTGTTGCGGTGGCAGTAGAGCCGCTCGGCGGCCCGCGCCGCCGAGCAGCCGCTGTCGAGCCAGACCCGGAGCGTGCCGAGCAGCGTGTCGCGTTCGGCCGCCGTGTCCAGGACGGCGCCCAGGTACGTGGTGACGATGCGCCCGGCGATCTCCGGGCGGTCGACGAGGAGGATCTCCGCCAGCCGGTCGTCGAACGCCGCCGCCTCGCCGCTCCCGGCGGGGAGGGTGCGCAGGGCCTGTTCGGCCAGGCGCAGGGCCCGGCCCGCGCGGGCGAGCCGGGCGAACTCCGGCGACACGCCCGCGGTGGCGCCGGTGTGCTCGCGCAGCAGGTCGAGCAGTACGTCGTACTCCTCCGCGGCCAGCCGCACGATCCCCTCGTACCGGCCCGATCTCGGCCGCCAGAAGGACCAGATGCCGTGGTTCTCCAGGGCGGCCCCCGGGTTGGGCGCCGCCGCCGGGTCCTGGGCCGCCGCGACGACGACGTACCGGTCCCGGACCGGCACCCCGAGCGCGGCGGAGGCCGCCGACGCGACCGCCGGGTCGTCCCCGCGCCCGTCGAGCAGGGCCTCGAAGAGGGCGGCGCGACGGGTGTCCTGACGGCCCTGCATCTCCAGCCGGGTCAGCCGGTACGACTCCGCCATCGCGAGCGAGTAGCGGTCGATGGTCTCCCACAGGGCTCCCGCCACGTCGAGCTCGGTGTCCCGGCCGGCCGCCGCCGCGGCGGCCACGACGCCCCCGGCCCCGTCGGCGTCCCCCGGCCGTCCGGCGCGCGCCGCCCGCAGGTGCTCGGCCATCACCTGCCACATCACCCGGCCCCCGCGCCGGTAGGCCTGCAGCACGGTGTCCAGCGGCACGTCCTGCTCCGCGCGCCGCCGCCCCGTCTCGCGCGCCGCGTGCTCGAAGTCCTCCCGGCCGGGCGGCAGTCCGCCGAAGTCCTCCAGGGCCCGTCGCAGGTTGTCGCGGCAGATCTCCCACAGGTCGTCCCGGCTGACGGGCGTGCCCGACGCGTACGTGCCGCTGTGCGCGTGGATGTCGGCGACGACCCGCCGCGTCAGGTCGTCGATCCCCGGCAGCAGGGCGTCGGCCAGGGCGCGGCGCAGCTCGTCGTCGGTTCCGTCCCGGCCGTCGGCGCGGGGGCTCCGGGCTCCGGTTTCGTCCAGCATGCGGGAAGGCTAGCGTCGTCCCTGTCAGGTGGCTGTTAGGCGGTTGCCTTGCCATGCCCATCCCCAGGGGGCCACTGCCCAGGTGGACCGGGCACACGGTGGGCACCTGCACATTGTGCCGGGCGGGGCGGCGGCCGATTCTGGGCATCAGCAGCCGTGCAACCACCGTGTTCCCGCCACCTGGAGCTCCTCATGTCCCTCAGCGTCGCCGCCGTACTCGGCGAATCGGTCCACCGGCACCCCGACCGCGTCGCCGTGGTCGATTCCGGCACCCGCGTCACCTACCGGGAGCTGTGGGCCGGGGTGCTGGAGCACGCGGGCGCGCTGCGGGCGGCCGGGGTGCGGCCCGGGGACCGGGTGGCGGTGCTGCTGCCCAACACGGCGGACTTCCTGTACGCGTACTACGGGGCGCTCGCCGCCGGGGCGACGGTCGTACCGGTGCACGGGCTGCTGGTGGCCGAGGAGGTGGCGTACGTGCTGCGGCACAGCGGCTGCGTCCTGCTGATCGGCGGCGGCGCGCTGTGGCCGGTGGCCGAGGAGGGGGCGCGGGCCGCGGGGGTGCGGGCCGTGCGCGGCGTCCCGGCGGGCGGTGCCCCGCTGCCCGAGCCGGAGCCCGCGGCACCGCGGGACGTGGCCGTGATCCTCTACACGAGCGGCACGACCGGACGGCCGAAGGGGGCCCTGCTGACCCACCGCAACATAGTGACGAACGCGTCGGTGGTCTCCGACGACCTGCTGGACCTGGCCCCCGACGACGTGGTCCTGGGCTGTCTTCCGCTGTTCCACAGCTACGGGCAGACCTGTGCGATGAACGCGACGCTGCGGGCGGGGGCCGCGCTCGTGCTCATGCCGCGCTTCACCGGCGCGGGCGCCCTGGAGCTGCTGGCCGCCGAGGGCGTGAGCGTCTTCATGGGCGTGCCGACGATGTACCACGCGCTCGTCGAGGCCGCCGCGGCGGAGGCCGGCACCGCGCCCCGGCCCGTCCTGCGCGCGGCCGTCTCGGGCGGCGCCGCGCTCCCCGTGGCCGTGCTCGAACGCTTCGAGGAGGTCTTCGCGACCCAGGTCCTGGAGGGCTACGGGCTGACCGAGACCTCCCCCGTCGCCACCTTCAACCAGCCCCGGACCGGCCGGCGCCCCGGCACGGTGGGGCATCCGATCCGGGGCGTGGAGGTCGGTGTCGCGGACGCGGCGACGGAGGACGCCGTGGTGCTGCTGCCGGACGGGGAGGTCGGCGAGGTGGTGGTGCGCGGCCACAACGTCTTCGCGGGGTATCTCGACGACCCGGTGGCGACGGCCGCCGCGGTGGTCGACGGCTGGTTCCGCACCGGGGACCTGGGGGTGCGGGACGAGGACGGCTTCCTGAGCATCGTCGACCGGAAGAAGGACCTGATCATCCGGGGCGGCTTCAACATCTACCCGCGCGAGGTGGAGGAGGTGCTCGTACGCCATCCGGCGGTCCTGGAGGTCGCCGTGATCGGTGTGCCGGACGAGACCCGCGGCGAGGAGATCTGCGCGGTCGTCGTGGTGCGTCCGGACGCGGACGGGGTGACGGAGCAGGACGTGATCGCCTGGTCCCGGGAGCGGCTCGGTCGGCACAAGTACCCGCGGATCGTCCGGTTCGCCGAGGCGTTGCCGCTCGGCCCGACCGGGAAGGTCCTCAAGAGGGCGCTGACGGCCGCCGCCACCTCCTCCTGATCCGTCGTGCTCCCCCGCCCGCACCACGCCACCCCGCACCGCACCGCAGAAGGGCCGAAGCCACCCATGACCGCCGTACCCCCTCCCGCCCCAGGTCCCGGTCCCACGTCCGCCCCCGGGGCGTCGCCGCAGGTCGAAACGGTCCACGGAACCGTGCGCGGGACGCTGGAGCGGGGCGTCCGCGTCTTCCGCGGCATCCCGTACGCGGCCGCGCCGGTCGGCGCCCGTCGCTTCCGGGCGCCGGAGCCGCCCGAGCCCTGGGAGGGGGTGCGGGAGGCGGTGGCGTTCGGGCCGACCGCGCCCAAGCGGCCGTACTCCCCGCCACTGGACCGGCTGCTGCCCGACCCCGACGTGCCGGGCGAGGACTGCCTCAACCTCAACGTCTGGGCCCCGGACCCGTCCTCGGACCCGGACCGCACCGGGCTGCCCGTCCTCGTCTGGATCCACGGCGGTTCGCTGCTGCACGGCTCGTCGGCCGTGCCGCTGTACGACGGGGCGGCGTTCGCCCGTGACGGCGTGGTCCTCGTGTCGGTCAACTACCGGCTGGGTGTCGAGGGGTTCGGGGTGTTCCCGGACGCGCCCGCCAACCGGGGGCTGCTCGACCAGCTGGCGGCGCTGGCCTGGGTGCGGGACAACATCGCGGCGTTCGGCGGCGATCCGGAGCTCGTCACGGTGTGCGGCGAGTCGGCGGGGGCCGTCAGCATCGCCGCCCTGCTGGCCGCCCCGCGGGCGAGGGGGCTGTTCCGGCGCGCGGTGCTGCAGAGCGGTGCGCCGACCGCGCTGCGGCCGGACGACGCCCGCCGCACGACGGAGCTGGTCGCGAAGCGGCTCGGGGTCCCGGCGACGGCCGCGGCGCTGGCCGCGGTGGACCCGGCCCTGCTGCTCGACGCCCAGACCGGGGTGACGGCCGGCGGTTCCCCGCTGACCGGCGGGAACTCGTTCCAGATCGTGGTGGACGGCGATCTGCTGCCCCACGACCCGCTGGAGGCGCTGCTGGACGGGGCCGCGGACGACGTCGATCTGCTGATGGGTTCGAACGCCGAGGAGTACCGGCTCTGGTTCGTGCCGAGCGGTCTCACGGAGCGGCTGTCCCGGATCGGGCTGCGGATGGCCCTGCTGAAGTTCGGGGTGCCGCGCGCCACGGAACGCGCCTACCGCGCGAACCGGCCCGGTGCCACCCCGGGCGAGCTGCTGGGCGCGCTGGCCACCGACCTGCTGCTGCGGGTCCCGCTGAACCGGCTGGCCGACGCCCGGACCGGCGCCCCGGGGAGCACCCACGTCTACGAGTTCGGCTGGCCGTCGCCCGTGCTGCGGCTCGGCGCCTGCCACGCGCTGGAGATCGGTTTCGTCTTCGACACCCTGGACCGGCCCGACGCGATCGCCCTGGCCGGTGCGGACGCCCCGCAGGAACTGGCGGACGCGATGCACGCGGCATGGGTGCGGTTCGCGGCCTGCGGCGATCCCGGCTGGCCCGGCTGGGACGCCGGCCGCCCGGTGATGGGTTTCGGTCCCGGCGCGCCCGCCGTGGTGCACGCCCCGCGCGACGAGGAGCTGCGCGGCTGGGCGCCGTACCGGCAGCGGTCCTGACGGACGGCGCGGGCGGCCCCCGGCCCGTGGTCCTTCCGGGCCCGTGGGCCGGGGGGCCTCCGGGCCGTCAGCCCTTGTTCTGCGCCGCCCAGAACTCGTCGAACGTGAGCAGCCCGTCGCCGTTGGCGTCGTGCGAGTTGATGACCGCCTGGGCCACCGTCTCGGTGACGTAGGGGTCGCCGAGCTGAGCCATCACGCTCTTGTACTCGGCGGCCGAGATCAGCCCGTCGTTGTTCAGATCGAACCGCTGGAATGCCGTGCGCGCCGACTCGATGTCCGCCACAGTTCCGCCCCTTCGTAATGCCTGATCGTTGTCCGACCGATTGCCTGACTGACGGAGGTCAGATTAACGGGCGCGACGCCCGGCGGTCGCGTCCGGCCCGTCACCCGGCCCGGACGCGGTGGTCCGGGCCGGGCGGAGAGGCCGTACGGAGGGGCTCGGCGGCGGGTGGCGCGGCGGGCCGGGCGGCGGTGGCGGCGACGGGCCCGGCCGTCAGCGGAAGACGCCGGTGTGGCCGAGGGAGTAGCGGCCGGGCTGCGGGTAGACGGCCAGTCCGTGCGGGCCGCTGCCGACCGGGATGCGGGCGAGCTGCTTGCCGGTGGCGGTGTCGATCGCGTACACCTCGGCGTCGTAGCGTCCGCTCAGCCAGAGGACCTTGCCGTCCGCCGAGACCCCGCCCATGTCGGGACTGCCCCCGCCGGGCAGGCGCCACTTCTTCGTCAGCTCGCGCCGCGCGAAGTCGAAGACCGAGACGGTGCCCTCGCCGCGGTTGGAGATGTACATCTCCCCGGAGTCGCGGCTGACGTAGAGCCCGTGGGTGCCCTTGCCGGTGTGCAGCAGCTTCGGGGTGGTGAAGTTCTTCCCGTCCAGCACCCAGACCCCGTCGGCGATCATGTCCGCGATGTAGAAGGTCCCGCCGTCGGGCGACAGCTTCACGTCCTGCGGCATCGCACCCTTCAGCGGCAGCTTCTGCTGTTCGACGATCTTCATCCCCGCGGTGTCGACCTTGAGGAGTTCGCCGGAGAACTCGCAGGAGACGATGAAGTACCGGCCGTCGGTGGAGAAGTCGGCGTGGTTGACGCCCGCGCAGTCGACCGGGACGGTCTTGACGGTCTTCATGGTGTGGGCGTCGCGGAAGACCAGTTCGCGGTCCATCGAGGCCATCACCACGGCGTATTTGCCGTCCGGGGTGAAGTAGAGGTTGTACGGGTCGGAGACGGGCACCGTGGGCCCGACCTTCCCGGTGGCCGGGTCGATGGCGGTGAGGCTGTCACCGATGTCGTTGTTGACCCAGAGGGTCTTCAGGTCCCAGGACGGGACGACGTGCTGCGGCTGGCGGCCGACCTTGATCGTCTTGATCACCTCGTACGTCGCCGGGTCGATCACGGACACGGTGTCGGAGTTGGTGTTGGGGACGTACACCCGGGAGGGGAAGTCCTTGACGACGGGCGAGAGCCGGCCCGCCCGGTCGGCCGCGTAGACGTCCTTGGCGTCGAGCACCGGGGGCATCCCCGGGAGCCCCGGCGGTACGGGCGGGAGGGCGCGCCCGGACGCGGTGGGCGGTGCGGCGGCCTCGCTGCCGACGGCCTGGACGTTCGACTTTCCGGCCGGTGCGCCGCAGCCGGAGAGTACGGCCAGCAGGACGCCCCCGAGCAGGGCCGCGGTGTGCTTGGTGGAGGGAAGCATCAGGTCAACAGCTCCGTGGTCGTCACCGCGCGCAGTCGGCGGCGGTCGATTTCGGTGAGGAGGAGGGGCAGCGCGGCGACCGTGTCCGCGTAGCCGAAGTGCAGGCTCACCACCGATCCGTTGCGGATCTCCCCGGCCACCTTGCGGGTCACGGCCGCGGCGCCGGGAGAGGTGAAGTCGAGGGAGTCCACGTCGTACGAGAGCACGTGCGGGTAGCCCGCCCGTGCGGCCAGCCGACGGACGAGCGGGGTGGCGTCCCGGGCGCGCGAGGGCCGGAACCAGGTGCCGATGGAGCCGGTGAGCCGGCGCAGCCGCCGGGCGCAGTCGTCGATCTCCGCGTACGCCTCGGCCTCGCCCATCGAGGAGATGTCGGTGTGGTGCTGGGTGTGGTTGCCGAGTTCGTGGCCGCCGTCGAGGATGCGGCGGGCCATGCCGGGGTGTTCGTCGAGCCAGCTGCCGACGGCGAGGACGGTGACCCTGGCGCGGGCCCGTTCGGCCTGGGCGAGCAGGGTCCGGGCGATGGCGGGGTCGCCCTGGCCGTGGAAGGTGAGGGCGACCCGGGCGCGGTCGCGGGGGCCGTGGTCGATCTGCGCCGGCTGCCCGGGGAAGCGGCGCGGTCCCGGTGCGGGGCCCGGGGAAGCGGACCGGGCGGCGGTGCGCGGGTTCTTCGGGCTCGTCCCGTCGGTGACGGGTCCGGCCGGGGTGTCGCCGGTGACGGGTCCGGCGGGGGTGCCGGCGCCACCGCGGCCCGAGCATCCGGTGGCGAGGGCGCCGACGAGGACGGTCCCCGCGCGCAGGGCGCCGCGGCGGCACACCGGGATGTCGGAGGCGTTCATGTACAGACACACTAGGCGCCAAATGCGACAAACATAACAATAAAGGCATATGGATGCAGCGAATGAATCATTCGCCGGATCCCATAGATATTCACGCTTTTACAGGCAAGTGACCCATCACACCTACGATTCAGACCGAAGATGCCCAGTTAAGTCACTAAAAGACCTTTTTGCGCCTTTGGCGGAGAGGTCGCCCGTCTGCCATAGTCGGTGACACGACCTCACCGACCCGAGCCAGGTCGTCACAAGCGGCCGTGAACACACCCCCCATTTCACGGCCCCCACACAGAAGCCCCCGAAGCGCCCCACCAGGGCAGACCGGGGGCTTCTGCGTAGCCGGCCGGTACCGGGGAGAAGGGGAAGGTCAGCGGTCGGAGATCCGCATCTCGAACCAGGTGGTCTTGCCGCGCGGCAGCAGGTCCACGCCCCAGCGGTCGGAGAGCTTGTCGACCAGGAAGAGACCCCGCCCGCTGATGTCCATCTCCTGGACCGGCATCAGACAGGGCAGCCCGCGCGAGGGGTCGCGCACCTCGATCCTGATCCAGCCGCGACGGCGCAGCATCCGCAGCCCGAAGACCCGGGCACCGGTGTGCCGCACGGCGTTGCCCACGAGCTCCGAGACGAGCAGTACGGCGTACTCGGCGATCTGCGGGGAGAGCGCCCACTGGCGCAGCACCACGCACGAGGTGAGCCGGCGCGCGGTGGCCGCGGACTCCGGACGCGAGGGGAGCCGGACCTCGTCCTCCGTCGGATTCCCGAACAACTCCAGCGCCTTGAACGCCTGTTCGTCCTCGATCGTCGGCATCCACCGTGCCGCCGTCGAACCGCTGTGCGGTCGCGGCTGTTCCACACCCTCCAGGCCCGCCATGGACACCATCATGACCTCAACGCGGACGCCCCGGGGCCGTTCCGGAGGAATCCGTACCCCCGGTTGCAACGTTCCGCAACGGCGGGAAGTCATATGCCAGAGACATGAAACACCCGGCTGCACCCACGCTGACCTGCACGGATACCGGGTTCGGACGGGGTTGCCGGAACTTCCGGAAAGCCGGGCCCCGAGGTGTTCCCGGAACCCGGCCGATCCGCCCGCACGGATGAACCCGCGCCGGTCTGTACCCAACTGGCGTTCGGTCAGAGGAACTTGGCCTTGCCCGGGCCCTCTTCCACGAAGCTGCGCATTCCGCGCTCCCGGTCCTCGGTGGCGAACAGTCCGGCGAACCAGTTCCGCTCGATCGTGAGCCCGGTGTCGATGTCCGTCTCCAGCCCGGCGTCGACGGACTCCTTGGCGGCGCGCAGCGCGAGCGCCGGGCCCTTCGCCAGCTTGGCGGCCCAGGCGTACGCCTGCTCGTACACCTCGGCGGCGGGCACCACGCGGTCCACCAGACCGATCGTCAGCGCCTCCTCGGCCTTGACGTGGCGACCGGTGAAGATCAGGTCCTTGGCCCTGGAGGGGCCGATCAGCCGGGCGAGGCGCTGGGTGCCGCCCGCGCCGGGGATGAGGCCGAGCAGGATCTCCGGCTGGCCCAGCTTGGCGTTGTCGGCGGCGATCCGGAAGTCGGCGCAGAGGGCCAGCTCGCAGCCGCCGCCCAGGGCGTAACCGGTGACGGCTGCGACGACGGGCTTGGGGATGCGGGCCACGGCGGTGAAGGAGTCCTGGAGCGCCTTGGACCGCACGACCATCGCCGTGTGGTCCATCGCCTGCATCTCCTTGATGTCCGCGCCAGCCGCGAACACCTTCTCGCCCCCGTAGATCACCACGGCGCGCACGTCGTCGCGCCGGGTCGCCTCCTCGGCGAGCTCGCGCAGCCGGTCCTGGGTGGCGACGTCCAGGGCGTTCATGGGCGGACGGTCCAGGCGGATCGTGCCGACGCCGTCGAGTACTTCGAGATTCGCTGTCATGGGAGGCAGATTAGACGGGCCGGGAACGGCCGAGCGGGCCCGGTGGCGTGGATCACGGCACCGGGCCCGCTCGGCCTCGCGTACGGGAGGGGACCTACTTGGTCCACTCCGCCCAGCTCATGTTCCAGCCGTTGAGGCCGTTGTCGGGCTGGATCGTCTTGTCCTTCGAGTTCTTCACGATCACGACGTCGCCGATGAGCGAGTTGTCGAAGAACCAGGCGGCCGGGGTCTTCTTGCTCCAGGCGCCGCGCACGTCCTGCAGACCGACGCAGCCGTGGCTGGTGTTGGTCGAGCCGAAGATGCTGGGGTCGCCCCAGTAGTTGCCGTGGAGGAAGGTGCCCGAGGTGGACAGGCGCATCGCGTGCGGCACGTCCTTGATGTCGTACTCGCCGCCGAAGCCGACGGTGTCACCGTTCATCCGGGTCACCTTGAGCTTCTCGCTGATGACCATCTGACCGTTGTACGTGGTGGTGGCCGGGGCGCCCGCGGAGATCGGGATGTCCTTGATCTCGCTGTCGTCGCGGACGACCTTCATCCGGTGCGTGCTCGCGTCGACGGTGCTGATCTGCTTGCGGCCGATGGTGAAGGAGATCGTCTTGGCCTGCTTGCCGTACACGCCGGGCCGGCCCTCGACGCCGTCGAGGTTGAGCTTCACGGTCACCTTGGTGCCCGAGGCCCAGTAGTTCTCGGGGCGGAAGTCGAGGCGGTCGTTGCCGAACCAGTGGCCCTTGATGTCCACGGACGGCTCGGCCGTCACCTTGATGGCCTTCTCGACGGCCTCGGGGTCGGTGATGCCCCGGGTGAAGTGGATCGAGACGGGCATCCCGACGCCGACCGTGGCGCCGTCCTCCGGGGTGTACTGCCCGATGAAGGTGTTCTGCGGGACCAGCGTGGTGAAGCTGGTGTCCTTCGCCGACTCACGGCCCTTCGAGTCCTTGGCGATGGCGTGGACCTTGTACTTGGTCGCCGCGGCCAGGTGCTGGTCGGGCGTCCAGCTCGCGCCGTCGGCCGCGATCTTGCCCTCGACCTCGGCGCCCTTGGGGTCGGAGACCTTGACCGTGGTCAGCTTCCCCTGCTCGGCCGAGACCTTCAGCACCCCGCTGGTCGCGACGGAGTCGGCGCCGTCCTTGGGCGCCACGGTCACCACGGCCTGCGAGGCCGAGGTGTCCTCGGCCTTCCCCGCGCCCTTGCCACCCTTGCCGGCGTCGTCTCCCCCGCCGCACGCCGTCACCAGCATCAGCATCGCGCCCAGCACCAGAGCCAGCGGTCCGGTGGCTCCTCGCCTGCCCCGCTTGATGTTCGCCCCGGCCGATGTCCCCGATATCGGCTGCCCGTTCAATGTGGTCGTCTCCCCTCACACGGCCTGGCCCCGCCATGGCCCCGGGAGCCCTCGGGCTCCCTCCCCCGCGCGCTGCATATGCACGCTCAGCGAAAGATAATCACACCGGACATGTGGAAATGACCCCCTGGATGTCACCATTCAGTCCCAAGTTCACCGGGGAGCGGGAGACGGGGCCGAACAGGGACCGGGCAGGGGGCGGAACCGGTCGGGGACAGGGTTCGACGAGGTCCGGGGACGGGGCCCGGCAGGGGCCGGGAACGGGCGGGAGAACGGGCGGGGGAAGGCCGGGGGGACGGGGCCGGGCGGGGATTCGGCGGGGGCGGACCTCAGCGCAGGGCGGAGCCCGCCCTCCAGTGGGCCCAGTCCAGGTTCCAGCCGCCGAGGCCGTTGTCCGGCGCGACCCGCTTGTCCGCGGAGTTGACGACCTCGACCACGTCACCGATGAGCGTCCGGTCGAAGAACCGGCCGGCCGGGGTGTCGTCGCCGCCGCCCTTCACGTCGAGCAGCCCCACGCAGCCGTGGCTGACGTTGTCCGAGCCGAACACGCTCTCGTCCGACCAGTAGTTGCCGTGCAGGAAGGTGCCGGAATCGGTGAGCCGGACGGCGTGCGGGACGTCCGCGATGTCGTACTCGCCGCCGAAGCCGACCGTGCGGCCGTCCATCCGGGTCACCTCGTTCATCTCGCTGACCACCATCTTCCCGTTGTACGTGGCCGTCCCCGGGGAGCCCGCCGTGATCGGGAAGGTGGCGACGGTCCGGCCGTCGCGGCGCACCTCCATGGTGTGCGCGGCCGCGTCGACCACGGACGTCTGGGAACGGCCCACCTCGAAGGTGATCGTCTTGTCCTGGGAGCCGTACACGTGCGGCGCGCCCTCCACGTCACGCAGTCCCACCACGACGGTGACCTCGGTGCCCGGCTTCCAGTACTTCTCCGGGCGGAAGTCGAGGCGGTCGGTGCCGAACCAGTGCCCCACCACCTCGACCGGCGGGTCGGACGTCACCCGGATCGCCCGCTGCACGGCCGCGCGGTCGGTGATCGGGCGGTTGAAGTCGAACGAGACGATCATGCCGGTGCCGACCGTGGCGCGGTTCTCCGGCTCGAAGTAGCCGATGAAGCGGTGTGCGGGCACCGCCGTGGTGAAGGTGGTGTGGCGGGCCGTGCGGTTGCCCGAGCCGTCCACCGCCACCGCGTCGACGCTGTACTTGGCGGCGAGCCCGAGCCTGGCCGCGCCCTTCCCGGGTTCCCAGGACCGGCCGTCGTCCGCGATCCGGCCCGGGACCTCCCGGCGCTGCGCGTCCTCGATCCGGGTGACCCGGACGCTCTGCAGCCGCCCGTCCGGGACCCTCACCTCCACCCGGTCGTCCGGGCCGACGTCCTTCGCCCGGTCCTTCGGGGTGATCAGGATCGCCTCCTGCGGCGGGCGGGCCTTCCCGCTGAAGATCGATCCGACGCCTGAACAGCCGGTCAGCAGGGCCAGCACGGCCAGTACGGCGAGCAGTCCCGCCCGGGCCGGCACGGCGGCCGAGCCCGCCGCCGCCCTCTTCGCTCTCTTCGCTACGTGGTTCACGTCCCCCCAAACGACCGGGACCGGCCGGGGAAACGTGGGGTACGGCCTCCCGGGTGCACGGACGGCGGGACACGCCGTGCCGAAGGCTGAGCCGGGGGCCGGTGCCGGGGACAGGCGCCGGTGCCGCGCCCGGAGCGGGGTGAGTGGGGCCGGGGTGAAGCCGGGGGGCGGGCCGCGCGGGGTCAGCCGAGGATGCCCCGGTCGTAGCCGACCGCGACGGCGGCGGCCCGGTCCTTGGCGCCCAGCTTGGCGAAGATGTGCGTCAGGTGGGTCTTCACGGTGGCCTCGCTGATGAACAGTTCGGCGGCGATCTCCCGGTTCGACGTGCCCCGCGCGACCAGTTCGAGCACCTCGCGCTCGCGGCCGGAGAGCGACTCGCCGCCCGGGGCCGCCGGGGTGCGGACCCGTGAGACGAGCCGGGTCGCGACGGCGGGCGAGAGCACGGTACGGCCGTCGGCGGCGGCCCGGACGGCGGTGAACAGCTCGTCGCGGGGCGCGTCCTTGAGGAGGTATCCGGTGGCTCCGGCCTCGATCGCGGGCAGGGTGTCGGTGTCCGTGTCGTACGTGGTGAGGACGAGCACCCGGGAACGGGCGCCGCGGGCGGTCAGCTCGGTGATGGCGGCGACCCCGCCGCCGCCCGGCATCCGCAGGTCCATCAGGACGACGTCGGGATCGAGCCGGGCCACCAGCTCGACCCCCTCCACCCCGTTCGACGCCTCCCCCAGCACCTCGAAGCCCGGGGCCGAGTCGAACATGCCGCGCAGACCGTCCCGTACGACGGGGTGGTCGTCGACGACGACGAGCGTGATGACGCGTGCGGTTTCCTCTGGCATGGCAGGCCAACCGTACTGGTCACCGGCGGTTCGGGACCAGGGCCTTCGTCCGGCCCGGCCCTGAACGGACGTGGCCCGGACGAAAGGCCCTAGAGGGGCACCCGGACGCTGACCGCGGTGCCGCGGCCCGGTTCGCTCTCCACCTCGACGGTGCCCGCGACACGTTCGGCGCGGGCCCGCATGCCGCCGAGGCCGAATCCGCCCGCGCCCCGGTACGGCGGCAGCGCGTCCGGGACGAAGCCGCGGCCGTCGTCCCTTACGTCCAGGGTGAGTTCGTCGCCCATGAAGGACAGCGTGACGCCGACCCTGGACGCCCCGGCGTGGCGGCCGGCGTTGGCGAGGGCCTCCTGCGCGATCCGGAGCAGGGTGGCGGCCATCTCGTCGTGGACCGGCTCGACGGTGCCGGTGACGGTGAACCCGGCCCGTACGGCGTGGTGTTCCGCCCAGTCGGTGACGGTCTTCTCCAGGGCGCCGGTCAGGTCGTCGTGTTCCAGCGCGACGGGGACCAGGTTGTGGACGGATCGGCGGGCCTCGCCGAGGCTGTGCCGGGCGAGGTCGGCGGCGCGGTCGAGGTGCCGGCGGGCCAGTTCCGGGTCGTTGTCGCCGACCGAGGTCACCACCTGGAGCTGGGCGATGATGCCGATCAGCCCCTGGGCGAGGGTGTCGTGGATCTCGGCGGCGAGCCTGCGGCGCTCGTCGGCGACGCCCGCCTCGCGCGCCTGGAGCAGGAGTTGGGCGTGCAGTCCGGCGTTCTCCGCCAGGGCCTGTTCGAGGCGGGCGTTGGCCGACTCCAGTTCGGCGATGGTGTCGGTCTGGGTGCGGGCGTGGTCGGCCTCGTGGTCGCCGATCTTGGCGAAGACCATGGTGAGGGTTCCGTGCAGGGCGAACAGGACGACGAAGGCGACCCAGTTCATGAGGGAGGCCGGCGGCAGTTCGCCGCCGCTCTGCGAGCCCGCCATGATCGCGGCGACGGCCAGCAGCCCGGCGCGGAAGGCACGTTGCGGAAGCAGCCGGCCCGCGTCGAAGTAGCCGAGGACGGCGTACATCGAGAAGAACGGGTTGCACCAGGTCAGCCCGAGGGCGAACAGGGTGCGGACGACGAAGTAGCACTGGGCCGCCCGTGACCTCGGGGGGCGGGACCGCCGGGCCCTCCCCCACCAGAGCTGGAGGACGAGCGCGCACAGGACCAGCGCCGCGGCGGCGTACACCTTCGGGCGGGACATGATGAGTTCGGCGGTGACGGCGGAGACGGCGCCGCCCAGGCCGAGCAGACCGTACGGCCCGTAGGCGAAGAACCGTTCCCACCACTGTTCGGCGGTCGTCGGGCCGCCCGCGGCCGTCCCCGTCGCGGCTGTCGCGGACGCCGGTGCCGCCGCCTCCACGGCCTCCGCGTCCGTCACGGCCGCCGCGTGCCCCGTGTCCCCCACCATGTCCCCCGCGTCCCCCGTGTTCATGGCGACAGTGTCCCCGAACCGCGCCTCACGGCAACCGGGCCCGCGGCGGTCTCACTCCCACCGGAACAGACGGGTCGCGAGCAGCGTCACCAGGCCCGTCCACAGCACCATCGCGCCGAGGGACACCCAGCCGGGCCAGCCGCCGGACATCGCCCGGTCCAGCGCCTGGGAGGCCGCCCCGAGCGGGGTGAGCTGGACGATGTGCCGGAGGGTGTCGGGCATGGACTGCACCGGGATCCAGACCCCGGCGGTGAACATCATCACGAGATAGACGATCGAGCTGATCGCGGTGGACGCCTTGACGGTCCGGGTGAGGGCGCAGAGCAGCGAGCCGAGGGCGAGGACGCTCGCCGTCGCCAGCAGCAGCGCCAGGACGTAGCCGAGGGGCTGTCCGGGCAGGCGTACGCCGAAGGCGACCCGGCCGACGCCCATGACCAGCGCGGCGGAGCCGAGCGAGGCGGCACCGTGCAGGGCGATCTGCGCGGTGAGCAGCGCGGACGGGCGTACCGGCGTGGTGGACATCCGGCGCAGGATGCCTCGTTCGCGGTAGCCGGTGAGGACCGGCGGCATGGCTTGGAGCCCGGCCATGATCATGCCGAGCAGCACCGCCACCGGTACGTACAGGTCGATGACCCGGCGTCCGCCGAGCGCTTCGTCGGGGTCCCTGAAGGACGGGATCAGGCCGAGGATCGTCATCAGGGCGGTCGGGAAGACGAGGATCCAGAACAGGTTGCCGGGTTCGCGGAGGAAGAGCCGCGTCTCGGCCCGGAGGACCGCCCTGCGCGCGGAGGCGGGTGCGGGCATCGGTACGGATGCCGGTGCGGGCGTGGTTCCGGCCGGGTTCGCCGTGGTCATCTCAGGCCGCCTGTTCTGTGAGGTCGAGGAAGGCGTCGTCCAGCGTCGCCTCGGAGACGCGGAGCTGGTGTGCGGTGATGCCGCGGCGGGCCAGCAGCGAGATCACCGCGTTGACCGTCTCGTCGGTGCCGTCGATGGTGATCCGCCCGTCCTTCCGCGTCACGTGGACCGCGCCGGGCAGCGGGGTCAGTTCGGCGTCGGCGAGCGGCTGCGAGGGGGTGAAGGCGATGACGGTGGAGCCGGCCGCCCTGCTGATCAGGCCGGACGGGGTGTCGAGGGCGACGACCCGGCCCTTGTCGATCACGGCGATCCGGTCGCAGAGCCGGTTGGCCTCCTCCATGAAGTGCGTGACCAGGAGGACGGTGACGCCGCTGTCGCGCACGTCCTCGATCAGCTTCCAGGTGTCCCGGCGGGCCCGCGGGTCCAGGCCGGTGGTCAGTTCGTCCAGGACCACCACCCGGGGGTTGCCGATCAGGGCGAGCGCGATGGACAGCCGCTGTTTCTGGCCGCCGGACAGCGCGGCGAACCGGGTGCCGTACTTGGTGTGCAGCCCGAGCCGCTCGGCGAGTTCGTGGCGGTCGGCGGGGTCCGGGTGGAAGGAGCTGTACAGTTCCAGCGCCTCGGCCACGGTGATCTTGGGCTGCAGTTCGCTCTCCTGGAGCTGGGCGCCGAGCAGCCGGGTGACCCGGTCGTGGTCGGTGACGGGGTCGAGCCCGGCCACCCGGACCGTCCCCCCGTCGGGGACCCGCAGTCCCTCGACGCATTCGACGGTGGTGGTCTTGCCCGCGCCGTTGGGCCCGAGGATGCCGAAGATCTCGCCCTCCTCGACGGTGAAGCTCACCCCGTCGACCACCCGGCGCCCGGCGTACGCCTTGTGCACCCCGTCCACTTCGATGATTGCCATGTGCACGAGAATCCCGGCGCGGGGGCCGGCGCACCATCGGCCATCACGCTCGAAGCGGCATCAGCCGATCGGTTGATACGGGGTACGACCAGGCAGGTTCCACGACCCCGGCGCTTACGGACGGCCGGAAAACCACATGAGCGATGTCAGGGGTGAACCGTAGGCTCGCCTGTGATGCCCGAAAAAAACGTAGAGCCCGAGAAACGGTCCGCCACCCGTACCCTGCTGCGGCTGTGGCCGTATGTGAAGCCGGTGCGCGTCCGCCTGTTCAGCGCCGCCGCGGTGGCGATCGTCGCGTCCTGCATCGGCCTGGTGATCCCGCTCGTACTGAAGTGGATCGTCGACGGCCCGGTGGCGGACCGTGACCCCGGGGGAGTCTGGCTCGGCGCGCTGTACCTGCTGTTGCTGGGCATCGCGGAGGCCGGGCTCTTCGGGGTGCGCCGGTGGCTGGTGGCCCGTCCGCTGGCCGGGGTGGAGGCGACCATGCGGGCCGATCTGTACCGGCATCTGCAACGGCTGCCGATCGCCTTCCACGACCGTTGGGCGTCGGGGCAGTTGCTCTCGCGCGGTACGACGGACCTGATGCTGCTGCGGCTGTTCCTGGCGTTCCCGCTGACCTTCCTCCTGGTCAACGGGACGACGATCCTGGTCGGTTTCGTCATCCTGCTGAGCCAGCAGTGGACGCTGGGGCTGGTGCTGCTCGCCCCGCTGGTGCCGCTGGTGTTCCTCTGCTCGCTCTTCCAGACGAAGTACGCGAACGTGGCGCGCAGGGCGCAGGACCAGGTCGGCGATCTGACGACGGTCGTCGAGGAGAGCGTGCTCGGCATCCGCATCATCAAGGGCTTCGGCCGGCACCGCAGCCAGGCGCTCGCCTTCCGCGCCCTGTCGGAGCGGCTGCGCACCACGGAGCTGGGCAAGGCCCGTCTCCTCGCGGGCATCTGGGCCAGCATGACCATGATTCCCGAGCTGGCCATCGGCGCGGCGCTGGTCCTCGGCACGGTCCAGGTCGCGGACGGCGGGCTCTCCGCGGGCACCCTGGTCGCCTTCCTCTCGACGGCGCTCGCGCTGCGCTGGCCGATCGAGTCGATCGGCTTCCTGCTGGCGATGAGCCAGGAGTCGGCGACGGCGACCGAGCGGTACTTCGAGGTGATGGACGCGACCGGGGAGGACGGGGCGGTCGCGCCCGCCGACGGCGGCGACCGTTCCCGGCAGGACGCCCCGGACCGGGGCGAAATGGTCTTCGAGGGCGTGGAGTTCCGCTATCCCGACGCGGAGGCCGGTGCCGCGCCCGTGCTGGAACGGATCGATCTGCGGGTCCGGCCCGGCGAGACGATGGCGCTGGTGGGGACCACCGGTTCGGGCAAGACGACCCTCACCGCCCTGGTGCCGCGGCTGCACGAGGTCACGGCGGGGCGCATCCTGCTGGACGGTACGGACATCACCGCCATGCCCCGCGAACGGCTGCGCGAGCTGGTGTCGGTGGCCTTCGAGGAGCCGACGCTCTTCTCGGCGAGCGTCGGGGAGAACGTCCTGATGGGCGCCGAGGGTGCCGGGGAGGACGAGTTGCGCCGGGCCCTGTCGGTGGCCCAGGCCGATTTCGTCCACGAGCTGCCCGAGGGCATCGACACCCAGGTCGGCGAACAGGGGCTCAGTCTCTCCGGCGGGCAGCGCCAGCGGCTCGCGCTGGCGCGTGCCGTGGTCGGCCGGCCGCGCTTCCTGGTGCTCGACGACCCGCTCTCCGCGCTGGACGTGCACACGGAGGCGCTGGTGGAGGCCGCCCTGCGCCGGGTGCTGGCCCGGACCACGGCGATCGTGGTGGCGCACCGGCCCTCCACGGTGATGCTCGCGGACCGGGTGGCGCTGCTGTCGCGGGGCCGGATCGCCGCCGTCGGCACGCACCAGGAACTGCTGCGCGACAACGCGGAGTACGCCTGGCTGATGTCGGGCGCCGGAACCGGGACCGCACCGGGAACCGACCGGCGGCCGTCCGCACCGGACCCCGGCCGGCAGCCGCCCGCACCCGACGCCCCCGCGCCCGACGAGGGCCGGCCCGCGCCCGACGCCCCCACTCCCGCCTCCTCCGCCGAGAAGGGCAGCACCCGATGACCACGACGACGACGGGACGCACCGACCGGCCCGCGCCCGACGAGCCCGAGGAGCTGTCCCCCGCCGACGACGGGGACCTGTTCGACCGGGACGATCTGCCCACCCCGCCGGGAGCGACCCGGGCCCTGCTGGGGTCGCTGCTGCGGCCGCTCAGGGCACGGGTGGTGGTGGCCGCGCTGTTGCTGCTGGTCCAGCAGGCCGCGATCCAGGCGGGCCCGCTGCTCGTGGCGTACGCCATCGACCGCGGCGTGCCCGCCTTCCGGAACGAGGACTACGGGCCGCTGATCGCGGTGGCCGTCGGGTACGCGCTGTGCTCGGTGACGGCCGGGGCCATGGAGTACACGTTCATCCGGGCCTCCGCCCGGGTCAACCAGGACGTGCTGCTCGATCTGCGCGGGCGCATCTTCCGCCACTCGCAGGCGCTGAGCGTGGACTTCCACGAGCGCTACACCTCGGGCCGGCTGATCTCCCGTTCCACGACGGACGTGGAGTCGCTGCGCGAGCTGCTCAGCGAGGGGCTCCAGGAGCTCGTCATGGTCGTCCTGTCCTTCGTCTCCATCTCGGTGACGCTGCTCTGGCTGGACTTCGGCCTCGGCGCGGTCGCGGTGCTGTCCTTCGTACCCCTGTACCTGCTGGTGCGGGTCTTCCAGCGGCGGGCCGGGGTGCTGTACGCGGAGCGGTCGACGGCGATCGCCGCGGTCATCGTGAAGTTCGCGGAGACGATGAACGGCATCCGTCCCGTCCGGGCGTTCCGCCGCGAGGCCGCCAACGACGGGCACTTCGAGAAGCTCAACGAGACGCACCAGTGGTCCAACGGCAGCGCGATGCTGGAGATGGCGCGCTATGTCGTCGGCTCCCGGCTGGTCGCCAACACGGCGGTCGCCGGGATCGTGCTGTGGGGCGCGTACCGGGTGGCGTCGGGCACCCTGGCGCTCGGTGTGCTGGCCGCGGCCGTGCTCTACCTGCGCCGGCTGTACGACCCGATCGACCGGCTCGGGATGTTCCTCAACTCCTACCAGTCGGCCGCGGCCTCGCTGGAGAAGATCGCGGGCCTGCTGGCCCAGGTCCCGTCCGTCCCCGAGGCCGCCGAGCCGCGCGAGCTGCCCGCCCTCCCGGGCGAGCACCCGGGCCGCGAGGTCGTCTTCGACGGGGTGAGCTTCGCCTACCGCACGGGCGGCGAGGTGCTGCCCCGCTTCGACCTGAAGATCCCGGCCGGTCAGACGGTCGCCGTGGTCGGTTCGACGGGGGCGGGCAAGTCGACGCTCGCCAAGCTGCTGGCCCGTTTCTACGACCCGACCGACGGCCGGGTGCTGCTGGACGGGACGGACCTGCGGGACCTGGCCGTGCCGGAGCTGCGCCGGGGCGTGGTGATGGTGACGCAGGAGGCGTTCCTGTTCTCCGGGACGGTCGCCGAGAACATCGCGGTCGGCAGCCCGGATGCGACCCGCGAGGAGATCGAGCAGGCGGCGAGGGCGATCGGCGCGCACGACTTCATCGCGGGTCTGCCCGAGGGGTACGACACGGACGTGCGCAAGAGGGGCGGCCGGATCTCGGCCGGCCAGCGCCAGCTGGTCGCGTTCGCCCGGGCCCTGCTCGCGAACCCGGCCGTGCTGATCCTCGACGAGGCGACGAGTTCCCTGGACGTCCCCGGTGAGCGCGCGGTGCAGCGGGCCATGGACACGGTGCTGCACGGCCGTACCGCGGTGGTGATCGCCCACCGCCTGTCGACCGTGGAGATCGCGGACCGGGTCCTGGTGATGGAGCACGGCCGCATCGTGGAGGACGGCACCCCCGCCGCCCTCGTCGCCGGAACCGGCCGCTTCGCGGGACTGCACCGGGCGTGGCGGGAGAGCCTGGCGTAGGAAATCCCCGCCGCCCCGCACGGTAATTGACGGAACGTCACGTACCGGAACGGTCGCCCCGCCCGCCCCGTCCGCACGCTCTCCGGCCGTCGCCCGCCGGGGGCCGGCGGGCCCGGTGGCGACCCCGCTCACATGCCCGAACACCCCCTTCTCCCATGGGGAGTTCGCGCTAGGGTTGGCCCGTGGAAGCGACGGGCGGGGCACTGATCGGGGGCCGGTACCAGCTTGTGGAGCTGATCGGTCAGGGCGGCATGGGCCGGGTGTGGCGGGGGCGGGACACCGCGCTCGAACGGGACGTGGCGGTGAAGGAGGTGCTGCTTCCCCAGGGGCTCACCAGTGACGGCCGGGACCATTTCCTCCAGCGCGTGGTGCGTGAGGCCCGTGCTGCCGCACGGCTCAACCACCCCGGGATCATCACGGTGCACGACGTGGTCGAGCACGACGGCGCGCCCGTCGTCGTCATGGAGCTCGTCACCGGCGTGTCGCTGGCGACCCTGATCGAGCGGGACGGCGCGCTGCCGGCCCGGCGCGTCGCCGAGATCGGGGTGGCGATGCTGAAGGCCCTCCGGCCGGCCCATGCGTCGGGCATCGTCCATCGCGACCTCAAGCCGGACAACGTCCTGCTGATGGACGACCGGGTGATCATCACCGACTTCGGCATCGCGCACATGGCCGACGCGACGACGGCCCTCACCCGCACCGGCTCGGTGATGGGCACCCCGGCCTACATGGCTCCCGAGCAGTTGGAGGGGAGACCTCCGACGCCCGCCAACGACCTGTGGTCGCTGGGCGCGACGCTCTACTGCGCCGTCGAGGGCGTGCCCGCGTTCAACGGGGACACGTTCGGGGCGCTCTGCATCGCCGTCGCCACCAAGGAGCCGCGTCCGCCCGCGCGGGCGGACGTGCTGGAACCGCTGCTGGCCGCACTGCTGGCCAAGGACCCGGCCCTGCGCCCCACGGCCGAGCAGGCGCTCGCCGCGCTGGACCAGGTGGCACGTACGGGGACCGCGGCACCCGTCCCGACCCCGACCGTGGTCGTGCCCCCGGCGCCGGGGTCCTCCGGGGCCCCCGGAGGGGCGGGGCACCCGCAGCCCGGAATCGCCGGATGGTCCACACGCCCCTCCCCCTCCGCTCCTTCCCCCTCCCCGGTCACGTCGCCCGTCGGCCCCGACCGCTCCTTCCGGCCGCCGGGCGGGGCAGCCGCGCAGATCACTCCCCTCGGCGCGGTGGCGATCCGGTTCATCGGCTGCATGGCCCTGTTGTGGGGCTTCGGCACCGTCCTGCCGTGGAACTACCTCGACCAGGTGCGGTCGGAGTTCGTACCGACCGTTCTCCTGATCACTGCCGTGCTCTCCCTCGTCCAGGCCGTGCCCCGGCCCCGCTGGCACCCGGCGGTGGCCTGGCCCGTCTTCGTCGTGTTCGACCTGGTGCTGTACTTCGTCACCAAGGAACTGGTCCTGCCCGAGGTGTTCGGGCAGATGAGCACCGGCTTCGGCGAGGCCCCGGCCCACGTGATCGCCAACATGTTCCTCCTCGGCACGGGCGCCTGGCTCCTGTGGTGGAAGGTCCCCGGCAGCCGCCCCGCCTGACCGCGCCCCGGCGCACGACACCCCGGACCCCCGGAAGCCGTACCCGGTGGCGGTGGGGGGTGCGGGCGGTCAATAGAGTCGCCCGTATGACAGCACCAGTGATCCGGGCGGTCGAGGCGGACGACACCGCCTGGGACGACCCGTCCGAGGAGAAGCTGCACGACCTGCTGGCCGACATGAGCCTCAGCCATCGGTTCGTCGTCGTGAACCGGCTCGACGCGGAGCCCGAGGGTCAGCACTACATACAGGTGTACCTCGAGGACGACCTGAGCTATCAGGTGGAGTACCGCGAGGGCGGGCCGGACCGGCACTTCCAGGCGTGGGTGCCCCGTGACCGGGGGGACTTCTCGGTGGAGCCGGTGGCCGAGGTGGTTCAGGACTGGGCCGCCGGGCGGCCCGGCTGGCGTGAGGCGCTCGTCTGGCTCCCGTGGTCGCCCGAGGAGTCGTCCGCCCGCGACCACCCCCTCGCGCCCCCGCGGCCGTAGGCTGAATTCCGTACGCGACGGGCAGGAGGCCGCGGTGGCCGGTACGACGTCGGCCGAGGTGATGGCCGAGCCGGCCGGGCTGGAGGACCCGAAGGTCCGCTGATCACCCCCCTCTCAGTGATCACCCGGGAAACCCAGCCGCCCGGGGGAACCCGGTCACCCCGGGAGAGCCGGTCGCCCCGGGAAACCCGGTCGGCCGCGGAGCGGGGGTGCCCGGGTCCGCCAGGGTGATCGCCCCGGCGGGGCACAGGCCGGCCGCCTCGCGGACCAGGTCCCGCTCCCCGTCGGACGGTTCGGGCCGCAGCACGACCACCTTGCCGTCGTGCTCCCCCTGGTCGAACACCTCACCGGCCGTCAGTGCACACATCCCGGAGCCGACGCAGCGTCCGGTGTCCGCGGTGATCCTCATCGGTCACACGTCCCAGGCGACCGGGAGGCTCTTCACCCCGTAGATGTCCGCGAGCTCCGGACGCAGGGCCACCTCCTCCGGCGGTACGGCCAGGCGCAGTGTGGGGAAGCGGTCGAGCAGCGCGGGGAACGCGACCCGCAGCTCGACGCGGGCCAGTTGCTGCCCCAGGCACTGGTGGATGCCGTGGCCGAAGGCGAGGTGTCCGCCGTTCTGCCTGCCGAGGTCGAGCGCGTGGGGGGCGGTGAAGCGCCCGGGGTCGCGGTTGGCGGTGTTGTACGACAGGATCACCGGCGAACCGGCCTCGATGAGCCGCCCGCCCACCTCGACGTCCTCCAGTGCCGTCCTCATGAACGTCTTGGCAACGCTGAGGTACCGCAGCAGTTCCTCCACGGCCCGGTCGGTGAGCCCGGGATCGGTGCGCAGCGCGGCCAGTTGCTCCGGGTGGCGCAGCAGCGCGAAGGTGCCGAGGGCCAGCATGTTCGCGGTGGTGTCGATCCCGGCCGCCAGCAGGATCAGGGCCATCCCCCGCAGTTCCTCGTCGGTCAGGTCGCTGTCGGTGAGGTCGCTGAGCACGTCGTCGGTGGGGTTCGCGCGCTTGGCCGCCACCAGCTCCGCGAGGTAGTGCTGGGTCGCGGTGTAGGCCGCGATCAGCTCCTCGTCGCTCGTCTCCCCGTCCATGAACGAGCGGACCTGTTCCTGGAAGGAACCCCGGTCCTCGTACGGCACCCCCAGCAGCTCGCAGATCATGACGGCGGGGATGGGGTTGGCGAACGCGGTCACCAGGTCCGTCGGCGGCCCGGCCTCCTCCATGGCGTCCAGGTGCTCGGCGGTGATCTGCTCGACGCGCTCGGTCAGCAGCCGCATCCGCCGTACGGTGAACTTGCCCATCAGCGGCTTGCGGTAGCGGCTGTGCCGGGGCTCGTCCATGAGGAGGAACTCGCCGGGCGGCGCCTCGGGCGCCTCGATGTCCCCGTAGTCGATGGTCGGGTGGAGCAGCAGCTCCTTGCGCGAGCTGAACCGCTGATCGGCCAGGACCGCCCTGACCTCGTCGTATCCGGTGACCAGCCAGCCGGGCCGTCCGCCGGGAAAGGTGTAGCGGCTGATCGGGCCGTGCCCCTGGGCCTCGACCAGCTCCGCCGGCGGGTCGAAGGGGCAGCCGGGCCGGCGTGCCGCCGGCATCGTCGCGACGGTGTGCAGTGACTCGCTCATGACCGTTCCCCCATCTCGCGATACTACGCGTTTTACGATGCCTGAAAGCTACGGCGGAAACGGAAGGGCTGTCAATTACAGAAAACTCATTCATGCAGGTCAGATGCGAGAAATTGATGCAATGACGCTGAGCACGAACGCAATATCGCGTTGCAATGAATGACGGCGAAGGCAATACTGACGGCATGCCAGGAGGACGGTTGACCCAGCAGGACCGCCAGCGCATCGCGGCCGGAATCGCCGACGGACTCTCCTACGCCGAGATCGCGAGGCGGCTCGACCGGCCGACCTCGACGATCAGCCGGGAGATCGGACGCAACGGCGGCCCCCACGACTACCGGCCCCAGCAGGCCCAGCGGGCGACGGCCCGGCGGGCGCGGCGCGGCACCCCGAAGCCCCCGCGCACGGGCGGGCCGCCGGACGGCGGCGGGGCGGAGGAGGAGATCGTCGAGATGGCGGTCCGGGCGGGGCTGCCGAGGATCACGGCGCGCGTGCATCTCGACCTGTTGCAGTCCGAGGACGGCAGACGCACCGCGGCCGAGCTGACCCGCAGGCTGAAGGTCAGCCCCGCCTCCGTCTCCGTGGCCGTGAACTACCTCGTACAGCACGGCTACGTCCGGCGCGAGCGCGATCCGCAGCGGCGCCGCGACGTCTATGTGATCGACGACGAGGCCTGGTACCGCTCCGTCGTGCTCAGCGCGCGGCAGACGCTGGATACGGCGCGGGCCGCGCTGGCCTCGGCGGAGGGGGTCGGCCCCGACGACCTCGTGGGGCAGCGGATGGCCCGGACGGGGGCGTTCCTGGAGCGGATCAGCCTGGACCTGCTGGAGTCGGCCGACCGCTGGCGCACGCTTCTGAAGTGAGGGCCACGGATACATCGACTCGGTTCATCGCAAAGGTTTCTGAGTTTTCATCAGATTCGATTCCAGGTCCGGTTCCGGCACTGACTCCTGTTCTTGTTCCTGTTCTTGTTCTTGTTCCTGCTCCGGTCCCGGTCCCGGTCCCGGTCCCGGTCCCGGCTCAGGGTCCGGCTCGCCGGGATGCGCCTCCGCGCGGCGGGGCAGCAGCAGCGGGGTCGCCAGCAGGAGCACTCCGGCCAGGCCGATCGCCGTACGCGGGCCGAGCAGTGCGCCCAGTACGCCCCAGAGGGCCGTCAGGAGCGCGGTCGCACCCTTGGTCGTCACCGCCCAGGCGGTCAGCGTGCGGGCGACCCGGTCGGCCGCGGTGCGCCGGAGGCGGCAGGTGGACTGGACCGGGTTGAAGACCCCGCAGCAGAGGATGAGCCCGAACTCGACGCCGATGACCAGCAGCAGCCCTCCCGTGCCCGGCCCCAGGAGGACCAGACCCACCGGCCAGATCGCGCGCAGCGCCCCGCTCCCGATCAGGACCCGGTGCTGCCCGAACCGGGTGACGAGCGGCCTGGCCAGCCGCGACCCGAGCAGTCCGCCGAGCGCGGGCGCGGCGAAGGCGAGGCCGTACTGCCACGGCTCGAACCCGAGCCGGCCGAGCATCAGGACGGCCAGCAGTGGCTGAGCGGCCATCACCAGGCCGTTGAACAAAGCAGTGTTGAGGAACAGCGGGCGCAGCGTCGCGTCGGCGAGGATGTACCGCCACCCGTCGAGCAGGTCCCCGGCCCTCATGCGCGCGGCCTTCCGGTGCTCGGGCCGCGGCTCGTCCCCGCCCGCCGCGCGGATGCCCAGGGCCGAGAGCAGATGGCTGACCGCGTCGGCCACCACCGTCGCCACCGGCCCGAGGAGCCCGATCGCCGCACCGCCGAGCGGCGGCCCGATGATCGTGGTCGTCCAGGACGTGGACTCGAACCGGGCGTTCGCGACGAGCAGGTCCTCGGCCGGCAGCAGGGTCTTCAGGTACGCGCCGGAGGCGGCGCGGAAGGCGATGTCGGCCGCCGAGACGACGACCGAGACCAGCAGGAGCTGGAGGAAGGTGAGCACGCCGAGCGCGAACGCGGCGGGGATCGTCAGCAGCGCCGCGAACCGCACCAGGTCCGTCGCGATCAGTACCTGCCGCTTGCGGCGGAACTCCACCCACGGGCCGAGCGGCACCGCCACGGCCGCGCCCACCGCCGCCCCCGCGGAGGAGAGCGCGGCGACCTCGGCCGGCCCCGCGTGCAGCACCTGGACGGCGATCAGCGGGAACGCGCCGAAGGCGAGCCACGTGCCGAGCGCACTGGTCCCGTACGCTCCCCAGAGCCATCCGAACCGCCGCCCCAGCCGGTGCCCGCTCCTCATGCCCGATGCCCCTCGCCACTCATCCGTACAACCGATCCGCGACCAGAAGCATCAAAGCGAGCGCCTCACCCGGGGATCAAACAACCGAAAGACCGCCCGGCCACAACCAGTGGTTGTGTCAGTAGGGTGTCGGCATGGACATCGAAGCCGTCCGGACCTTCGTCGCCGCCGCCGACGCGGGACAGTTCCAGGAGGCCGCCGCCGAGCTGGCGGTCACCCAGCAGGCCGTCTCCAAGCGCATCGCCGCGCTGGAGCGCGATCTCGGGGTGCGGCTGTTCACCCGCACCCCGCGCGGCTCCGGGCTCACCATCGACGGGCAGGCGTTCCTGCCCCACGCGCGCGAGCTGCTGCGCACCGCGGAACGCGCGGTCGCGTCCGTGGGCACCGGCCGCCGTCCGCTGCGCGTCGACGTGATCGCCTCGCGCGGCGCGGCGACGGGCCTGATGCGCGACTTCCACCGCGCCCGGCCCGACATCGACCTCGACGTGGTGATGCTGTTCGACATCGAGACGGCCGTCGCCGCCGTCCGCTCCGGCACGATCGACGCGTCCTTCCGCGCCGTCGCCGCGCCCGGCCGGCCCCTGCCCGAGGACATCGAGTCGGTCCGGGTGCTCGACGAGCCGCTCCAGCTCCTCACCGGCCCCGCCCACGCGCTGGCGGGCGCCCGCTCGGTGACCGTCGGGCAGCTCGTTGGGCACCGGATCTGGATGCCCGGCATCGTTCCCGGTACCGAGTGGGGCGCCTACTACGACGACCTCGTCGCCGAGTTCGGCCTCACCATCGAGGCGACCGGCCCCAACTTCGGTTCCGACGCGCTCCTCGACACCATCGCCGACACCCCGGCCCTGGCCACCTTCATGGGCGGGAGCACCCGCCTCGTCTGGCCCACCGGCCACGGCCTGCGCCTCATCCCGGTCACCGACCCGATGCCGGTCTACCCGCACTCGCTCATCTGGCACCGCGACAACCCCCACCCGGCACTCGCCGCCCTCCGCGCCCACCTGGCCGCCACGACGACCGGCCACGGCGCCGCCGGGACCTGGACACCGGACTGGGTGACCCCGCGCTGAACGGGGCGGGCGCGGCGGCGGACCCCCCGGCCCGACGGGTGGGCCGCGCCCGTCACATGCCGGCCCCGCCCGGGCGGCGTCACAAGGCCGGCGGGGCGGCCGGATGCCAGGGCGCGTCGGCCCGGGTGGACAGCGCGTCGGCGACCAGCCGGAGCGCGAACACGGGCTGCTCGGCGCCGGGGACGGGGCCGAGGTAGTGGTGGCCGGTCATGTGGCACCAGGCGGGCAGGTCGAGCGGGGCGGCCGGGTCGGTGGCGATGACGTGGACGACGGTGCCCGGCTCCGCACCGTCGATCTGCTTGCGCAGCCGCAGCAGGAGGGTGACGCAGAGCAGACCGGTGCCGTCGACGGTGAGGTCCGGCGCGGGGACCTCGGGAACCTCGGGGTTCATAGGACTCATGGAACTCGTGGGACTCATGGGGTTCATGGGCTCATCGGCAATGAGCGGCGATGGACTGAAGGACGGGGGACGAATACCACCGGCGGGGGAAAACGGGTGACCGGTGGTGGCAACCATGATGCCGAAGGCCCACGCCCCTCGGCGGCTCGGCCCCCTCCCGACAGCCCCGCCCCCGCCACCTGACGGTCCGTCACTGGCCCTCGACCAGGTCGAGGGCCCTACGGTCGGCGGCCATGACCTCACTCGGCGCCGCGAAGACCGCTGCCCCCTCTTCCCCGCGAACCGCTCTCCCCCGGTCGTACCTGTACTGGCTCACGGGGACCCGGCTCTCCCTGGTCGGTGACGCGGCCCTCCACTTCGCGCTCGGCTGGGCGGCCAGTGCCCACGGCGGCCGGACGGCCGCCCTGGTGCTGACCGCGATCACACTGCCGCGGACCGTGCTCCTGTTGCTGGGCGGGGCGGTGGGCGACCGCTTCGGCGCCCGGCGCATGATGATCACCGGCGATGTGGCGATGCTCGCGACCGTACTCGCCCTGGCCGTGGCGGCCCGGCTCTGCGGGACGCCGCCCTGGATGCTGATCGGGTTCGCCGTCGTGGTCGGGACCGTCGACGCGTTCTATCTCCCCGCGACGGGGTCCATGCCGCGCCGCCTGGTGAGCAAGGAGCAGCTTCCCCGGGCAATGGCCCTGCAACAGGCCGGTGGCCAGGTGGCCGCCCTGCTCGGGGCCCCGCTGGGGGCGGTGCTGGTGGCGAGTGCGGGCCTGAGCGGTACGGCCCTGGTCGACGCGGTCAGCTTCGCCGCGGTCCTGGCCGTCATGTTGTGGGTGCGGCCGACGGCCGGGGCGGAACGGTCCCCCCGCACCGAGAGCCTGCTCGCGGGAATCGCCGACGGGGTGAGGACCGCCGCGACGGACCCCGTCCTTCGGGCCGCACTGCTGTTGACGGCGGCGGCCGCGGCGGGGCTGCTGCCCGCGATTGCCCTGCTCGGCCCGCTGCTGGCCCGCTCCAGCGGCTGGGGGCCGGGCCCGGCGGGCCTGGTCGCTGCGGGCCAGGGCGCCGGAATGCTCCTGACCGCGCTGGTGGCCGCCCGGCTGGGGCCCATGCGCCGGATCGGCGTGGGCGCGAGCCTGGGCCCGGCGCTCGCCGCGGCGGGACTGGCCGGACTCGCGGCGGCCCCGACTCCCGCCGCGGCCGTCGCCGCGGCAGGGGTCGTCGGTGCGGGGTCGGGCATGTTCGCGTGCCACATCGGCCCGCTGGTCCTGGCCGGCACCCCGGACACGCACCTGTCCCGGATCCAGTCGCTGCTGACGCTCGTGCAGAGCCTGGCGCTGGTGGTGGCGAACAACGTACTGGGCTGGTTCGCGCACGAGGCCGGGGTCAGGAACGCGCTCGCGTCGTGCGCCGTCCTCGGCTGTGCGGCCGGGGTCACCGGTCTGGCCTCGCCCTCCCTGCGGGGTCTGCGTCGGGCCCCGGAGAAGGACCGGACCGGATTTCACCGGAAGAAACCACGCCACTGAGGTTTTCGGTTCGGGGCGACGGCGATCCTGGTGGTGGACGTGTCCCGGTGGGGTGAGGCCGGGTCCTCAATCGGCCGATGCCGGACGCCGTGCGGCACGGTGGCGGCGGTAGTAGGAGATGGCGACGGCCGCGGTGAGCGGTCCCCAGACGACCAGCGGCTGATAGAGGATCCCGATGACGATGTGTCCGGTGGGTGTCATGTCGCTGTGCGGGTGTGTCCACCACAGGGGCATGGTGCCCCAGAGCGCCGTCAGGACCGCCGAGCCGAGGAGGGCGGGGACGACGGCGGCCAGGGGACGGACCCGTTTCCCGCCGATCAGCGGTATCCAGCGCGGCACGAGGCTGCCCCAGGGCCGTACCAGGCCGATCGTCAGGACGGCGACCAGTTCCGAGACCACGCTGAGCGTCAGCATCCACACCTTGGCAAAGGGAGTTTCGAACTCCACGAAGCCCGCGTCCGTGTAGCCGGCCGGGAACCCCAGCACCCAGACAAGGCGCAGGATCCCGCTCGGCAGGACCACCAGCGCGGTCAGATGCGCCGCCCAAACCGCCCAACGGGGCGGTGGTGCGGCGGAGATGACGGGGGAGGCCGTATGGATGCTCATGCGATTCATCATCGAGCGGTCCCAGGCACGTTCCATCGGCCTGATCGGCTGTCCGGGACGCCCCGCCGGAAGGAGAGCCTCGCCCCGCGCTCCGCCGCGCGGCGGAGCCGCCCTCATCCCCGGGACGAGGCGCCCCCACCACTTGAGAACGTCGGTTCGGGATGCCGTGACGGCAGCGGGACGAGCCCTGCACCGCGAAGCCCGTCCGATGCAGGATCCGGTCCGGCCGCGCGATGCCGAAGCGCACGTGGAAGCGGCGTACGACCGGTACGCCCGCCCGCGCGAGGGTCCGTCGCTGATCCTCCGCCCGACCGTCAGGACGGCTGGACCTGGTCGAACAGGGCGAGGGCTTCGGCGGGATCCGGGCTCACGAGGCGCTCCAGACCGGCCGTCGTGATCTCCGCCCACCGGCCGGCCCGTGCCCACATCCGTTCCTCGAAGGCGCGGACGGTCTCGTCCGGATCTCCGCGGCCGGTGGCGATGGACTCGGCGAGTTCGGCGCCTTCCAGCATCGCGAGGTTCGCGCCCGCCCCCAGCGGGGGCATCAGATGGGCGGCGTCGCCCAGCAGTGTCACCCCGGGGACATGGGTCCAGGTGTGGGACACGGGCAGGACGTAAAGGGGACGGTGGACGAAGGCGGTGCCGTGGCGGAGGAGTTCGAGGACGGGAGCGGCCCAGCCGTCGAACAGCGCCAGCAGGCTCGACCGTACGGCTTCGGCGTCGGCCGGGGCCAGGTCCGCGTGCCGGTCCAGCGGCGCGCGGAACTGGGCGTACACCTTGACGTGGCCGCCGCTGTTGCGCTGGGCGACGAGAGCCCGGTTCACCCCGTACACGGCCATGGAGCCGTCGCCGATCAGCCGGGCGAGGTCGGGATGGCGGATGTCGACGTCGTCGAGGGAGGTTTCGACGTAGGTGACGCCGGTGTAGTGCGGTGTCACCGGGGAGACTGCCGGGCGGGTCCGGGACCAGGCGCCGTCCGCGCCGACCACGAGGTCGAACGTCTCCCGTCGCCCGTCCTCGAAATGGACCGCCGTACCCTCCCGGGTCCCCGGCACCACCTGCGTCACGCTCCGCCCCCACCCGATGTCGAGAGGGCCGAGCAGCAGGTCACGGAGTTGCCCGCGGTCGATCTCGGGGTTGGCCCGGTCGTCCGGACGGGGCCGCCAGTCGCGCAGGACGGTGCCGTTCGTGTCCAGGATGCGCATGGCCTGCCCCTCGGGGCGGGACAGCGCCCGGAACTCCGTCAACAGCCCCGCCTTGTCCAGCGCGAGCTGGCCCAGCCCCTCGTGCAGGTCCAGCGCGCCGCCCGGGGGCCGGGCGTCGGGGCCGGGATCGCGTTCGAGGACGGTGACGGGGTGGCCGTGGCGGTGCAGGACACGGGCAAGGGCAAGACCTCCGGGGCCGCCCCCGATCACGGCGATACGATGCCTCATGGCGATACACTGTATTCCATCAATACGATGTATCGCAGCAGAACGGTGTGAACCATGAGTGTGTGGGACCGGCCGGAGCCGCCGGCTCGCCCCGTGCCGCTCGACCGGGAGCGGATCGTTGCGGCAGCCATCGCGCTGGCCGACGAGGGCGGACTGGACGAGGTGTCGTTCCGCAAGGTCGCCGCGCGGCTGAACGCGGGCCCGATGCGGCTGTACGGATACGTCTCCACCAAGCAGGAGCTGTTCGACCTCATGCTGGACGAGGTCTACGCCGAGATCCTCCCCCGGGAACAGCCCGATGACTGGCGCGAGGCGCTGCGCGCCCTCGCCCACCGCACCAGACACGCCGCGCTCCGGCACGAATGGCTGGCCGACCTGCTCGGCGGCCGCCCGGCCCTGGGCCCGAACGCCCTCGCCGTGGGCGAGGCCACGCTGTCCGCCCTGGACGGCCTCGCCGACATCGACACCGCCATGCGCGCGGTGGAGACCGTCGGCGCCTACTTCACCGGCGCGATCAGGCGCGAGATCGCGAACCTGCGGGCCGAGCGCGCCACGGGCCTGTCGAAGCACGACTGGCAGCGCGCCGCCGGCCCGCAGCTGACGAGGATGCTGGCCACCGGCCGCTTCCCGGCGCTGGCCAGGGCCGTGCACGACGGCGCGGACGTGGACGCCGGGACGTCCTTCGCGACCGGCCTGGACTGGGTCCTGGACGCCGTGGCCGCCAGGCTCACCCGACCACCGGCATGACGCCCGGCCCCCGCCCGGGGCGAGCGGGCCGGGAGCCCGGTGGCGGGCCCGTTCAACTCCGGCATGACGCCCGGCCCCCGCCCGGCGGCTCCGCCCCGGGACGGAGCCGCGCCGCCTCCCGTCACGCCACCGGCACCCCCTCCTCGGCGGGCCCCGCCATCACGTCCTTGCGGGCCAGGACGCCGGGCCACCAGGCCCGGGCACCGATGTCGAGCACCAGAGCCGGGACGAGGAGCGACCGGACCACGAGGGTGTCGAGCAGGACGCCGAAGGCCACGATGAAGGCGATCTGCACCAGGAAGGCCAGCGGGATCACCATCAGGGCCGCGAAGGTGGCGGCGAGCACCACCCCGGCCGAGGTGATCACGCCCCCGGTCGTGGTCAGCCCGCGCAGCACCCCTTGCCGGTTGCCGTGCGCCAACGCCTCCTCCCGTACCCGGGACATGAGGAAGATGTTGTAGTCCACGCCGAGCGCCACCAGGAACACGAATCCGTACAACGGCACGGAGGCGTCCGTTCCGCTGAAGCCGAGAAGGTGCTCGAAGACGAGGTTCGACACCCCCAGCGTCGCCAGGAAGTTGAGCGCGACGGTCGCCACGAGCAGGACCGGGACGAGCAGGGAGCGCAGCAGCAGAACCAGGATGAGCAGGATGATGCCGAGGACGACGGGCACGATGAGCGTGCGGTCGCGGGCGGCCGTCTGCTGGGTGTCGTACTGCTGTGCCGTGTACCCGCCGACCAGCGCGTCGGCCCCCGCCACGGCGTGCGTGTCCGCGCGCAGCCGGGCCACGGTCTTCTTGGCTGCGTCGCTGTCAGCCGCGGCTTCGAGGGTGGCGTCGATGCGGACCCGTCCGTCGACGACCAGGGGTTCACCGGCCCCCGGGCGCCCGGACGCGGAGACCGCGCCGGCCGACGCCACGCCCTCGGTCCCCCTCGCCGCCGCCAGCACCCGGCCGGCGTGGTCGGCGTCGGCGATGATGACGGCGGGGCTGCCGGAGCCGCCGGGAAAGTGCTCCCCGAGCGTCTTCTGGGCGGAGACCGAGGGCGCGTCGTTCACGAAGATCTCGTCGAGGGGAACGCCCTTCGCCGACAGGGAGGGCGAGAAGGCCGCGAGGACGCCGAGCACGATCGCGGTCGTCACCCAGATGCGGCGGGGCCGGGCGTCGACGACGGCCGCCACCCGACGCCACACACCTTGCCCCTTGCCCGACGGGTCCGACGGGCCCGACACGTTCGACGCCTCCGACGCCTCCGACGCCTTCGGCCGGGAGGGCCAGTACGCGGTCCTGCCCAGCAGCGCCAGCGCGGCGGGCAGGAAGGTCAGGCTGGAGAGGGCCGCGCACACGATCCCGATGGCCCCGACCGGTCCGAGCGCGCGGTTGTTGGTGAGGTCGCTCGCGAGCAGGGCCAGCAGCGCGAGGGCCACGGTGGCCGCGCTCGCGGTGATCGCGCCGAACGACCGGCGTACGGCGGCCAGCGCGGCCGACGCCCGGTCCTCCCGCAGAACGAGTTCCTCGCGGAACCGCGCGGCCAGCAGCAGCGCGTAGTCCGTCGCGGCGCCGATGACGAGGATGGAGAGGATTCCCTGCACCTGGCCGTCCACCCGGACCACGTCGTGGTCGGCCAGGACGTAGACGATCCCGCAGGCGAGGCCCAGCGCGAAGACGGACCCGAGGATGATCAGCAACGGCAGCAGGACGCTCCGGTAGACCAGCAGCAGGATCAGCAGCACGGCGGCCAGCGCCACGCCGAGCAGCAGACCGTCGATGCCCGAGAAGGCGTCCGACAGATCGGCCTGGCTCGCCGCCGGTCCCGCGATCCGCGCCGCGGTGCCCGGGACGCTTCGGGCGGCCTCGTCCACCTCCCCCAGGACGTCCGGCAGCGCGTCGCCGAGGCCGGGTTCCAACTGGACGACGGCCTGCAACGCCTGCCCGTCCTCGGAGGGCAGGGCGGGCGACGGGTCGCCGACCACTCCCGGCCGCCCGGCAAGTCCTCCGACCGAGCGGGTGGCCGTGGACCGCTGTGCGTCGGTGATCCGGTCACCGTCCGCCGTCCACACGACGATCGCGGGAAGGGTCTCCGACTGGTCGAACGCCTCGCGGGCCTTGAGCACCTTGGTCGACTCCGCGCTCTGCGGCAGGAACGCGGCCTGGTCGTTGGTCGCGACCTCTCCGAGCCTGCCCGCGTACGGCCCGAGCGCCCCGCCGACCCCCAGCCATACGACGAGCAGGACGAGCGGAACGAGCCACCGGGCCCGGCGCGGTGTGGTTCTCATGACAGCCCCAAGCTTCGCGATCAAAAAAGTCGATCACAAAGTATCTCAATGATTGAGAGATCTTATACTTGGACCATGCACGGGACCAGCGACCCCACACCACCCCCTCCGCCCGGGAACGACCCGGCGGGGCTGCAGTCCTTCGCGGTTCTCCTGCGGCGGATGAACAGCGAGTTCAACCGCATCTCCCACGAGTTCGCCCAGTCCCAGGGACTGCACCTCACCGACATGCAGGCCCTCGTCGCGCTGCTCGACGCCGACCCCGACGAGGGGCCCATGACTCCCGGACGGCTGCGTCGGCAGCTCGACCTCACCTCCGGCGCGGTGACCGCGTGCCTCGACCGGCTGGAGAAGGCGGGGCACATCCGGCGCGTTCGCGCCGAGGACGACCGCCGCGTCGTGCATCTGCACTACGAGGAGGCGGCGAAAAGCATCGCCCGGGACTACTTCCGTCCCCTGGCCCGCGGCACCGAGGCCGCCCGCGCGGGCTTCCGCCCCGAGGAGTTGACGGTGGTCGCCCGGTTCCTCGCCGAGTTGAACGGCGAACTGGCGATGCTGCGGAGCGACTCCCCGCGGCAGTGAAGGCGTGTGCCGTGCGCCGTGTTCCGGCGTGACGCTTCACGGGAACGAGATCCCGGCGGGCGAGGCGCCAGCCCGGTCGCCGCTGGGGGCACAGTGCCCGGAGTGGGCCGACCCTCCGTTGTCGCCTGCGGGCACGGCGCCGGGCAATCCTCACCGACGCCGCCACACATCGAAGAGGGAACGCCTCACCATGCGTCGCACGGTGAGGCGTTCCCAGGTCACACGCTCTGAACCTGTCGGTGTCAGACGGCGCCGAACTCTCCGGCCTTGACGCCCGCCACGAAGGAGGCGAACGAGGCGGCGGGGACGGCCAGCACCGGGCCGTGCGGGTTCTTCGAGTCACGGACGGGGACTATGCCGGTGACGGACGCGTGGGTCGGGGCCCACTCGACACAGGAACCACCACCGCCGCTGTAGGAGGACTTGGCCCAGAGGAGGGAGGAGGAATCGGTCATCAGGGGGTGCCCTTTCGTACCTCGTTGATCATGGCCACGGATTCCGCCTGGGAGAGCGCCGCGGCCTGTAGCTGATGGTAGGACGTCACCAGCGGCAGCACGGAAGTCAATTCCCTGTCCAGGTAGCCATTGGTCTCGGACTCCACGTAGGACATCACGGAGCGGTCGGGCATGGTCAGCAGATTCACCAGCCTCTTGAACGGACGGTGCTCACCCATGCTATAAGGGGCCAACTGGAGCACGGTGTGCGGTTGTTCGGCGAACTCGACCAGATGGGCCAACTGGCGTGCCATGACATCGGGTCCACCGATCGGGCGCCGGATACAGCTCTCGTCCAGGACCGCGATCAGCATGGGCGGGGTGCGTCGCGCCAGGGCCGCCTGCCGTTCCACCAGGGCCTCGACCCGTTCCGCCGCCTGCTCGGGGGTGATCGTGCCCCGCTTCACGTAACCCTCTTCGATGGCCGCCGCATACTCCGGCGTCTGGAGCAGGCCGGGAATCACCCCCACGTCGAACATCCGGATCTCCGCCGCGCGGCTCTCCTGCCCCAGGTACTCCGGGAAGCCTTCCAGCAGGCTGCCGTGCCGGAGCTCGCCCCACGCACGTTCGAACGATTCCACGGTCCCGATGAACCCGAAGACGGTGTCAAGACTGCGCGAGAAACGGAGCGTTGGCGGTTTGCGACCAGTTTCGACGGCTGAGACATGCCTGCCCGAGTAGCCCACCAGGTCCGCGAGTTCATCCTGCTTCCAGCAGCGCGCCTCGCGCGAGCTGCGCAGACGTGCGCCGAAGGCCGCTTGCGGGCTCGCCTCGGGGTTCAACGCCTTGATGTTTACCAACGTGCCCTCCGTTTACGGAACGTTGAAGCCGACTCGACCCTAGGCCACGCTGAGTCCCCTTGGTAGCGGAACCATTACGGAGAGGAGTCGTCCGTGCCCGAAGAGAATACCGCCGCAGATCGGCAAGAACCCACACAAGTCCCTTTCCCTGGAACGCTCTTGGTGGACACTGGCCATCGTGACCGGGTGGGTGAGTTCCGTGGGGTGTCCGGGCCGTACTGGTCGTTGCGGCCGGTGTGCGGCGGTACGGAGTGGGAGGCGGAGCCGGCAAAGGTGCGGGTTCCGGAGCCCATGGAGCGGTTGCGGGCCGAGACCGCCCGGTGCAATGCCCGTAGCGCGGGGCGGATCCTGTGAACGAGCCCCGGCAGCCCGGCAGTTACCTGTGCGAGGCCGTCGCCGAAGGGCCGGTGCACGGCACCGGGGACACCGCGCGGTACGTGCTGGGCACCTTCCGGACCATCTCGCCCGTACTCGCCCTGCGCTGGCTGGGCGGGCAGGCGTTGCGGATCGTGGACCGGCTCGACCCCGACCCCCGCCACTCCGCCTGGGTGACGCCCTCCATGCGCCTGCCCGGAGCCCCCAACACCCTCGGACCCGACCACTCCGCCGAGCTCCGCGCCTGGTACCAGGACCGCAACGGCCAGCGCGCCGCCCACGCCCACCTCAAGAACGGCAACCCGCTCCTCGTCGTCGTTCCGGACGCAGGCTGCACGTACACCCTCTCCGTACGGCCCGAACAACGGGGCCGGGACCCGCGTCGGGCAACATCCGCCTGACGCGGGAGACCGCTCTGCCGACCGGTGGGAGAGTGTGACCGTGGAGATTGCCAACCGCACGCTGACGGCGGACGTGATAGCGGCACTGACGTACTGGCCCGGTGTCATTTGGGGAGGTCGGAAGAGTCCTCCGGACCCGGTGGATCTCACGGTTCTGCCCCGTTTCTTCAACGAGGTGCTGCAGGAGCTTCCCTGGTGGAACCGCGACTGGAAGGTCAGCCACGTCGAGCCGGGTCTTCCTCTGGAGATCGAGAGCGATCACCACGGTCACCCTTCGAGGTTCACCGAGGTGTCAGTGCCTGGCACGGTCGGTTCCGGCAGTGGCGAAAGTCTGCCCTTCGTCGCGAAGGTCGGGTTCGCGGGTGAGCAACTGGTCCGCTTCCAGGCCAAGATCGGCGACGTGGTCCTCGGTCCTGCCGTCACGCCTGCCGGGCGGCTGGAGCCGCATCCGTTCGCAAAGGTGCTCACCGGGTTGATGGACCTGCGCGGGATTCCGGTCAAGGTGATGGCGAGGGAAACCGCACGGTCGATGTCCACCATCCACATGCTCCGCAACGGCAGGCACAACCCGGAGCCGCTTCTCGTCCAGGAGATCGCCAGGGTTCTGGGCATGTCCGAAGCGGACGTCGAAGTCATCGCCGGACTCGACGGCGGCAGCACGCAGTAGCCGGCAGGCGGTGTGCGGGCCGACCCGGCCGTCACGCCCGCATCAGGGATGAGGCGGGCGTGACGGCCGCTCCGGCGATCCGGTCCCCGTGTCGTTCAGGCGGATTCGAGGATCGGGCGGACCTCGACGGTCTCCGGGGTGGGGAGGCTCTTGGCCAGTTCAAGGGCTTCCGCGCGGTCGGCCACCTCGACGACGAACCAGCCTCCGAGGGTCTCCTCACCGGCGTGCGCGGGCCCGTCGGTCACCGTCGATGTCCCGTCGGCCGTGGTGCGCACCGTCGCGGGAGCGGTGTGCTCGGTCTCCAGGGCCTCGCCGCCGACCAGCTTCCCGGCCGCGGCGAGGCCGCCGATCCAGCCTTCGTACTCCTTGCGGTATGCGGCCCGGTCGGCCTGGATGCGGCGGCGGGACTCGTCCGTCTCGAAGATCACGAGTGCGTATTTCATGGGTTTTCCTCTCCGGTCGCCGTACGGGCGACCGCTGTTGACGGTATGTGGAAGAAGGGGCGGGTCCGTTGGGACGGGCCTGTTCAGGTGGGGCTGTCCGCCGGGGCGATACGGGCGAGCGCGCCGATCTCCAGCGCCGTCCACAGCGCGCCGTCGGGGCCGAGGGCGATGCCGTGCGGTTCGGAACCGGGGGTGGGCAGGTCGTGGACGGTGATGGTGCCGTCGGGGGTGATCGTGCCGACGCGGTTGCCGCCCCATTCGGTGAACCACGCGGTGCCGTCGCCGTCGATGGTGACGGCGTGCGGCCGGGCGGCGCGGTCGGGCAGCGGGAACTCGGTGATCTTCCCGTCGGGCGTGATCCGGCCGATCTGTCCGGCGGCGATCTCGACGAACCACAGCGCGCCGTCGCGGCCCGCGGCGATCCCCACCGGCGCCGCCGCCTCCGTCGGCAGGGGGTGCAGGGTGACCTCGCCGTCCATGCCGATCCGCCCGATGGCGTTTGCCTGGTTGAGGGTGAACCACATCCCGCCGTCGTCACCGGCGACGATCGCGGAGGGGAACGCGCCCGTGACCGGGAGCGGGAACTCGGTGATGCTCCCGTCGACGGTGATACGGCCGATCCGGTCGGCGGCGGTCTCGGTGAACCACAACGCGCCGTCGGGGCCCGCCGCGATGCCGAACGGTCCGCAGCCGGGGGTGGGCACGTCGAATTCGTCGACGACGCCGTCGGTGGTGATCCGCCCGATCCGGTCCGCCCGGTACTCGGTGAACCACAACGCGCCGTCGGGGCCGGGGGTGATGACGGTCGGCCCGCAGTCGGGGTCGAGGCGGTGGCTCGTCGGCTCCTCGCCGGGGACCAGCCGGCCGATCCGGCCGCCGTGGACGAGGGTGAACCACAACGCGCCGTCCGGCCCTGTGGTGAGGGCGTAGGGCCCGGCCGTGCCGTCGGCCACGGTGTGCTCTTCGATGGTCACATGGGTCATGCGGGTCACAGGGTCCTCCCCAGGCCGTGCTCGGTGGCGATGCGTTCGATGTCGGCCGGGGTTCCGGCCATGATGGTGCGGGTGTGCTCGGTGACGAGGTCGACGGGCCAGTCCCACCAGGCGGCGCGCAGCAGCCGCTCGACGTCGGCGTCGTCGAAGCGCCGGCGGATCGGCCGGGCCGGGTTGCCGCCGACGATCGTGTACGGCGGGACGTCGGCGGTGACCACCGCTCCGGCCGCGACGATGGCACCGTCACCGATCCGTACGCCGGGCATGACGGTCGCCCGGTGGCCGAACCAGACGTCGTTGCCGACGACCGTGTCGCCGCGGCTGGGCATGGCGGTGACGATGTCCAGGGTCCGCTCGGCCCATCGGCCGCCGAACATGGTGAACGGGTAGGTGGACGCCCCCATCGTCGGATGATCGGCACCGGCCATCAGGAACGTGGTCCCCGAGGCGATCGCGCAGTACCTGCCGATGGTCAGACGCTCCGGACCGTAGGCGTACAGGACGTTGCGGCGCTCGAAGTCCGTGGCACCGTCCGGGTCGTCGTAGTACGTGTAATCGCCCACGTCGATGTTCGGCGAGGTGACCAGTGCTCCGAGGAACACCACGCGCTCGTGCGCGGGCAGCGGGTGGACGGTGGTCGGATCAGGCGACAAGGTGCGTTCCTTTGCTGGGGGCGGGCCCCGGATTCGGTTTCGTGTGTCGGGTTGTCAGGTGTTCTCGGGGCCGGACGGGATGACCTGGGTATGACGGGATCGGGCCCGGGGATGGTTCCGGTCCGGTGCCCCTCCCGGCAAGCTTCGCCCCGGGGCAAACTTTGCCGGTCACGGCACTAGTTCGGGCTGTTCGCGAGCGTCTCGTCCGAGGCTGCGACCGTGTCCGGACCGGTGGGGCGTCGCGGGGTCGCGGGGCCTTCCGCGGGCCCGGACCTCGCCAGCCACAGACCGGTGAACACGGCGGTGGCCAGGGTGACGGCGCCGGCGGCGAGGAAGGCGCTGTCGAGGCCGGCCCCGAAGGAGGCGCCGCCGGACTGCCGGGCGCGGACGACGGCTCCGAGCGCCGCCACGCCGAGCACCGCGCCGATCTGCCGGGTGGTGCTGCTGATGCCCGACGCGAGGCCGCCCTCCTGCGGGCCGACCGCCTGGATCGCGGCCCCCGTCAGCGGTGACATGGCCAGGGCGAAGCCGACGCCGGCGAGTCCCAGCCGCCACCACACGTTCCCGTAGCCGGTGTCGGCGTGCACCGTGCCGAGCGCCAGCAGTCCCAGGCCGGCCAGGGCCAGGCCGGCGGTGACCACGACGCGGAAGCCGTACCGGGCGGCGAGCCGGCCCGCGTACGGGCTGACGACCACCATGGCGAGGGAGAGGGGGAGGGTCTGCAGGCCGGCGCGCAGGATCGAGCTGCCCTGGACGTACACGAAGAACTGGGAGAAGAAGAACGACGAGCCCATGAGTGCGAACCCCACCACGGTCATGGCGGTGTTGGACACGGTGAACAGCCGCTGCCGGAACAGTCCCAGCGGCAGCATCGGGGCGGAACTGCGCGCTTCGACGGCGACGAAGGCGGTGACGAGGACCGCCGCGGCGGCGAGGCTCCCCAGGATCACCGGCGACGTCCAGCCGCGGGCACCGCCCTCGATCAGCCCGTAGGTCAGTGCCCCCACCGCCGACACGGACAGCACCGTGCCCGGGACGTCGATCGCGGGGGCGCCGGGGTTGCGGGACTCGTCGAGGTGGCGCAGGCCGATCAGCAGCAGGACCGCGCCGATGGGCAGGTTGACCAGGAAGATGGCGGGCCAGCCGAAGGCCTCCGTCAGCACGCCGCCGGCCACGGGGCCCGCAGCGAGGCCGATTCCGCTGAGTCCGGCCCACAGCCCGATCGCCTTGACCCGTTCCTGCGGTACGGGATGGGCGGCGGCGAGCAGGGCCAGCGAGGCGGGGCTCAGCGCCGCGGCCCCGATGCCCTGCAGCACCCGGCCGACGACCAGCCAGCCGACCGAGGGCGCGAGGCTGCACAGCACCGACGCGGCCGTGAACACCGCCACGCCGGTCAGGTACACCCGCTTGCGGCCGAACCGGTCGGCGAAGATGCCGCCGGACAGCAGCAGCATCGCGACCAGCAGCACGTACGCGTCGACGATCCATTGCAGACCGGTCAGTTGGGTGTGCAGCCGCTGCTGCATGTCGGGCAGCGCCGCCCCGACGATCGTGTTGTCGAGCAGGACCATGAACTGGCCCAGGCAGGTCACCGTGAGCAGCACGGCCCGGTTCGACCGACCGCCTGCGACCGCACGCGATGCAGCCATGGGAACTCCTCTCAGTCGTTGGTCGCGCCCGGCCACGGCCGACACGGATGGCGATACACCCGAGCGCTTTAAAGCAGTCGGCGACTGCGTTAGGAGACTGTAGGGAGGGTTGCCCACAAACGCAAGTCTTAGCTGCGTTAAGGTGGAGGGCATGAACGAGCAACAGCGAGCCCGGCGACCCGGCGGGCGCAGCGCCCGCATCGGCGCGGAGGTGCACCAGGCCGTCACCGACCTGATCAGCGAGCGCGGCTACGGCAACTTCACCGTCGGCGAGGTGGCGGCCCGCGCGGGCGTGGCCGACAGCAGCATCTACCGGCGGTGGGGCAGCCTGGAGAAGCTGCTCACCGACGTGGCGCTCACCCGCCTCAACACACAGTCGCCGATGCCCGACACCGGGAGCCTGGAAGGCGATCTGCGCACCTACGCGGCCAATGTGGCCCGCGAGATCACCGGACCCGACGGGGTGGCGGTGGTGCGCCTGGCCGTCGCCCTGTCGGGCAACGACCGGCAGGCCGTGCAGGCCAGTGACGACCTCCGCACCGAACGCATGCGGCAACTCCAGTCCATGCTCGACCGCTCCCGCGAACGCGGCGAGGACGCACCCGACGCGCTCGGCGTGCTGGACCACGTCCTGGCCCCGATGTACATCCGCGTCCTGTTCGGCATGGGCCCGCTCACCCCGGAGTACGTCGACGGACTGGTCGACCGCCTGCTGTGACCCCGGCCCGGCCCGGCCCCCGCGAACCGCCGCGGGGGCCGGGCGGCGGCGCCCGCGATTATGCTGATCACCCGTTCGAATAGCGGGGGGAAGCATGATCGACATCGATGGATATCTGGCCGCGCTGGGGGCGACCCGGCCGACGGCCCCGACCGCCGATGCGCTGTGGGCGCTGCACCGGGCGCAGGTGGAGCGGGTCGCCTACGAGAACCTCGACATCCATCTGGGGCGGTCGACGGGCATCGGCGCCGCGGAGTCCGCGGCCCGGATCGCGCGCGGGCGCGGCGGCTACTGCTTCCACCTCAACGGGGCCTTCGGCGCGCTGCTGGCGGCCCTCGGCTACGACGTCACCCTGCACCGGGCCGGTGTGCAGCCCACCCCCGAGGCCCCCGCGGGCGCGTCCTGCAACCATCTCGCGCTCACCGTGCGGCTCGACGGCGAGCGGTGGCTGGTCGACACCGGACTCGGCGACGGGCTGCACGAACCGCTGCCGCTGCGCGAGGGCAGCCACGTCCAGGGGCCGTTCACCTACACGTTGACCCCGTCGGTGGCGGAGCCCGGCGGCTGGCGGTTCGTCCACGACCCCCGCGGCTCGTTCACGGCGATGGACTTCGCGATGGACCCCGCGGAACTGTCCTCGTTCACCGCGGAGCACATCCGGCTGTCCACCTCGCCCGACTCCGGCTTCGTCCGGGTCCTCACCGCCCAGCGCCGCGACGCCGGGGGTGTGGACCTGCTGCGCGGCCTGGTACTGCGCCGGCTCCACGCCGGGGGCACGGACGAGCGGACCATCGAATCGGCCGACGAGTGGTACGACGTGCTGACCGGCCTCTTCCGGCTGGACCTGACCGACGTCGACGCCCTCGCGCGGGCGGAGTTGTGGCACCGCGTGCACAGCGCGCACCAGGCGCGGGAGGCCGCGAAACAGGGCTGAAGGACGCCCGGTCCCACCGACGGGACGCCCGGCCCCGTCGGCGAACCGGCCGGTGGATCGACCGGCTTCACCGGCGGGTCACCGACCGGATGCCCGTCGCGTCGGATCACCGGCCGACGGAGCCGTCGATCTGCTCGCGGAGGATGTCGGCGTGGCCCGCGTGCCGGGCGGTTTCCTCGATCATGTGCACCAGGACCCAGCGCATCGACGGCGGAGGGGTCTCCCGGAGCGACCGGGCGCCCGGCCGGTCCAGGTCGTCGCAGGCGGCGACGATCCCGTTGCTCCGTTCGACCGCCCGGCGGTAGGCGGCGACCAGGCTCTCGGCCGTCTCGTCCCCGGTGGGCGGGCAGTCGTCGCCGAGCTCGACGTCGGCACCGGCGTAGGACCAGGCGAACCAGCCGAGTTCGACCGCGGTCAGGTGCTTGACGAGGCCGAGGACGCTGGTGCCCGACGGCACCCCGGCGGTGCGGGCCTCCTCGTCGGAGAGGCCGTGCGCCTTGGCGACGACCGCCTCCCTCAGATAGTCGAGGAAGGCCGACAGCGTCGTCTTCTCGTCGGCGTCGAGGGTCGGCGGGCGCAGGTCGCTCCGCGGTTCGGCGTTCGTCACGCCGCAACCCTACGCATCCCCCGCACCGGCCGACGAGGGTTCCGGCGGACGCACTTCGCCCGCCCCCGAGCGCCTTCGCCGTCCGTCGGCCGGGCTTGAAGTCGCCGCCCGCGGCCCCGGACGGTGTAGGCGGAGGGAGCCGGGAACGAACCCGGAAGCGGAGGCGGCAGGTCCGGGCCGCACCTCCCGGCTCCGATGGAAAGAAATCAGCCACATTCCTATGTCATCTCGGCCAGTTGGGAACGACCCCCCACCCGCCCTCCGTTCGAACACGAGGGGCCGGGGCCCGACCTCGCCCCACTCCTTGAATTCCGCCGGTGACGGACGCCCTACGGCATCCCGGTGATGACTCGTGAAACGTCCGCTTAACGAACATGACCTTTCCGGCAACGAACGAATTCCGGCCAAGTTGTTGACGCGCTCCTGACAGGACCGCCCTCCGGCTGACAACCTTCACCCCGTTCTGCGCACTTCTCGCTCTCCATACGGACGGCCCATCAGCCGCCGTTACCCCCCTCGCAGAAGGAGTCCGCGTGAGATCCACGCCTCGCCGCCGCGCCACCTCGACCGGCGCCCTGATAGCCGCAGCAGCCCTCATCGCCGTCGGCGTCCAGGCCGGTACGGCCACTGCCACCCCCGGCAGCGACAACTCGGCGGTACCGGCGTACGCCGGTGTCGACCAGGGTTCCCTGGCCAAGCAGCTCTCCCCGTCCCAGCGCGCCGAGTTGATCCGCGAGGCCGATGCGACCAAGGCTGCCACGGCCAAGGACCTCGGTCTCGGCTCCCAGGAGAAGCTCGTCGTCCGGGACGTCATCCAGGACAACGACGGAACCACGCACACGCGTTACGAGCGCACCTTCGCCGGTCTCCCGGTGCTCGGTGGCGACCTGATCGTCAAGGAGTCCAAGGCCGGGGCGACCCAGGCCGTCACCAAGGCCTCCAAGGTGACCAGCGGTCAGCTGAAGGCCGTGGACCTGAAGGCGGACATCGCGCCCGCCAAGGCCGAGCAGCAGGCCCTCGGCCTCGCCAAGGCCGACGGTTCGAAGAAGACCGAGGCCGACCGGGCGCCCCGCAAGGTCGTCTGGATGGCGCAGGGCCAGCCGAAGCTCGCCTTCGAGACCGTCGTCGGCGGCCTCCAGCACGACGGCACCCCCAACGAGCTGCACGTCGTCACGGACGCGGCCACCGGCGCGAAGCTGTACGAGTGGCAGGGCGTCGAGAACGGCACCGGCAACACCCAGTACAACGGCCAGGTCACCCTGGGCACCGCCCCGTCGTACACGCTGACCGACACGGGCCGCGGCAACCACAAGACCTACAACCTGAACCACGGGTCGTCGGGCACCGGGACGCTGTTCACCAACTCCACCGACGTGTGGGGCAACGGCAACCCGTCGAACGCCGAGACGGCCGGCGCGGACGCCCACTACGGTGCGGCCGAGACCTGGGACTACTACAAGAACGTGCACGGCCGCACCGGCATCCGCGGTGACGGCGTCGGCGCGTACTCCCGCGTCCACTACGGCAACGCCTACGTCAACGCGTTCTGGCAGGACAGCTGCTTCTGCATGACGTACGGCGACGGCGAGGGCAACGTCAAGCCGCTCACCTCGCTCGACGTGGCCGCCCACGAGATGTCGCACGGTGTCACCGCCGCCACGGCCAACCTGGTCTACAGCGGTGAGTCCGGCGGTCTGAACGAGGCCACCTCCGACATCTTCGCCGCGGGCGTGGAGTTCTACTCCAACACCTCCGAGGACCCGGGCGACTACCTCGTCGGCGAGAAGATCGACATCAACGGCGACGGCACCCCGCTGCGCTACATGGACAAGCCGAGCAAGGACGGCGCGTCCAAGGACGCGTGGTACTCGGGCATCGGCAACATCGACGTCCACTACTCCTCGGGCCCGGCGAACCACTTCTTCTACCTGCTCTCCGAGGGCAGCGGCGCCAAGGTCATCAACGGGGTCTCCTACGACTCCCCGACCTCCGACGGCCTGCCGGTGACCGGCATCGGCCGTGCCAAGGCCGAGCAGATCTGGTTCAAGGCGCTCAGCACCAAGTTCACCTCCACCACGAACTACGCGGCGGCCCGCACCGGCACCCTCGCCGTGGCCGGTGAGCTGTACGGCACGACCAGCGCCGAGTACAAGGCCGTCGGAGACGCCTGGGCGGCCATCAACGTCGGCACCCGTGACGGCGGCACCCCCAACCCGGGCGGCAAGGTCTTCGAGAACAAGACCACGGTCAACATCCCGGACGCCGGTGCGGCCGTCACCAGCTCGGTCAACGTCACCGGTGTCACCGGCAAGGCGCCCAGCACCCTCCAGGTCGGCGTGGACATCACCCACACCTACCGCGGTGACCTGGTCATCGACCTCGTCGCCCCGGACGGCACCTCGTACCGCCTGAAGAACTCGGGCTTCGACTCCGCGGACGACGTCAAGGAGACCTACACGGTCGACGCCTCGTCCGAGACGGCCAACGGCACCTGGAAGCTCAAGGTCCAGGACGTCTACTCGGGCGACACGGGCAAGATCAACAGCGTCAAGCTGACCTTCTGAGCCCTTCGCACCACCTGAACCATCAGCACCCCCCACCGGGGTCTCCCCGGTGACCACTGCCCGGCAGGGAGCTCACACCCCTGCCGGGCAGTTCCACGTCCGGGCCTCAGCGCATCAGCACGCCCGCACCGTCCCCCGCCACCTCCGCGGGCAGCGCCACCAGGCCGAGTTCCGCGCCGGTCGCCAGCAGCGGATGGGCGGGCAGCACCCGCACCGTGTAGCCGTACGGCCCGGTGCGGTCCAGGGCGAGCGGGCCCTCGTAGAGCCAGCGGCCCTCCAGGTCCTGGCCCCCGGCCGGCTTCAGCGGGAAGGTCCGGGCGTCCGAGATCCCGTCGGCGGCGTCCACCCGGCCGGCCACCGCCTGCACCTCGACGTCGGCCGGTTCCAGCACGCCGAGGGCCACCCTGACCCGCAGCGTCAGCGACGAACCCAGCTCGGCCGAACCGTCCGCGGCGGTGGGCGCCGCCGCCTCCACGTGATCGACGGCGACCCGCGGCCAGGCCGCCCGGACCCGGGCCTTCCAGTCGGCGAGCCGGCGCGCCGCGGCGGGGTCGTCCAGCGCCCGCCGGGCACACGCGGCCGGCGCGTACAGCCGCTCCACGTACTCGCCCACCATCCGGTCCGCCAGCACCTTGGGGCCCAGCGTGCCCAGGGTGCGGCGGACCATCTCGATCCAGCGCCCCGGCAGCCCGGCGCCGTCCCGGTCGTAGAAGCGCGGCGCGATCCGGTCCTCGATCAGCCCGTAGAGTGCGCCCGCCTCCAGGTCGTCGCGGCGGTCCTCGTCCTGGGCCGCCCCGTCGGCGGTCGGGATCGCCCAGCCGAAGTCCGGCTCGTACCACTCGTCCCACCAGCCGTCCAGGACCGAGAGGTTGAGGCAGCCGTTGAGCGCGGCCTTCATGCCGCTCGTGCCGCACGCCTCCAGCGGGCGCAGCGGATTGTTCAGCCAGACGTCGCAGCCCGGGTAGAGCTTCTGCGCCATGGCCATCCCGTAGTCCGGCAGGAACACGATGCGGTGGCGCACCCTGGGGTCGTCGGAGAACCGCACCAGCTCCTGCACCAGCCGCTTCCCGCCGTCGTCGGCGGGGTGGGCCTTGCCCGCGACGACGATCTGTACCGGGCGGGCCGGATGGAGCAGCAGTTCCCGCAGCCGGTCGCGGTCGCGCATCATCAGCGTCAGCCGCTTGTACGAGGGAACCCGGCGGGCGAAGCCGATCGTCAGCACGTCCGGGTCCAGCACGTCGTCGATCCAGCCGAGTTCGGCCGGTTCCGCGCCCCGGCTCCGCCACGAGGCGCGCAGCCGTTCGCGGACCTCGGTGACCAGCCGGGCGCGCAGGGTCCGCCGCAGGTCCCAGAGTTCGCGGTCCGGGACGCCGGTGGCCGGGTCGCGGTGTCCGGGCGCGTTGCCGCCGGGGTCGCACAGCCGGAGGATCTCCGGCGCGACCCAGGTGGGGGCGTGGACTCCGTTGGTCACCGAGGTGATGGGCACCTCGGCCGGGTCGAAGCCCGGCCACAGTCCGGCGAACATCTCCCGGCTGACCGCGCCGTGGAGGGTGGAGACGCCGTTGGCCCGCTGGGCGAGCCGCAGCCCCATCACCGCCATGTTGAAGAGTCCGGGTTCGCCGCCCGGGTAGGTCTCCGTGCCCAGCTGCAGGACGCGTTCGACGGCCACGCCCGGCAGTTCGCCGTCGTCGCCGAAGTGCCGGGCGACGAGTTCGCGGTCGAAGCGGTCGATCCCGGCGGGCACCGGGGTGTGGGTGGTGAAGACCGTGCCCGCCCGCACGGACTCCACCGCGGAGTCGAAGTCCAGTCCGGTGCCGGAGAGTTCACGGATGCGTTCGAGTCCGAGGAAACCGGCGTGCCCCTCGTTGGTGTGGAACACCTCGGGCTCCGGGTGTCCGGTGAGCCGGCAGTACGTCCGCACCGCCCGCACGCCGCCGATGCCCAGGAGCATCTCCTGGAGCAGCCGGTGCTCGCTGCCGCCGCCGTAGAGCCGGTCGGTCACCTCGCGTTCGCCCGGCGCGTTCTCCTCCACGTCGGAGTCGAGCATCAGCAGCGGTACGCGGCCCACCCGGGCCTGCCAGATGTGGGCGTGCAGCGACCGGCCGCCCGGCAGGGCCAGCACCACCCGGCTGGGGGTGCCGTCGGCCTCGCGCAGCAGGGTGACCGGCAGTTCGTTGGGGTCGAGCACCGGATAGTGCTCCTGCTGCCAGCCGTCGCGCGACAGGCTCTGGCGGAAGTAGCCGTGCCGGTAGAGCAGGCCGACGCCGACGAGGGGGACGCCGAGGTCGCTGGCGGCCTTGAGGTGGTCGCCGGCCAGGATGCCGAGCCCGCCGGAGTACTGGGGCAGGGCCGCGGTGACCCCGAACTCGGGCGAGAAGTAGGCGACGGCGGACGGGAGCCGGGCTCCCCGCTCCAGCCGTTCCTGGTACCACCTGGGGCCCTCCAGGTAGTCGCGGAGGTCCTCGGACGCCTCCGTCAGCCGGTGCAGGAACTGTTCGTCCCGGGCCAGCTCGGCGAGCCGGCCGGCGGACACGGCACCGAGCATCCGCACGGGGTCGCACTCCGCCGTTCGCCGGGTCTCCGGGTCGACGGCCTGGAAGAGCTCGCGGGTCTCGGCGTGCCAGGACCAGCGCAGGTTGCGGGCGAGGTCGCTGAGCGGTCGAAGGGGGTCGGGGAGGACGGGGCGCACGGTGAAACGACGGATGGCCTTCACGTGTCCCACCTTTACAGGGCACATGCGGATACCGGCGGACGCACCACGGTGTGCGGCGCTCCGTCACCCCCGGCGGCGGTGGCGGCCGGGCAGCCTTGCGGCGCACGGGGCGCGCCCGGCGCATTCAGGTCGTCACACATACGCCCGAGCCGTTCACGAATCACCGGATCGGCCCATCGGGAACCGCGGGAGGGCTCCTCGGGAACGCGTCCCGGGCCGCACCCCGGGCACCCGGTGAACGCTCCCCGAATACCGCCCGAATGCAGCACGAATGCAGTGGGGACACGGCGGGGCCCGACGGAAGGTCTTCGGTTGTTCGGGGCGTCCGCGATTTCGGCGTCCACCCTTTTCGCCTCCGCTGAGCACATCCGCTCCCCCGCCTTTCGAGTGCCATTCGGGTGAATGCGGGCGGGGGCGGCCACGCCCACGCACCGTCAGCCGTCCGCAGAACGGTTAGAAAGGACGGAAACCAGTCGGTCGCGGTGCGCGTATTCCGCCCTCCGCCACTGTGTCGCGCCCCGTTCGGTCCGAACCCAGCCCCAGGTGATTCCATGATCGGTCGCATTCCCGTCCTCGACGTCGGCCCTGTCGTCGATTGCGGCAGAAGGCCCGCCAAGGCCGTTGCCGGTGAGACCTTCCGGGTCACCGCGACCGTCTTCCGCGAGGGCCATGACGCCGTCGCCGCCAATGCGGTGCTGCTGGACCCGAGCGGGCGTCCGGGGCCGTGGACGCCGATGCGCGAACTGGCGCCCGGCACGGACCGCTGGGGCGCCGACGTCACCCCCGGCTCCGAGGGCCGCTGGACGTACGCGGTCGAGGCCTGGAGCGATCCGGTCACCACCTGGCGGCAGCTGGCCGGGATCAAGATCCCGGCGGGGATCGACACCGCGCTCGTCCTCGCGGAGGGTGCCGAGCTGTACGAGCGGGCCGCCTCCGGCGTGCCCAAGCGGGACGGGCGCGAGGCGGTGCTGGCCGCCGTCGACGCGCTGCGCGACACCTCCCGGCCGGCCGCCGCCCGGCTGGCCGCGGCACTCGCCCCCGAGGCACGGGCCGCGCTCGACCGCCATCCGCTGCGCGAGCTGGTCAGCACCTCGCCCCCGCTCCCGCTGCTGGTCGAGCGCAGGCGGGCCCTGTTCGGCTCCTGGTACGAGCTGTTCCCCCGCTCGGAGGGCGCCAGGACCGAACCGGCCCCGGCCACGGCAGCGAAGGACGGGGCGGCGGAGGACCGGACCGGGGCGCCGCGGGAGCGGATCGTCAGCGGCACCTTCCGCACCGCCGCCGAACGGCTGCCCGCGGTCGCCGCGATGGGCTTCGACGTGGTGTACCTCCCGCCCGTCCACCCCATCGGCACCACCCACCGCAAGGGTCCCAACAACTCGCTCTCGGCCGCCCCCCACGACGTGGGCGTGCCGTGGGCCATCGGCTCGGCCGAGGGCGGCCACGACGCCGTCCACCCCGATCTGGGCACGCTCGACGACTTCGACCATTTCGTCGCGACCGCCCGTCGGCTGCGCATGGAGATCGCACTCGATTTCGCGCTGCAGTGTTCTCCCGATCATCCCTGGGTGGAGAAACACCCGGAGTGGTTCCACCACCGCGTGGACGGCTCGATCGCCTACGCCGAGAACCCTCCGAAGAAATACCAGGACATCTATCCGATCGCCTTCGACAAGGACCTGGGCGGACTGGTCGAGGAGACCGTGCGCATCCTCCGTTTCTGGATGGACCACGGAATCCGGATCTTCCGCGTCGACAATCCGCACACCAAACCGGTGGTCTTCTGGGAGAAGGTCATCGCCGAGATCAACGGGGCCGACCCGGACGTCATCTTCCTGGCCGAGGCGTTCACCCGCCCCGCGATGATGAAGACGCTCGCCGCCGTCGGATTCCAGCAGTCGTACACGTATTTCACCTGGCGCACCACCAAGCAGGAAATCACCGATTACGTCACGGAGTTGTCGGGGGAAACCGCCGCCTTCATGCGGCCCAACTTCTTCGTGAACACCCCGGACATCCTGCCGGGCCACCTCCAGGACGGGGGCCGTCCGGCCTTCGAGGCGCGCGCCGTACTCGCGGCGACGCTCTCCCCGTCCTGGGGGATGTACGCGGGGTACGAGCTGTGCGAGAACACCCCGCTGCGGCCCGGCGGCGAGGAGTACCTGGACTCGGAGAAGTACCAGATCCGGGTCAGGGACTGGGAGTCGGCGGAGCGCGAGGGCCGTTCGCTGGCCCCGCTGATCACCTCGCTCAACCGCATCAGGCGCCGCAACCCGGCGCTGCAGCAACTGCGCGACGTGCACTTCCACTCCACCGACAACGACTCGTTGATCGCGTACAGCAAGCGTTCGGGTTCGAACACCGTTCTGGTGGTCGTCAACCTCGACCCGCACCACACCCACGAGGCCACGGTCTCGTTGGACATGCCGCGACTCGGCCTCGACCGGCACGAGCGCGTGCCGGTGCGCGACGAGCTCACCGGCGACACCTATCACTGGGGCAGGACCTTCTACGTGCGTCTGGAGCCCGGCGTCACGCCCGCGCACGTCGTCGTCCTGCGACCGTCCCCGCCGACCGGAGGGTCACCCACACCATGATCGTCAATGAGCCCGTCCCCGACATGTTCGAGGACACCCCGGCCAAGGACCGCGATCCCGACTGGTTCAAGCGCGCCGTCTTCTACGAGGTTCTCGTCCGGTCCTTCCAGGACTCCAACGGCGACGGCATCGGCGACCTCAAGGGCATCACCGCCAAGCTGGACTACCTGCAGTGGCTGGGCGTCGACTGCCTCTGGCTGCCGCCGTTCTTCAAGTCTCCGCTGCGCGACGGCGGTTACGACGTGTCCGACTACACGGCCGTGCTGCCGGAGTTCGGCGACCTGGCCGACTTCGTCGAGTTCGTCGACGCCGCGCACCAGCGCGGGATGCGCGTGATCATCGACTTCGTCATGAACCACACGAGCGACCAGCACGAGTGGTTCCAGCAGTCCCGCACCGACCCGGACGGTCCGTACGGCGACTACTACGTCTGGGCCGACGACGACAAGCAGTTCCCGGACGCCCGGATCATCTTCGTGGACACGGAGACGTCCAACTGGACCTTCGACCCGGTGCGCAAGCAGTACTACTGGCACCGGTTCTTCTCCCACCAGCCCGATCTCAACTACGAGAACCCGGCGGTGCAGGAGGAGATCCTCGCCGCGCTGCGCTTCTGGCTGGACCTCGGCATCGACGGCTTCCGGGTGGACGCCGTGCCGTACCTGTACCAGCGGGAGGGCACCAACTGCGAGAACCTCCCGGAGACGCACGCCTTCCTCAAGCGGGTCCGCAAGGAGATCGACGCGCACTACCCGGACACCGTGCTGCTGGCCGAGGCCAACCAGTGGCCGGAGGACGTCGTCGACTACTTCGGCGACTTCCGCTCCGGGGGCGACGAGTGCCACATGGCGTTCCACTTCCCGGTGATGCCGCGGATCTTCATGGCCGTGCGGCGCGAGAGCCGTTACCCGGTCTCCGAGATCCTGGCGAAGACGCCGGAGATCCCGCAGAACTGTCAGTGGGGCATCTTCCTGCGCAACCACGACGAGCTCACCCTCGAAATGGTCACGGACGAAGAGCGCGACTACATGTACGCGGAGTACGCCAAGGACCCGCGGATGCGGGCCAACATCGGCATCCGCCGCCGGCTCGCCCCCCTGCTGGACAACGACCGCAACCAGATCGAGCTGTTCACCGCGCTGCTGCTGTCGCTGCCCGGCTCCCCGATCCTCTACTACGGGGACGAGATCGGGATGGGCGACAACATCTGGCTGGGCGACCGCGACGCCGTGCGCACCCCGATGCAGTGGACGCCCGACCGCAACGCCGGTTTCTCCTCCAGCGATCCGGGGCGGCTCTACCTCCCCACGATCATGGACCCGGTCTACGGCTACCAGGTCACCAACGTCGAGGCGTCGATGGCGTCGCCGTCGTCGCTGCTGCACTGGACGCGGCGGATGATCGAGATCCGCAAGCAGAACCCCGCCTTCGGCCTCGGTTCGTACAACGAGCTGCCGTCGTCGAACCCGGCCGTGCTCGCCTTCACCCGTGAGCACGGGGACGACCTGGTGCTGTGCGTGCACAACTTCTCGCGGTTCGCGCAGCCGACGGAGCTCGATCTGCGGTCGTTCGACGGGCGTCATCCGGTGGAACTGATCGGCGGGGTGCGCTTCCCCGCCGTCGGGCAGCTGCCCTATCTGCTGACGCTCGCGGGACACGGCTTCTACTGGTTCCGGCTGCGCAAGGACGCGCCGCCGAGCTGATCCGCCACCGCGACCGCGGGGCGGTTCCCGCCGCCCCGCACCGGGCGCTCCCCGTACCGGAGCCCCCGCCGGACCCCACCGGACCCTGCCGGGCCCCGTCCGCCGCTTCGCCCCGGGTCGGGTCCGTACGGACCATCCTGACCCGACACGTCCCGCGCAGCCGGACAGCAAATGCCGCAATCCGGGACACTCTCCGCATTCCATGGGGTGCCTGGGGAAAGGACGCGACGTCATGTCGGAGGCTGTATCCACCCGGGTCGCCCCGGCCCACAGCACGGACCTCCTCCCGTCACTCGCCCCCCTGCTGCACGAATGGCTGCCCCGGCAGCGCTGGTTCGCGGGCAAGGGACGGCCGGTCACCGGCTTCTCGCTGGTGTCGGCGACCGAGATACTGCCGGTGGGCACCGGCCCCGACGCCGCCGAATCCGGTACCGGGCTGCTCCACCTGCTGGTCCGGGCCCATCAGCCGACCATGCCGGCGCAGTCGCCGGACGACTGCTACCAACTGCTGCTCGGGGTGCGGTCCGTGCTGCCGCCCCGGCTGGCGCCCGCGCTGGTCGGGCACGTGACGACCGGCCCGCTCGCCGGCCGCACCGTGTACGAGGGGCTGCGCGACCCGCGCCTGGCCGAACTCCTGCTGGAACGGTTCCGTACCCCCGGCACCCTCGGCGCCCTGCGCTTCGACCGGGGCGGCTCCCCCATCGCCGCCGGGCTGGCGCCGCGGTTCCTGGACACCGAGCAGTCCAACACCTCGCTCGTCTACGGCGACGCCTTCATCCTCAAGATCTTCCGCCGGGTCTTCCCCGGCACCAACCCCGACCTGGAGCTGCCGCTCGCGCTCGCGCGCCAGGGCTGCGGGCGGGTGCCCGCCCCCGTCGCCTGGTTCGAGGCCGCGGGCCCCGAACCGCTCACCCTCGGCGTGCTCCAGCCGTTCCTGAGCGGCGCGCAGGACGGCTGGCAGCTCGCCCTGCGGGCCCTCGCCGAGGGCCGCGACTTCACCGACGAGGCCCACGCCCTGGGCCGGGCCACCGCCGAGGTGCACACCGCGCTCGCCGCCGCCCTGCCGACGCCCGCCCTGCACCGGTCCCAGAGCGAGCACCTGGCCGCCGCGATGGTGCGGCGCCTGGAGGCCGCGGCCCAGTCGGTACCGGCGCTCGTGCCGTACGTCCCGGGGCTGCGCGACGCCTTCGACGCGATGGCCGCGTCGGGGCACCGGGGGCGCGACCGGGCGGTCCAGCGGGTGCACGGCGACCTCCACCTCGGCCAGACCCTGTGCGCCGCGGACGGCTTCTGGTCACTGATCGACTTCGAGGGCGAACCGGCCAGGCCGCTGCCCGAGCGCCGCCGGCCGCAGCTCCCGGTGCGCGACGTCGCCGGCATGCTCCGCTCCTTCGACTACGCGGCCCGCTCGCACCGCCCGTGGAACGACGAGTGGGCGGCCCGCTGCCGGACCGCCTACTGCGAGGGGTACGCCCGGGCCTCGGGCACCGACCCGCGCGGCGAACCGGAACTGCTGCGCGCCCACGAGACCGACAAAGCGGTGTACGAGGTGCTGTACGAGGCGCACCACCGGCCCGACTGGCTGCCGGTCCCGATGGCCGCGATCCACCGGCTGGCCGCCGGCGCCGACAGGCTCTGAGCGCCCGGCGCCCCCTCTCCTTCCGTCCCGCACCGACCACACCCTTCGAGGAGGCCGTCCCCGTGACCGCCCGCAAGCCGTCCCGCAAGACGCCCGCCCACACCGACGCCGCCCCGCCCCCGCCGCTGCCGCCGGCCGGGACCGCGCCGCCCGGGGCACCGGCCGGAACGGCTCCCCCGGGGTCCCCTTCGGCGGAACCGGCCGCCCGGCCCCGGCGGAAGAGGCCGGCCGCCGCACACGCCGGTGACGGGCCGCCGCACCCCCGCCAGGAGCCCGGCACCCACGGGGTGCGGCCGGCGCTCCCCCTCGACCCCGACGACCGGGCCCGGCTGCTGGCCGGTGCGCACCACGCCCCGCACGATCTGCTCGGCGCCCACCCGGTCCGGGGCGGGGTGGTCTTCCGGGTGCTGCGTCCGTACGCGCGCGGTGTGACGGTGCTCGGCAAGGGGCTGCGGGCGCGGTTGCACGACGACGGGGACGGGCTCTTCTCCGGGCTGCTGCCGATGCCCGCGCTGCCCGAGTACCGGCTCCTGGTCGCCTACGAGGACACCGAGATCGAGACGCAGGACCCGTACCGCTTCCTGCCCGCGCTCGGGGAGCTCGATCTGCACCTGATCGGTGAGGGGCGGCACGAGGAGCTGTGGACCGCCCTGGGTGCCCGGCCCATGGAGCACCAGGGGGTGGTGGGCACCCGGTTCACCGTCTGGGCGCCCGATGCCCGCGGGGTGCGGGTCACCGGGGACTTCAACTACTGGGACGGCGCCGGTTTCCCGATGCGGTCGCTCGGTTCCTCCGGGGTGTGGGAGCTGTTCCTGCCCGGGATCGGCGAGGGCGCGCTCTACAAGTTCGACATCTGCCGCCCGGACGGTTCGCACACGGTGCGCGCCGACCCCATGGCCCGGCGGACCGAGGTGCCGCCGTCCACCGCGTCGATCGTGACGGACCGGCACCACGTGTGGCAGGACGGGGAGTGGATGGCGCACCGCGGGGACGTGCCGGTGCACGAGGCGCCGTTCTCCGTGTACGAGGTGCATCTGCCGTCCTGGCGACCGGGGCTGACATATCGTCAACTCGCTTCCCAGCTCCCCGCGTACGTGAAGGAGCTGGGGTTCACGCACGTGGAGCTGATGCCGGTCGCCGAGCATCCCTTCGGCGGTTCCTGGGGCTACCAGGTCACCGGTTTCTACGCCCCGACCTCCCGGCTGGGCTCCCCCGACGACTTCCGCTTCCTGGTCGACTCGCTGCACCGGGCCGGCATCGGGGTCCTCATGGACTGGGTGCCCGCGCACTTCCCGCGCGACGACTGGGCGCTGGCGGAGTTCGACGGCCGGCCGCTGTACGAGCACCCGGATCCCGCCCGTGCGGCGCACCCCGACTGGGGCACGCTGGAGTTCGACTACGGGCGCAAGGAGGTCCGCAACTTCCTGGTCTCCAACGCCACCTACTGGTGCGAGGAGTTCCACGTCGACGGACTGCGGGTGGACGCGGTCGCCTCGATGCTCTACCTCGACTACTCGCGCGAGGACGGGCAGTGGACGCCGAACGAGCACGGCGGCCGGGAGAACCCGGACGCGGTGGCCTTCCTCCAGGAGATGAACGCCACCGTCTACCGGCGCAACCCCGGCGTCGTCACCATCGCCGAGGAGTCCACCGCCTGGGACGGGGTCACCCGCGCCACCCACCACGTCGGACCGGGCGGCTTCGGGGGGCTGGGCTTCGGGCTGAAGTGGAACATGGGCTGGATGCACGACTCCCTGCAGTACATGTCGAAGGAGCCGGTGCACCGCAAGTACCACCACCACGAGATGACCTTCTCGATGGTGTACGCGTACAGCGAGAACTACGTGCTGCCGATCTCGCACGACGAGGTGGTGCACGGCAAGCAGTCGCTGGTCTCCAAGATGCCGGGCGACTGGTGGCAGCAGCGTGCCGACCACCGGGCCTACCTCGGCTTCATGTGGGCCCACCCGGGCAAGCAACTCCTCTTCATGGGACAGGAGTTCGCCCAGGGCGCGGAGTGGTCGGAGGGGCACGGCCCGGACTGGTGGCTGCTCGACCCCTCGTACGGGGCGGAGGCCGATCACCGGGGCGTGCGCACCCTGGTGGGCGACCTGAACGCGGTGTACGCCGCCACGCCCGCGCTGTGGCAGCGCGACACGGTCCCGGAGGGTTTCGACTGGGTGGACGGCGGGGCGGCCGAGGACAACGTCTTCGCGTTCCTGCGCTTCGACGCGCAGGGCTCGCCGCTGCTGGCCGTCAGCAACTTCTCCCCGGTGGTGCGGCACGACTACCGCATCGGGGTCCCGACGGTGCCCGGCGACCGGGTGGTGTGGGCGGAGGTCCTCAACACGGACGCGGCGCGGTACGGCGGCGGCGACGTGTGCCATCCCGGTCCGCTGGAGCCGGAGGCGGTGCCGTCCCACGGCAGGAGCGTCAGCGTGTCGCTGACGCTCCCGCCGCTGGCGACGGTGTGGCTGCGGCCGGTGTGATCGCGACCGCGTCCGGGGTCAGCCGCAGGTGGTGAACTCGGGCGCGGTCTTCGCCAGGTAGATGCTGGCGTGGCCCTGGTCGTCACTGGTCAGGGGCACCGTGACGGTGTCCTGCGCCTTCCACGGGTATCCGTTCGCGTCGAAGGTCCACTCGCCGGTCACCTTCGTGGCCAGCTTCGACAGCGCCACCCAGCCGTACTGCTGCTGCGGGACGGTGATGGTCAGGCTGTTGCCCAGCGTCTCGCTCAGGTTGTACGTCACGTTGCCGCTGATGGTGAGGGAGACGCTCGCCTGGACGGGGCTCGCCGCGCCCGCGCCGATGCCCGACGTGAAGGACACGCCGAGCGTGCTCGACCATCCGCTGGTGGTGGTCAGCGAGAACGTCCACGGCACGGGCGCGCCGGTGCCGTTGTACCAGACCGGCGAGACGCACTCGACGGGCAGCGGCTCGGCGGGGGCCTGGACCCCCTTCGTCCACGAGCAGGTGGTCGCGTCCTTCTGGCAGCGCTTGGAGGCGTACTCCACGGCAGCGGCCATGGCGTCGCCCGAGGCGGCGGCGGGGATCCGCCACTGCTGCGCGGCGGAGCCGTTGCAGCCGTAGGTCTGGGTCCACGCGTCGTCGTACTGGGCGTTCAGGACGATGTCGACGCACTTGTTGTCACCGGCGTTGCGGATCATGAAGGTGTTGGCGGCGCCGGTGACGGGCTGGAAGTACCAGCGCTGGGAGGCGGCCCCGGAGCACGACTGCTGTCGCAGCGGAAGGCCGGTCGCCACGCACTTCCCGGTGAAGTCGTTGGCCAGGGTGAACGACCCGTCGGCCTGCTTGTTGGCGGTCCACTGCTGGTGGTGGCCGGGCGCGGAGTTGGTGACGACGTAGACGCCGTCCCCCGTGTTGCCGTTCTGCACGTCCAGGTTCCGGCCGTTGCCGGCCGCGGTGAACGTCAGTCCGCCGAGACCGGCCGCCTCGGCCGCCCGTGCCGTTCCGGTCTGTGCGGTCAGGCCGAGCATGACGGCCAGCGCGGCCACGAGCGCGGCCAGCGCCCTGGGCAGGGCGCGGCTTGCACGCGAGTTCATGACGGTTCCCCCTGTGTGATCGTCGGATTGCCCGCAGTGATGACGCCCGTCACGCTAGCGCCGTCCGCCCGCCCGCGAGGGGCGCCCCGATGACAATGGCCGACACACGAGGTGTCGGCCGGAAGGCGCCGCTGCGGCGCGGGGTCCGCGGGGGCGGGGCGGGGCGTGCGGCCGGTGTCGTGATCCGTACGTCCCCGACGGCGGACGCCGGGGCAAGGGGCCCGGAACGCGTACGGAGCCGTCGCGGATGTGCCCGCGACGGCCCCGTCGTCCCGCGTTCCGGAAGGTTGCTACGCCTTCGTCATGGCGCGCTCGTCGTCGCCCTCGCGCGGCTCGGGAACGTCCGTGACCTCGCCGTCCTGGTTGAGCATCCGCTCGTCCCAGGGGAGCGCGCCGGACAGGACCCGGTCGACCCGCTCCTTGTCGATCTCCTTGGTCCAGGTGCCGACCAGGACGGTGGCCACGGCGTTGCCCGCGAAGTTCGTCAGGGCGCGGGCCTCGCTCATGAAGCGGTCGATGCCGACGATCAGGCCGACGCCGTCGACCAGGCCGGGGCGGTGCGACTGGAGGCCGCCCGCGAGGGTGGCGAGGCCGGCGCCGGTGACCCCGGCCGCGCCCTTGGAGGCGACGATCATGAAGAGCAGCAGGGAGATCTGCTCACCGGCGCTCAGCGGGTCGCCCATCGCGTTGGCGATGAAGAGCGAGGACATCGTGAGGTAGATCGCGGTGCCGTCGAGGTTGAAGGAGTAGCCGGTCGGCACGGTGATGCCGACGACCGGCCGGCTGACGCCCAGGTGCTCCATCTTCGCGATGAGCCGCGGCAGGGCGGACTCCGAGGAGGAGGTGGAGAGGATCAGCAGGAACTCGCGGCCCAGGTACTTCAGCAGGGCGATCAGGTTGACCCCGGCGACCAGGCGCAGGATCGTGCCGAGCACCACGAAGACGAAGATCGCGCAGGTGATGTAGAAGCCGACCATGATGATCGCGAGCGACTTCAGCGCGTCGATGCCGGTCTCGCCGACCACCGCGGCCATCGCGCCGAACGCGCCGACCGGGGCCGCCCACATGATCATGGCGAGGATGCGGAAGACGAGGCGCTGGATGTGGCCGATGCCGCGCAGGACCGGTTCGCCCGCCGCGCCCATGGCCTGGAGCGCGAAGCCCGCGAGCAGCGCGATCAGCAGGGTCTGGAGCACCTCGCCCTCGGTGAAGGCGGAGACCATCGTGGTCGGGATGATGCCGAGCAGGAAGTCCACGGTGGACTCGCTGGCGCCCGCCGCCTGCTTCTCCCCGGCGGCCCGCGCCGCCTCGGTGAGGTGCAGGCCCTGGCCGGGCTCCAGGAGGTTGCCGACGAGCAGGCCGATGGCGAGCGCGACGGTCGACATCACCAGGAAGTAGCCGAGGGCGAGGCCGCCGACCGCGCCGACCTTGGCGGCCTTGCGCACCGAGCCGACGCCCAGCACGATCGTGCAGAAGATGATGGGCGAGATCATCATCTTGATCAGGTTCACGAAGCCGGTGCCGATCGGCTTGAGCTCGACGGCGACGTCCGGGGCGACGAAGCCCACGAGGATGCCGAGCCCGACCGCCGCGATCACGGCGAGATACAGATAGTGCGTGCGGTCCCGCTTGGCGGCTGCCACTCCCACGGGGGTTCTCCTCGGCTCGTCCGGGTCACTCCCCCGTCCCTGGGGGCGCAAGGGCCTGCCCGGCGCGTCCGGCCGGAAAAAACCCTTGGCGAATATCTCGCTCCCTGTGACACCGGTCACCGTTGCGTGCATTTCGTTCACATGTTTCCGGCCGGGCACACTGGTGGCCATGCGTCTGCCCCGTACCCGACCCCGCAGCCTGGCCGGCCAGCTCTTCGCCATGCAGGTGGTGCTGGTGGCCGCCGTGGTGGCGGGATGCGCGTTCTTCGCCTATGTCTCCGGCAGCGAGCAGGCGGAGGAGACCGCGACCCGGCAGGTGCGGACGGCCGCGCTGGCGATCGCCGGTTCGCCGTCCGTGCGGGAGGCGATCGGCACCCCCGATCCGTCGGCCGTGCTCCAGCCGTACGCGGAGCGGGTGCGCAGGGACACCGGGATCGCCTTCGTCACGATCATGTCCCCGGACCGGGTCCGCTGGACGCATCCGGACGCCGACCGGATCGGGGAGGAGTTCCTCGGGCACACCGCGCGGGCGCTGCGCGGCGAGACGTTCTCGGAGACGTACACCGGCACGCTCGGCCCCTCGATCCGGGTCGTCACCCCGGTCCGCGACGGCGGCCGGATCGTCGGCCTGGTCAGCGCGGGCATCACGGTCGACCGGGTCTCCTCGCAGGTGCGGGAGCAGCTCGGGGCGCTGGGGCTGGCGGCGGGCGGGGCGCTGGCGCTCGGCGGCATCGGCACCTATGTGATCAACGCCCGGCTGCGGCGGCACACGCACGGCATGAACGCCGCCGAGCTGAGCCGGTTGCACGACTACCACCAGGCCACGCTGCACGCGGTGCGCGAGGGGCTGCTGATGCTCGACGGGCGGCGCAGGATCGCGCTCATCAACGACGCGGGCCGGGAGCTGCTGGGTCTGGAGCCGGGCGCGGTCGGGCGCCGGGTCGACGAGCTGGAGCTGCCGGCCCCGCTGACCGGTGCGCTGCTCGCCTCCGAGGAGCGGGTCGACGAGCTGCATCTGACGGCGGACCGGGTGATCGTGGTCAACACCCGCCCGGTGGTGGGCGGCGAGCAGTGCGGCACCGTGGTGACCCTGCGCGACCACACGGAACTCCAGGCGCTCTCGGGCGAGTTGGACTCGGAGCGGGGCTTCACCCAGGCGTTGCGCTCGCAGGCGCACGAGGCGGCGAACCGGCTGCACACCGTCGTCTCGCTGATCGAGCTGGGCCGGGCCGACGAGGCGGTGGGCTTCGCCACCGCCGAGCTGGAGCTGGCCCAGGCGCTCACCGACCGGGTGGTGGGCGCGGTCGCCGAACCGGTGCTGGCCGCGCTGCTGCTCGGCAAGGCGGCGCAGGCCAACGAGCGGGGCGTGGAGCTGGTGCTCGCGGAGGACAGCCTGATCGACGACGGTTCCCTGCCCCCGACCCTGTCGCACCGGGACCTGGTGACGATCCTCGGCAATCTGATCGACAACGCGGTGGACGCGGCGTCGGAGGCGGCGGCCGGTGCGCCGGGCTCCGGACCCGGTCGGCTGGAGTCGGCGGGGCGTGCGGGCGGCCGGGCCCGGGTCACCGTCACCGCGCTCGCCGGGGAGGACGGGCTGCTGCTGCGGGTGGCCGACACCGGGGCCGGGATCGACCCGGGCGCCGCCTCGGAGGTGTTCGCCCGCGGCTGGTCGACGCACGGCGCGGGCCGGGGCATCGGGCTCGCCCTCGTCCAACAGGCGGTGCACCGCAACGGCGGGTCGGTGGCGCTGGACCGCGGGGCGGACGGCGGCGCGGAGTTCACGGTGCGGCTGCCCCCGGCCGCCGTGCCCGCCCCGGCCCCGGCGCCCGCCGCCGCGCCCGCGCCCGTCACCGGCAAGGAGGCCCTCGCATGATCCGGGTGCTGGTCGTCGAGGACGACCCCGTCGCGGCCGACGCCCATCGGCTGTACGTGGAGCGGGTGCCGGGATTCGCGGTGGCGGCCGTCGCCCACTCGCGGGCCCAGGCGGTGCGGGCGCTGGAGCGCACCCCGGTCGATCTGCTGCTGCTGGACCTGTACCTGCCCGACGGCCACGGCCTGCAACTGCTGCGTTCGCTGCGCGCGGCCGGGCACTCGGCCGATGTCATCGCGGTGACGTCGGCGCGCGATCTGGCCGTCGTCCGGGAGGGGGTGTCGCTCGGTGTCGTCCAGTACGTGCTGAAGCCGTTCACCTTCGCCACCCTGCGCGACCGGCTCGTGCGCTACGCCGAGTTCCGGGCGGCGGCCGGGGAGGCGAGCGGCCAGGACGAGGTGGACCGGGCGCTCGGCGCCCTGCGCGCACCGCAGCCGGCGCAGCTGCCGAAGGGGCTGAGCGGTCCGACGCTGGAGGCCGTCACCCGCGCCCTGCGGTCCGCGCCGGACGGGGTGACGGCGGCGGCGGCCGGTGAGGCGCTGGGGATCTCGCGGATCACCGCACGCCGCTATCTGGAACACCTGGTGACGGTGGGGCGGGCGGTGCGCAGCCCCCAGTACGGCCAGATCGGGCGTCCGGAGCTGCACTACCGCTGGGTGGCCGAGAACCGCTGACCGGCACGGTCGTGGAACGGCCCGACCGCACGACCGGGGTGTTCCTCCGGGCCGTCCTCTCGGACCTTCCTACGAGCCGCGATATCGGCGGAACGCACCGTGGCCGTACCGCCGCCCGGCTTCCTACGGTGGGGCCGTGCGCCCCTCACCCCCCTTCGACGCCCCCGCCGCCCGCCGGCTCCGCGAGGCCCTGGGGATGCTGCCGGGCCATGTCGCGTACGGGCTCGGCGCCCAGTACGGGCTGCGGGTCGCCACCGACACGGTGATCGCCTGGGAGCGGGGCACCGCCGTGCCGAGCGAGTACGAACTCACGGCGCTGGCCGGGGTGTTGTGGTGCTCCCCGGGCGAACTGCTCACCGGGGCCCGCACCCTGCGGGAGCACCGGATGGCCAAGGGCCTGGACCCGGCGGAGTTCGCCCGGCTGCTGGGGCTGACCGGGGACGCGTACCGGCGGATGGAGGAGTCCGGGCGCTGGCGCGGCAACGACCGGCAGTCGGCGCTGCTCAACAAGGTGCTGGGGCTGACGGCCGCCGGGTTCGTGACGGTGTCCGGCCGGGACGAGGAGCTGACCGGGCTGCTGCGCGAAGCGGTGACGACGCGCTGGCAGGCCCGGGTCCGGCCGATAGCGAAGCTGGTGCCGCTGGAGCACGGGGTGGTCCAGGACGTGCTGGAGCAACTGCACGCCGATTACCAGGCGTTGATGGTCCCGACGCTGAGCTGGAGCGGTACGGGCGCGGGCCGGGGCACGGAGCGGGCCGGGACGGCGGGCGACGCGGGGCGGGCCTTCCTGGCCGAGGTCCTGGAGCGGTTCTGGCGGACGGCCGGGGTGCGCGGGCCGCGCGTCTGAGCCCCGCGGCCCGCGCCCGGACCGGACGGCGGCCCGGTCCCGGCCGACCGCCGTCGCGTCCGCGGCCGCTCTCAGCCGCCGGCCGTCCCCGTCGCCACCGGGTCGAAGGAGAACAGGCTCTTCCTCTCCCCCGCGCAGTTCGTCTGCACCAGCTCGGCGCCGAGCTTCTCGCTGTACCTCTCGGCGCCGACGCACAGGCGGGTGTGGACGGGGCGGATCCGGTAGCCCTCGACGGGGCTTCCCACGGGCTCGATCCGGAACTTCTCCGCCTCGCCGCGCTTGCCGCACTCCTGGTCCTGGAGCGGGGCCCCGTTCTCCCGCGTCCCGTCCCAGATCCCGGTGCAGCCCTTCTCGTAGACCGGGTGGTCGGTAACGATCCGCCAGACGCCCTCGCCCAGCGGCTGGAGGGAGAAGCTCGGGATCGTCTCCTCCTCGCACCGCACCTGGTACAGCCGCCCGCTTTCGCTGCCCTGTTCCTCGGAGAGGCAGAACCCGGAGTGCACAGACCGTATCTGCACCGTCCGCCCCGCCACGGGTCCGGTCGCCGAGCGGGGGTCCGGCCGGCCCCCGTCCCCTCCGAGCAGGACGACGGCCGTCGCGACGGCGGCGAGCGCGACCGCCAGGAGGACCGCCGTCAGGACGATGCGGACCCTCCGGCGGCGGGCGGGGTCCGGACCGGCGGCCGGGGCGGACAGCAGCCGCTCCGGCCCGTCCGCGGGATCGCCCCCGGTCGCCCCGTCCTCCTCCGCCCGGTCGTCGCTCCCGCTCCCGGCCGTCCCGCTCCGCCGGCCGTGCACGGCGAGTTCCTTGCGCACCGCGAGCCACTCCCCGACCTCCGCGGGCCCGCATCCGCAGGCCCGTACGAACGCGGCGAGGAGCTCCTCGCGCGGGACCGACGTGCGCCCGAGCATGTTGGCGATCGTGGACCTCGGCAGGACGTCCCCGACCGCGTCGGCCCGCTGGCTCAGTTCGCGGAACGTCAGCCCCGACGCGTCCTTGAGCACCCGCAGGAGGGCCACGAACTCGTCCGCGCTCCGCGCCTCTTGAGGATCCGGGGCTCTGCCCTCGACCACCATGCTTCTGTGCCTCTCCCCTGGAATCCGTGTCCGGACAGAGTTGGGACATGTCCCGGACAGGGACAAGCCTTGTTGATCCGGGCCCCGGGCTCAAGAGTTGATTCCGGCACCGGAGTCGTCCGGTTCCGGTGCCTCCGTACGGCCACGGGCCGGAGGAACGGCGAGCGGCCCTGACCGTCCACGGGGGGACAGTCAGGGCCGCCGGGTGCCGGGGCGCGTCGGCGCCGTCGCGCGGGCGCGGGTCAGAAGACCGATTCCGCCTCGTCCATCCGGTCCTTGGGAACCGTCTTGAGCTGGGTGATGGCGTCGGCGAGCGGAACCATCCTGATGTCGTTGCCGCGCAGCGCCGTCATCCGCCCGAAGTCGCCCCGGTGGGCCGCCTCCACCGCGTGCCAGCCGAAGCGGGTGGCGAGCACCCGGTCGTACGCGGTCGGCGTGCCGCCGCGCTGGACATGGCCGAGAATGACCGGTCGGGCCTCCTTGCCGAGCCGGGTCTCCAGCTCGATGGCCAGCCGGTTGCCGATGCCCTGGAAGCGTTCGTGTCCGTACTGGTCGATCTCGCCCTTGGCGTACGGCATGGAGCCCTCGGCCGGGTGCGCGCCCTCGGCGACGCAGATGACCGCGAACTTCTTGCCGCGCGCGAAGCGTTCCTCGACCATCTTGACCAGGTCGTCGACCTCGAAGCGACGCTCGGGGAGGCAGATGCCGTGCGCGCCGCCGGCCATGCCGGACTCCAGCGCGATCCAGCCCGCGTGGCGGCCCATCACCTCGACGACCATGACCCGCTGGTGCGATTCGGCGGTGGTCTTGAGACGGTCTATGGCCTCGGTCGCGACGCCCACCGCGGTGTCGAAGCCGAAGGTGCGGTCGGTGGCGGAGATGTCGTTGTCGATGGTCTTGGGCACGCCGACGACGGGCATCCCGGCGTCCGACAGCATCCGGGCGGCGGTCAGGGTGCCCTCGCCGCCGATCGGGATGAGGGCGTCCATGCCGTAACGGCGGCTCAGCTCGGCGCAGTTCTCGGCGGCCTCGCGCAGCCGGTCGCGCTCCAGCCGGGCCGAGCCGAGGATGGTGCCGCCGCGGGCGAGGATGCCGCTGACCGCGTTGAGGTCGAGGGGGCGGAAGTGGCCGTCGAGGAGTCCCTTGAACCCGTCCTCGAAGCCGATCACCTCATCGCCGTGACCCACCACGGCTCGGTGGACGACCGACCGGATCACTGCGTTCAGCCCTGGGCAGTCGCCGCCTGCGGTGAGAACTCCGATGCGCATCGTGCTGTGTCTCCTGCTCGTCCGTGCCGGGCGCCTGGGGTCGGTCGCCGACGTTCCCCGTACCGTGGCCACGGCAATTGTTCCACGCTGGTACGGACCTGGCGCTCCCGGCGGGTCGGGGACCCCCGCACGGGTGGCCCCGCCGGTGCGTCGCGGCGCACCGGTGACGGGGCCGGGGAAGGCCCCCGCGGGCCCCGGCGCAGGGCCGTCCGCCCGGCGGGCGGCGCCTCGCCACCCACGGGTATCGTCAACATGTCAATACCATCCCAAACCGCAATCGGACGGGAGAGCACGCGTGACGCGCAGCGTGTACGTGACCGGGATCGACCGGGGAGACGGCCGTCAGGTCGTCGATCTGGGAGTCATGGAACTCCTGACGCGTCAGGTGGACCGGGTCGGGGTGTTCCGGCCCCTCGTCCACGACGGGCCCGATCGACTGTTCGAACTGCTGCGGGCCCGCTACCGGCTCTCCCAGGACCCCGGTTCGGCCTACGGCCTGGACTACCACGAGGCGTCCGCGCTCCAGGCGGAACAGGGCACGGACGAGTTGCTGACCCGGCTCGTCGAAAGGTTTCACCAGGTCGCCCGGAAGTACGAGGTCGTGCTGGTGCTCGGCACCGACTTCGCCGAGACCCAGCTGCCCGACGAGCTGGCGCTCAACGCGCGCCTGGCCAACGAGTTCGGCGCCTCGGTGATCGTGGTGGTCGGCGGGAAGGGCCAGGACGCCCGGTCCGTGCGGGCCGAGGCCCGCAACGCCCACCGCGCCTACGCCGGGCTGGGCTGCGACGTCGTCGCGCTGGTCGTGAACCGGGTGGCGGCCGAGGACCGCGACGCCATCGCGGACCGGCTGGCGGCCCGGCTGCCCGTCCCCTGCTCGGTCCTGCCCGACGACCCGGCGCTCTCCGCGCCGACCGTCGCCCAGATCACCGCGGCGCTCGACGGCACGGTGCTGCTCGGCGACGACTCCGGCCTGGCCAGGGACGCGCTGGACTTCGTCTTCGGCGGCGCGATGCTGCCGAACATGCTGAACGCGCTGACGCCGGGCTGCCTGGTGGTCACCCCCGGGGACCGGGCGGACCTGGTGGTCGGCTCGCTGGCCGCGCACAGTGCCGGGACGCCGCCCATAGCCGGTGTGCTGCTGACCCTGGACGAGCGTCCCGGCGAGGAGATACTCAAGCTGGCCGCGCGACTCGCACCGGGCACCCCGGTCGTGTCGGTGGCCGGCGGCTCCTTCCCCACCGCGGCCCGGCTCTTCGCGCTGGAGGGCAAGCTGAACGCGGCGACGCCCCGCAAGGCGGAGACCGCGCTGGGCCTGTTCGAACGCCACGTGGACACCGGCGCCCTGCTGGAGCGGATCTCGGTGGCCCGCAGCGACCGCGTCACCCCGATGATGTTCGAGCACGAACTGCTGGAGCAGGCCCGTGCCGACCGGCGCCGGGTGGTCCTGCCGGAGGGCACCGAGGAACGGGTGCTGCGCGCCGCCGACGTGCTGATGCGCCGCGACGTCTGCGACCTCACCCTGCTCGGCGATCCCGACCTCATCCGCAAGAAGGCGGCCGACCTCGGCATCGACCTCGCCGAGACCCGGATCGTCGACCCGCAGACCTCCGAACTGCGCCAGGTGTTCGCCGAGCGGTACGCACAGCTGCGGGCGCACCGCGGGGTCACGGTGGAGCTGGCGTACGACGTCGTCGCGGACGTCAACTACTTCGGCACCCTGATGGTCCAGGAGGGCCTGGCGGACGGCATGGTCTCCGGCGCCGTGCACTCCACCGCGGCGACGATCCGCCCGGCGTTCGAGATCATCAAGACGAAGGAGGACGCCTCGATCGTCTCCTCCGTCTTCTTCATGTGCCTGGCCGACAAGGTGCTGGTGTACGGCGACTGCGCGGTCAATCCGGACCCGGACGCGGAGCAGCTCGCCGACATCGCGGTGCAGTCGGCCGCCACCGCCGCCCGCTTCGGCGTGGAGCCGCGGATCGCGATGCTGTCGTACTCGACGGGCACCTCGGGTTCGGGCGCCGACGTCGACAAGGTGCGCGCGGCGACGGACCGGGTCCGGGCGAGCCGGCCGGACCTCATGATCGAGGGCCCGATCCAGTACGACGCCGCGGTGGAGCCGAGCGTCGCCGCGACGAAGCTGCCCGGTTCCGAGGTGGCGGGGCAGGCGACGGTGCTGGTCTTCCCGGACCTGAACACCGGCAACAACACCTACAAGGCCGTGCAGCGCTCGGCGGGCGCGGTGGCCGTCGGACCGGTCCTCCAGGGGCTGCGCAAGCCCGTCAACGACCTGTCCCGCGGCGCGCTCGTGCAGGACATCGTCAACACCGTGGCCATCACGGCGATCCAGGCGCAGGGCGAGGAGTGAACGGATGACCACCCCGACCACAGAGGGTTCCGGCACCGCGGGCGCGTACCGCGTGCTGGTCCTCAACTCCGGCTCCTCGTCGGTGAAGTACCAGCTGCTGGACATGAACGACCGCTCCCGGCTCGCGGTGGGGCTGGTCGAGCGGATCGGCGAGGAGACCTCCCGGCTGGTGCACACCCCGCTGCTCGGCGGGGGCGCCGAGCAGCGCGAGCGCATCGGTCCGATCGCCGACCACGAGGCGGCGCTGAAGGCGGCGGCCGAGGAGCTGGCGGCCGACGGGCTGGGCCTGGACTCCCCGGAGCTGGCGGCGATCGGCCACCGGGTGGTGCACGGCGGGCTGCGGTTCACCGAGCCCGTGGTGATCGACGACGAGGTGCTGGAGGAGATCGAGCGCCTGGTGCCGGTGGCCCCGCTGCACAATCCGGCGAACCTCACCGGCATCCGCACCGCGCGGGCCCTGCGGCCGGACCTCCCGCAGGTGGCGGTCTTCGACACGGCCTTCCACACGACGATGCCGGAGTACGCGGCGCGGTACGCGATCGACACGGAGACCGCCGACGCGCACCGCATCCGGCGCTACGGCTTCCACGGCACCTCGCACGCGTACGTCTCGCGCAGGGCGGCCGAGCTGCTGGGGCGCGCGCCCGAGGAGGTCAACGTCATCGTGCTGCACCTGGGCAACGGCGCCTCGGCGTCGGCGGTGGCCGGGGGCCGGTGCGTGGAGACCTCGATGGGGCTGACCCCGCTGGAGGGGCTGGTGATGGGGACCCGTTCCGGGGACGTCGATCCCGCCGTCACCTTCCACCTCAAGCGGGTCGCGGGCATGTCGACGGACGAGATCGACGTCCTGCTCAACAAGAGGAGCGGTCTGGTCGGGCTCTGCGGCGACAACGACATGCGGGAGATCCGGCGCCGGGTCGACGAGGGCGACGAGCGGGCGGCGCTGGCGTTCGACATCTACGTGCACCGGCTGAAGAAGTACATCGGCGCCTATTCGGCGGTCCTCGGCCGGGTGGACGCGGTGGTGTTCACGGCGGGGGTCGGGGAGAACTCGGCGCCGGTGCGACAGGCTGCCATCGCCGGTCTGGAGGAGCTCGGGCTGGTGGTGGACGCGGATCTGAACGAGGTGCGGTCCGGCGAGCCCCGGCTGATCTCGCCGGACTACGCGCGGGTCGCGGTCGCCGTGGTGCCGACGGACGAGGAGCTGGAGATCGCCGACCAGACCTTCGCGCTCGTCGGACAGGTCCACAACTGAGCGCACCCGCGCCCCTTTGTACCTTCCACCAGACGGAATATTCCGCAGCGAAACAAACCGATAGGATCCGCCCCATGCGCCGTTCCAAAATCGTCTGCACACTCGGTCCCGCCGTCGACTCCCACGAGCAGCTGGTCGCTCTGATCGAAGCCGGCATGAGCGTGGCCCGCTTCAACTTCAGTCACGGCACCCACGAGGAGCACCAGGGTCGTTACGACCGGGTCCGCAGGGCCGCCGCCGAGACCGGCCGGGCGATCGGCGTGCTCGCCGACCTCCAGGGTCCGAAGATCCGCCTGGCGAAGTTCGCCGAGGGCCCCGTCGAGCTGGTCCGCGGGGACGAGTTCACCATCACCGCGGAGGACGTCCCCGGTGACAAGTCGATCTGCGGCACGACCTACAAGGGGCTGCCCGGCGACGTCGCCAAGGGCGACCCGATCCTGATCAACGACGGCAACGTCGAGCTGAAGGTCGTCGCGGTCGAGGGTCCCCGGGTGCGGACGATCGTCATCGAGGGCGGCGTCATCTCCGACCACAAGGGCATCAACCTGCCCGGCGCGGCGGTCAACGTCCCGGCCCTGTCCGAGAAGGACGTCGACGACCTGCGGTTCGCCCTGCGGATGGGCTGCGACCTGGTGGCGCTGTCCTTCGTGCGGGACGCCGACGACATCAAGGACGTCCACAAGGTGATGGACGAGGAGGGCCGCCGGGTCCCCGTCATCGCCAAGGTCGAGAAGCCGCAGGCCGTCGAGCACATGCAGGAGGTCGTCATGGCCTTCGACGGTGTGATGGTGGCCCGTGGCGACCTGGCCGTGGAGTATCCGCTGGAGAAGGTCCCGATGGTGCAGAAGCGCCTGGTGGAGCTCTGCCGGCGGAACGCCAAGCCGGTGATCGTGGCGACCCAGATGATGGAGTCGATGATCACCAACTCGCGGCCGACCCGCGCCGAGGCGTCCGACGTCGCCAACGCGATCCTGGACGGCGCGGACGCGGTCATGCTGTCGGCCGAGTCCAGCGTGGGCGCGTACCCGATCGAGACGGTCAAGACGATGTCGAAGATCGTCGTCGCCGCCGAGGAGGAGCTGCTCTCCAAGGGCCTGCAGCCGCTGGTGCCGGGCAAGAAGCCGCGCACCCAGGGCGGTTCGGTGGCCCGCGCGGCCTGCGAGATCGCGGACTTCCTGAACGGCAAGGCGCTGGTCGCCTTCACCAAGTCCGGCGACACGGCCCGCCGGCTCTCCCGCTACCGCGCGGAGCAGCCCATCCTGGCCTTCACCACGGACGAGTCCACCCGCAACCAGCTCGCGCTGAGCTGGGGCGTCGAGGCCCATGTGGTGCCGCACGTGGACAACACGGACGCGATGGTCGACCTGGTCGACGGCGAGCTGCTGAAGCTGGGCCGCTACAACGCGGGCGACACCATGGTCATCACGGCCGGTTCGCCCCCCGGCATCCCCGGCACGACGAACATGGTCCGGGTGCACCACGTCGGCGGCGGCGAGCGCGACTGACCCGGCCCGTATCCCCGTACGGCGCGGCTGTGGGCCGCACTCCCCCGAGGAGTGCGGCCCACAGTGCCGTGCGGATCCGGCTCTAGCCGTTGCCGCCGGTGAAGTAGTTGTGCAGCCCGGGGACCTTGAGCGAGCCGCCGAACTGGCCCGCCTGGGTCACCGTGACCTTGGTGAAGAAGGCGAAGGGAACGTTCAGCGGAGGCGGTGTCTCCGGGCTGAACGTCACCGGGATGAGGCCGAAGAGGTTGCCCTTCAGCTTCTCCGTGTACATCGTCACCGTGCCGTTGCGGATGGTGGACTTGGAGCCCTTCCGCGCCTCGACGTGGGCCGTCGTGCCGTTCGGGCCGACGGTCTTCTGGTGGAGGTTGTCGATGTCGATGGAGCTCGCGGTGAACTTCAGCACCTTCTTGACGGTGCCGCCGTACGTCTTCACCTCGACGATGCCCTTGTAGTCGAGCCCGTTGAGGGTGAGCATCGAGCTCTCCAGGATCCACGGGTCGTCCGGGAGCAGCGGGACGCCGGTCTCCAGGTCGGCCGCGGCCAGCGCCTCGGGGTCGGCGGTCGGACACGGGAAGCGCTCCTTGGCGCCGTCCGGGATGTCCTCGTCCTTCTTGGCGTCGAGCCCCTTGACGCTCTCGTCGAGCTCCTCGACCGACTTGCCCGCCTTGCCTGCGGCCTCGCGGATGGCGTCGGCGGTCTTGTCGGCCGCCTCGTCCGCCGTCTTCTTCGCGGTGTCGGTGGCCTTCTCGGCGGGCTTCTCGGCGGTCTGCGACGGCTTCGGGGACTCGGTGGTCGGGGACGGGCTCGCCGTCTCCTCCTTGTCCGGTCCGTCGAAGAGGTCCCGCAGCGCGTCGCCGACGCCCAGCGGGTCGAGCGGGTTCCTCGACTGCGTCGGGGTGGGCGAGGCGCTGGGCGTGGCGGCGGGCGCCTCGGCCTTCGTCTCCGGCTTCGCCGCCTCGCCCGCGGACGGGGTGGCCGAGGGCTTCGGGGCCGTCGTGTCGTCCTTCCCGTCACCGGAGTCGGTGGCGGACGGGGACGGCGACTTGGTCTGGGAGGCGGACGGGGACGGCGACTCGCTCGGCTCGTCGGAGCGGGTCACGCAGGGGCCGGGAGCGAACGGGATGTCCGAACTGTCGTCGGCCATCGCGAGCTTGGGGGTGAGACCCATGCCCACGAAGACGGCCGTCGGCATCGCGGCGAGCGCGAACGCCTTGCCGGCCGGTATGTGCAGCTTCGTCAGCAACGACTTCCTGGGGGCCGCGTGACGCGGTCCGCTCTTCGGCCGGAGGTCCTCCCCGGTCGAGTTCAGCTGCGTCTCGTCACCCCGCACGATGCCTCCCGCCGTCGACCTCAACTGTCGTGTCGTACTGCTCCGGCTGCTGGGACACCGCCGCCGTGGTGTGGAACTCGGAGCCGGGCTCCTGCGCGTCCCGGCCGTTGCCGACCGCCGCGGAGTCCACCGCACCGGCGGGCTCGGGGTCGGGCTTCGGCTCGCCCGGGGCCCAGGAGACGGAGAGCGCTCCGCCGAGCATGGCGAACAGGAAACCGATGAGGAATCCGCCGATGTTGGCGACCGGGATGGAGATCAGCGCCAGCAGGATCGCGGCGACCCCGGCGAACACCCGCACGATGTGGTGGAACCACATCGTGAGGCCCAGCGTGATCAGCAGGATCCCGATGATCAGCGACCCCGCGCCGGCGGTCGTGGACATCGCCAGCGTGATGTTGCCGAGATGCATGTTGGCGTACGGGAAGTACGCGATGGGTAGACCACCCACCATGGTGAACAGGCCCGCCCAGAACGGCCGGTTACCCCGCCAGGTGCGGAATCCGCGCAAGAAGACGCGGAGGTAGTGCTCGTTCTGCCCTGTGGACTCGGGGCTCATGGAAAACAGCTCCCTGGAACCGGTACTGCTTGAAGAAGAGAAGAGGTCGGGCGGCCGGAGACCCCCGAAGGAGTGCTCCGGCCACCCTGGCGGGTGCTTAGTAGCACTCCTTGACGCCACTGTGCAGGCGCAGGCTCAGGTTGCTGAGCTTGAAGGTGCCCGCGGTGGTCGCCCATGCCGTCTGCTTCACGTTGGTCAGCGTCGCCTTCCTGGCGCGCTGCGCGAAGCCGTTCGGGTTCACCTTCTTCTCGGTGCCCGCCTGGATGCCGGGGGCGCCGACATCACCGGCGGCGACGCCGATGTCGATGTTCTCGAAGTACGCGTCGGCGTCGAGCTCGGCGACATCGAGGTACAGGTTGGTCGCCTTGACCGGCTTCTTCGGGTCCGTACCCGCGTTCAGCTGCAGCGTGACGTTGCCGAGGCCGAACGGCAGGTTCGGCGTGACCACCGACTGGCACATGTTGGTGATCGTGGCCTTGCTGAAGCCGGACACGGCCACAGCGTGCGCCGCGTCGTCACCCTTGAGGTCCTTGCCGGTGGCGACGCTGCCGTACTGGACGAAGTTCTCACCGACGAGCTTGTCGGTGCTCACCTTGAAGCTCTGGCCGGACACGCTGAACGACGCCGCGAGGGCGCCCTGCGCGAGACCGACACCCACCGCCGCGGTCGCGACGACGCTCGGCACCATGACCAGAGCGAAACGCTTCCATCTGGTGCCGCCACGAACCTGGGAACTCATATTTTTCCTCCTTCTCGGACGTACATCTCCGGTCCGGGCCTCGGCCCGTCCTGGGATGGGAGAAGTGCTACGTCCTCGGGAAGGAGAGCGCCTGCGTACGGAGGCACGAACCGCGCCCGAATCACCGGCGATCACCCCCGAGCGACAACCACTGGTCACGCATGCGCGCAACCCGTATCGGACAGGCCCTGCCGGACGGCAGGAACCCCCCTGTCCGGAGCCGGCCACCACTGCCGCCGACCCACTCGGTGGGGACCCAACGGGGCCGCCGCACCGACTGGCGGTCGGGCTGACGTTATTGGACCGAGCCCGGCCGATCGTGGTGCATTCCCGCCCGCGACACAAGGGGGTTCGTTACTCGCTAGTAACGGCCTGATAACCAACGCTCGACCGACCGAGACCGGGCCACCACGCAGGGTGGCCCCGAATCGGCGGACGAAAGGGCGGATCGACACCTCAAAGGGGACAGACCCCGGGTCGTGATTTACTCCGAGTAACAGGCTCTACCTTTATCAAGATTTGGTAAAGCGGAGGTGTCTCTTATCGCCCGATCGCGAAAACGGCCGCGGCAACCGGCGGGCGCCGCGGCCGTGTTGTCACATCAGAACAAGACCCGCGCCAGCGCCGTACGCGCGGCCACGACCCGCGGGTCGTCCGGGCCGATCACCTCGAACAGCTCCAGCAGCCGCACCCGCGCGGCGTCCCGGTCGTCGCCGAAGGTGCGGCGCACCGTCTCGACGAGCCGGCCGAAGGCGTCCTCGACATGACCGCCGACCAGATCCAGGTCGGCCGCCGCGAGCTGCGCGGCGACGTCGGCCGGTCCCTCGGCCGCGTCCTTGCGGACCTGCTGCGCGTCCATCTCCTTGACCCGGGAGAGGAGTTCGGCCTGGGCGAGGCCGAGCTTGGCCTCCGTGTTGGCCGGGTCGTCGGACAGGACGTCGCGGTACGCCTGGACGGCACCGGCGAAGTCATTGGCGTCCAGCGCCCGCGCGGCGGTTTCGAGCAGGGCGTCGTACGGTCCGGCGGGCACCTCGGCCGGGGCTTGGCCGGCGCCTTCGGCGGCGTCCTGGTCGACCACGATCCCGGTGAGCCCGAACCGCTCCTCGCCGACCTGGATCAGCTGGTCCAGCGTCTGCCGGATCTGGGCCTCCGGGGTCACGCCCTGGAAGAGCGGGAGGGCCTGCCCCGCGACGACGGCGAAGACCGCCGGAATGCCCTGGATGCCGAACTGCTGCATCAGCATCTGGTTGGCGTCGACATCGATCTTGGCCAGCACGAAGCGGCCGTTGTACTCGTGGGCCAGGCGCTCCAGGAGCGGACCCAGCTGCTTGCACGGCTCGCACCACTCGGCCCAGAAGTCGATGACGACCGGGACTTCGGCGGAACGCTGCAGGACATCGCTCTCGAAGCCCGCCTCGTCGACGTCGATCACCAGGGCGGAGGGGGGAACGGCACCGCCACCGCCGTGCCGGGCGGCCTCGGCGCGGGCCTGCTCCGCTTTCGCCTTGGCCTCACCGGCCGCCTTCACCGCGGCGAGGTCGACGACGCCGCTCATGGACATGTTCCTAGGCTGCATGCGTACATCCTCCCCCCTTGGCACGCCGATCCGAAAAGCGAGACGGGAACCGTGTCCGTCCGCAGCCCCCGCCGGTGTGCGGGACGCACGGACAGACACGGTCCGAGGGCCCCTGAAAGACCCGTCGAGCCCCTGAAAGGCCCGTTTCGGCACCGGGTCCCCACCCGGTGCCTGTGGTTGTCATTCGGTCGCGGCGTCACGACGGCACGACCGTCGCTCTTACGCTACGACCCGTAGCGTAACTTCCCCGTACCCCTCGCGCACAAGTGCGCCCGGTGATCTGTCTCACGGCTCCGGGGACCGGCCGGTTCTACTTACTGACCGGTATGGTCGCGGCATGCCGAGCCGCCCCCACCCCAAACCCCCACGAACGGGACGCCCGCGCAGCGTCGCGGCCGACGAGGCCATCCTGGAGGCGACCAGGGCCTCCCTGGTCGACCTCGGCTGGTCGAAACTGACGATGAGCGACGTGGCGACGCGGGCCGGGGTCGCCAAGACGACCCTGTACCGGCGGTGGGCGGGCAAGAACGAACTGGTCGTGGACGCCGTCGCGGTCCTCTTCGACGAACTGGAGCTGCCCGACCTGGGCAGCCTGTCGGCCGACGTGCAGTCGGTGGTGCTGCAGTTCGCCGCGCTGCTGGAGCGGCCGGAGACCCGGACGGCGCTGATGGCGGTGGTCGCGGAGTCGACCCGCGACGAGGCGCTGCGGGCCCGGATACGCGACTCGATCGTGGACCGGCAGAAGCGGCTGGTGCTCCAGGGGCGCCGACGGGCCCAGGAGCGCGGGGAGCTGCCCCGGGAGCAGGACGAGGACGTGGCGGCGGCGACCGCCGACCTGATCTTCGACGTGATCGCCGGTGCGGTGGTGCACCGGGTCCTGGTGAGCGCGGAGCCCGTGGACGCGGACTGGGCCCGCCGCTTCACCGTGCTGCTGCTCGCGGGACTGGGGGCGGCGGCCGCCGTCTGAGGGCCGCCCCGGCGGTGCGCGGTACGGACGAAACGGTGCGGGTTCCCGGGAGCGGGGCCGTGCCGCCCGCCGCTCCCGGGAACCCGTCCGTCCGTCAGAAGCCGGGCGGCTCCGTGTAGATGCCCCACTCGTCGCGCAGGACGCCGCAGATCTCGCCGAGCGTGGCCTCGGCCCGCACCGCGTCGAGCATCGGCGCGATCATGTTGGAGCCGTCGCGGGCGGCGGCCAGCATCGCGTCCAGGGCCGCCTTCACCCGGGCGTCGTCGCGGGCGTCCTTGCGGCCGCCCAGCACCCGGACCTGCTCGCGCTCGACCTCGTGGCTGACCCGGAGGATCTCCAGGTCGCCGGTGACCGAGCCGTGGTGGACATTGACGCCGACGACCCGCTTCTCGCCCTTCTCCAGCGCCTGCTGGTAGCGGAAGGCGGACTCGGCGATCTCGCCGGTGAACCAGCCGTCCTCGATGCCGCGCAGGATGCCGGAGGTGATGGGCCCGATCGGGTGCTGCCCGTCCGGGTGGGCCCGGGTGCCGCGCTCCTTGATCTGCTCGAAGATCTTCTCGGCGTCGGCCTCGATCCGGTCGGTGAGCTGCTCGACGTACCAGGAACCGCCCAGCGGGTCGGCCACGTTGGCGACGCCGGTCTCCTCCATCAGTACCTGCTGGGTGCGCAGCGCGATCTCGGCGGCCTGCTCGGAGGGGAGCGCGAGGGTCTCGTCGAGGGCGTTGGTGTGCAGCGAGTTGGTGCCGCCGAGGACCGCGGAGAGCGCCTCGACGGCGGTCCGCACGACGTTGTTGTACGGCTGCTGGGCGGTGAGCGAGACGCCTGCGGTCTGGGTGTGGAAACGGAGCCACTGCGCCTTGTCGGTCTTCGCCCCGTAGACCTCCTTCATCCAGCGGGCCCAGATCCGGCGGGCGGCGCGGAACTTGGCGATCTCCTCGAAGAAGTCGAGGTGCGCGTCGAAGAAGAAGGAGAGGCCGGGCGCGAAGGTGTCGACGTCGAGGCCGCGGGAGAGGCCGAGCTCCACGTAGCCGAAGCCGTCGGCCAGGGTGTACGCGAGCTCCTGCGCGGCCGTCGCACCGGCCTCGCGGATGTGGTAGCCGGAGACCGAGAGCGGCTTGTAGGCGGGGATGTCGCGGGCGCAGTGCTCCATCAGGTCGCCGATGAGGCGCAGATGGGGCTCGGGCTGGAAGAGCCACTCCTTCTGCGCGATGTACTCCTTGAAGATGTCGGTCTGGAGCGTGCCGTTGAGCACCCCCGGATCGACGCCCTGGCGCTCGGCGGCGACCAGGTACATGCAGAAGACCGGGACGGCGGGGCCGCTGATCGTCATGGACGTGGTGACGTCGCCGAGCGGGATGTCCTTGAAGAGGATCTCCATGTCGGCGGCGGAGTCGATGGCCACGCCGCAGTGCCCGACCTCGCCGAGCGAGCGGGGGTCGTCGGAGTCGCGGCCCATCAGGGTCGGCATGTCGAAGGCGACGCTGAGCCCGCCGCCGCCGGCGGCCAGGATCATCTTGTAGCGCTCGTTGGTCTGCTCGGCGTTGCCGAAGCCGGCGAACTGGCGGATGGTCCAGGTGCGGCCCCGGTAGCCGGTCGGGTGCAGTCCCCGGGTGAAGGGGTACTCGCCGGGCCAGCCGATCCGCTCGAACCCCTCGTACGCGTCGCCGGGGCGGGGCCCGTAGACGGGCTCCACCGGGTCCCCGGAGAGCGTGGTGAAGTCCGCGTCGCGCTTGCGGGCCTTGTCGTAACGGGCCTGCCAGCGGCGGCGGCCCTCCTCGATCGCGTCAGCGTCCATGTCTTCGAATTTACTAGGACGTCCTAGTAAATGTCGATGGCAAACCGCCCGGTGCTCGGCACGGGGCGGTTCGGGTGGTGCGGGCGGCCCGGTCGCGGACCGGCGGCCGGCCTGCTCAGGCCTTGGCGGTCGCCGGGGCGGCGGTGGCGAGCAGCGGCTCGACCTCGCGGACGACCTTGCGCTCGACGAAGAACGCGGCCGTCGGGATGGTGCCGGAGATCAGGACCCAGAGCAGCTTGCCCATCGGCCACTTCGCCTTGGAACCGAGGTCGAAGGCGAAGATCAGGTAGACGATGTAGAGCACACCGTGGACCTGGGAGACGACGAGGGTCAGGCCCTCGCCCTTGTCGAAGCCGTATTTGAAGATCATGCAGACGCAGAGGACGAGCAGCATGACGGCGGTGACGTAGGCCATCACCCGATAGCGGGTCAGCACGCTGGGTTTCATGGAACCGAGCGTAACCGCACGTCCGGGGCGATCTTGCAGCGGGCCGGGCCCTCGAAACGCCGTTCCATTTCCCGCCCCGGCGCCCCCTTTCCCGCGCCCGCCGGGGGATTGCGGGACAGCCCTCACGCCTCTTCGAAGTCGTGGGCCGCGACTCGCAGCGGGCGCAGCATGGCGAAGATCTCGGCGCACTCCTCGGCGTCGTACGCCCCGAGTCCGAACTCCATGTCGACGAGGTCCTTCGTCGCCGCCTCGACGACCTCGCGCCCCTTGTCCGTGATGGAGGCGAGCGTTCCGCGGCCGTCGTTGGGGTTGGGGCGCTTGGCGACCAGTCCGGAGCGCACCAGCCGGTCCACGGTGTTCGTGACGGAGGTGGGGTGGACCATCAGCCGCTCCCCGATCTTGGACATCGGCAGCTCGCCGGCCTTGGAGAAGGTGAGCAGCACCAGCGCCTCGTACCGGGCGAAGGTCAGTCCGTACGGCTTGACGACCGCGTCGACCTCTGCGAGCAGGATCTGCTGGGCGCGCATGATCGAGGTGATCGCCCCCATCGAGGGCACCGGACCCCAGCGCTGCTGCCAGAGTTCGTCGGCGCGGGCGATGGGGTCGAAGGGGAGACTGAGCGGCTTCGGCACGGCATCGACCTTACCCATTGGTCACATGCTGGTCAGCCCCGTCTCGGACTTCGGTATCGAGCTCCTGTTCCCCGGATCGCGGGCGGGTGGCGCGGACCTCCCGGACCACCAGCAGCGTGCACAGGGTGCCCACCGCCCCCGAGGCGGCGACGACCTGGTGCACCGGGAAGAACTCCGCGGCCAGACCGGCGAGGGCCATCCCCAGGCCCTGGACCGTCATCAGCCCGGCGGTGAGCAGGGTCATCGCCCGGCCCCGCAGCGCCTCGGGCACCGCGTCGAGGAACCACTGGTCGAGCCCGATGATGTACGCCGCGCCCACCCCGGTCAGCACCAGGGAGACGAGGGTGAGCGCCATGCCGGGACGGGGCGCGTACAGCAGCAGGGGAAGCAGTCCGAGGGCGGCCGCGGGCAGCACGGTCCGGGAGCGGGCACGGGGGCTGAGCGCGGACCCCGCCCAGAGCTCCGCCCCGATGTGGCCGACGGCCATCGCGCACATCAGCAGCCCCAGCGCCGCGGGCCCGGCGCCGATGGCGTCGGCGTAGGGCGCGGCCAGGGCCTCCGGCGCGACCACGAAGAAGGCGGGCACCCAGAAGAGCAGCAGCAGCGCCCGGATCCGGCGGTCGGCGAGAACCGTCCGGGCGCCGGAGAGGGAATCCCCCAGCAGCGTCCCGCCGCCCTCCCCCGCCGCGGCCAGCCGGGCCGGCCGGGCCCGGGTGCCGAAGCGGAGCAGCAGCGCCGAGCAGCAGAACGTGCCGACGGCGACCGTGATCGCCCCGCGCGGCGACAGGGCGGTCAGCAGCAGTCCGCCGGCCCCGAAGCCGATGAGCAGGGCGGACTGGGAGACGATCCGCAGCAGCGAGCGGCCCAGGACGTAGAGGTCGCCCTCGCCGAGGATGTCGGTGAGCGCCGCGGTCCGGGTCCCGGTGAACACCGGAGCGACCGCCGCCACGACGCACCGCAGTGCGAGGAGCCCTCCGACGGGGGTGCCGGGCAGCACCATGACGGCGACGCAGCAGGCGCAGACCAGGTCGCAGACGACGAGGACGCGACGGGCGGGGTACCGGTCGGCGACCCCGGCGAAGAGGGTGCCGCCGACGGCGTAGGGGAGGAAGCCCAGCGCGAAGGTGAGGGCGGAGAGCAGCGGTGAGCCGGTGAGGTCGTAGACGAGGACGGTGAGGGCCAGTTCGCTGACGGTGACGCCGAGCAGCGAGAGCAGGTGCGCCGCGAACACGGCCCGGAACTCCCGCACCCGGAACACGGCCCGGTACCCGCCGCCCGCCTCGTCCCCGGAGCCGCGCGCCCGGCTCGGGTCGTGCGGGGCGCGGGGCTCCGGGGCGGGTGCCGGGGGCGTCGGCCCGGGGGCGGGAGGGATGCGGGGTGTACCCGCCTGTGTGCGGTCGTCGCTCGGCATGGACGCAGCGTGTCCGAGGGCCCCGCCTCCTCCGTAGACTTTCGGGCCAGGCCGAATCTTCCCGGAGCCCTTGTGCCCTTCCATCTGCATTTCGACGAGAACGACCTGCTCCGCTGCCGTTTCGCGCTCTCCCCGCTCTGGGAGACGCAGGAGGCCGTGCGCACGCTCGCCCGGCCGGGCCGGCACGGCTACCACCTGCCGTGGCTGCGGCGGATCGAGGAGACCGCCGCCGGGCTGGACCTGGGACCGCTGTGGCGGCTGATGCCCGACGGCGGGCACAACCCCGACTTCCTCTGCCCGCCCCCGATCGGCCCGCTGGCCACCTTCGAGGAGGAGATCGCCGCCGTCCGCGCGGTCGACCCGTCGGTGGCCGCGGACGACATGGCCCTGGCCCTCGCCGACATGCCCGGCGGCCCCGGTTCACCGGCCGGGCGCCGGATGCTGGCCGATCCGGCGCGTACCGTCCAGGAGCTGGCGGATCTGCTGGAACGGGCCTGGCGGTCGATGATCGAGCCGCACTGGCCGCGTCTGCGCGCCCTGCTGGAGGCCGACATCGCCTACCACTCGCGGCGGCTGGCCGAGGTCGGCTTCGAGCGGCTGCTGGGCGAGCTGAGCCCGCAACTGCACTGGGCCGGTTCGACGCTCACGGTGACCGGCACCCGCGGGAACCACACCCGGGTGCTCGGCGGGGAGGGGCTGGTCCTGATGCCCAGCGTCTTCGTCTGGCCCGATGTCGTCGGCGGCTACGAGCCGCCCTGGCTGCCCGCGGTGATCTACCCGGCCCGTGGCATCGGCGGCCTCTGGACTGAGGCCGCGGACCGCACCCCCGACGCGCTGGCCCGGCTGCTCGGGCGGGCCCGCGCCGACGTCCTGTGCGCGCTCGACGAACCGGCCGGGACCACGGCACTGGCGCACCGGCTCTCGCTCGCACCCTCGTCCGTGTCGGAGCACCTGTCGGTGCTGCGCGCGGCGGGTCTGCTCACCTCACGCCGGTACGGCCACCAGGTGCTGTACGAGCGCACTCCCCTGGGCATCGCGCTGACGGCCGGGGCCCCGTGAACGGCCCGCGCGCGTGCGCGGGTTCACGGGGCCCCGGGAACCGGACCGGTTCACTGCGCCAGGTATCGCTCGACCGTCTCGACCTTGGAGGTCAGGCCGTCGGTGACGCCGGGGCGGATGTCGGCCTTCAGCACGAGGGAGACGCGCCCGGCGCGGGCCTCGACGGCGGCGACGGCCCGCTCACCACATCCTTCCCCAAGCTCTCAACTACGTTCGAGCAGGGGAGACCCCACCCTCGTCCCATTCACCCTCGATGGAGGTGAACATGGCGTCCGTGCGGTTGGGCAGCCCGGATTCGCGGACGACGCGGACGGCGTCGGCGACGTACTCGCCGACGTCCTCACCGACGCCCAGCGGGCTGACCGAGAACGCGACGATCATGCGCTGACCACGCCTTCGCGGCGGGCGCGGGCGGCGATGACGCCGTCGGCCTCGTAGCGCTTGAGCAGCTTGTCGCCGTACAGGCCGCCGAAGGGCAGCACCGCCAGCAGGAAGAAGAGCGCGACGCGCTTCAGCGGCCACTTGGTCTTGGCCCAGACGTCGAGCAGCAGGACGGCGTAGATCACGAAGAGCACGCCGTGCAGGATGCCGAGCGGCATCATCAGGAAGTCGATGTCCGAGACCCGGCTGAGGACCGAGCCGAAGATGATCAGTGCCGGGAAGGAGAGCGCCTCGGGAATCGAGATGAGGCGCAGCCGGTGCAGGGCGGTAGCGGTCTTGATGTCCACGGGGGCACCTTCGGTGGGAGGGTCGTGACAGCTTGTGAACGCGGGCACAAGCTCGCCCCATTGTGGCATCGCCGCGGACGGCGCCCGGCAGCGGGGGCGGCCCGGGGCGGATGTGCGGTCCGGGGCGTCCCCGGGCGGGGCGCGGCGGCCGGTACCCCCGTCGCGGGGCCGGCGTCCCGGCCCGTGACGTCCCGATCGCGTACGGATACCGTCCCGGATGCGTATCAGGGGCCTGTCGGGGGGCCGGATCGTGCCTGGGGCCCTGTTTTGGTCGGGGCCCGCCGGTTAACGTCGGGTCCGTGGCAATGTTCCGACTCCAAGGCAGCAGAACGCTCGCCGTCGACCTGGCCGGTGACGCCGTCAAGGCGAAGAACGGCTCGATGGTCGCCTACGACGGTCAGATGACGTTCAAGAAGATGACCGGCGGCGGCGACGGCCTGCGCGGGATGGTGACCCGGCGGCTGACCGGTGAACAGATGGCCGTGATGCAGGTGACCGGCCAAGGCACCTGCTATTTCGCGGACCGGGCGAGCGAGATCACCCTCGTCCCGCTGCACGGCGACAAGCTCCACGTCGAGGCGAGCAACCTGCTGTGCACCGACTCCTCGCTGCGCACCGGCACCACCTTCACCGGGCTGCGCGGCGGGGCGAGCGGCAACGGCCTGTTCACCACCACCGTCGAGGGCACCGGCCAGGTGGCGATCATGTCGGACGGCGCGGCGGTGGCGCTGCGGGTCTCCGAGCAGTACCCGCTGTGCGTCGACCCCGGCGCGTACGTCGCCCACCAGGGCAACCTGCGCCAGCAGTTCCAGGCGGGAGTCAGTTTCCGGACGTTGATCGGCGAGAGCTCCGGGGAGTCCTTCCAGATCCGGTTCGAGGGCGAGGGCGTCGTCTACGTCCAGCCGAGCGAGCGGAACACCATCGGGGGCGATGTCTGATGCCGTTCCGCGAGATCAACTCGAGGATGGTCGAGGCGACGGTGGTCCCCGGCCAGAAGCTTTACAGCCAGCGCGGGGCGATGCTCGCCCACCGCGGCGAGGTGTCGTTCACCCCGAACATCCAGGGCGGCCAGGGCGGGCTGATGTCGATGATCGGCCGGCGGGTGGCGGGTGAGGCGACCCCGCTGATGACGGTCGAGGGCAACGGCACGGTGATGTTCGGCCACGGCGGCCACCACATCCAGGTGATCGAGCTGTCCGGCGACACCCTGTACGTGGAGTCCGACCGGCTGCTCGCCTTCGACGGGACGCTCCAGCAGGGCACCATGTTCATGGGTTCGCAGGGCGGCGTGATGGGCATGGTGCGCGGCCAGGTGACCGGCCAGGGCCTGTTCACCACCACCCTGAAGGGGCACGGCTCGGTCGCCGTGATGGCCCACGGCGGGGTGATCGAGCTGCCGATCGTCCCGGGCCGCTCGGTGCACGTGGACCCGCAGGCGTACGTCGCGCACCACGGCGACGTGCGCAACAAGCTCTCCACCGCGCTCGGCTGGCGCGACATGGTGGGGCGCGGCTCCGGCGAGGCGTTCCAGCTGGAGCTGAGCGGCAGCGGCGCGGTGTACGTCCAGGCCTCGGAGGAGAAGCTGTGAGCACGCCCGTGATCTTCGACCCGATGACGCTGCCGTCGGACGACAACGTCAACTCGTACACCTTCTGCGTGGAGCTCAAGGGGAGCCAGTGGTTCCTGCAGAAGGGCAAGATGATCGCCTACTACGGGCGGATCGATTTCGACGGCGTGGGCAACGGCCGCTTCGACCGGCTGCTCCGTACGAGCTTCCACTCGCCGCTGCACGCGGGCGACTGGGTGGTGGCCGAGGGCAGCGGCAAGATGCTGCTCGCGGACCGGGCCTTCGACGTGAACTCCTACGACCTGGACGACGGGAACCTGACGATCCGGTCCGGCAACCTGCTCGCCTACCAGCCGACGCTGGCGCTGAAGCAGTCGATCGTGCCGGGCTTCCTGACCCTGATCGGCACGGGGAAGTTCGTGGCCGCCTCCAACGGTCCGGTGGTCTTCATGGAGCCGCCGCTGCGGGTCGATCCGCAGGCCCTGGTGGGCTGGGCGGACTGTCCCTCGCCGTGCCACCACTACGACCACGGCTACATGACGGGCGTGATCGGCGGGCTGCGGGCGCTGACCGGCATCGGGGGCACCTCGGGCGAGGAGCACCAGTTCGAGTTCGTCGGGGCGGGCACGGTGCTGCTCCAGTCGACCGAGGTCCTGATGGCCGAGCAGGCGACGGGAGCGGTGCCGGGCGAGGCCGGGGTGCCCGGCGGCGGGGGCTCGGGCCGTCCCGGCGTACCGCCCCGGGCGCCCGGCGGCTCGGGTCAACCTGGCGCCTCACCCCGATTGCCCGGTCAGCTGGGGGATCTCCAGCGTCGCTTCGGTTTGTGAACGGTAGTCTGCGGAGCGTGACGTCGAACGTCTGCGCCCCGGCCCCCCTCCGGCGGGTACCGACCGTCACACCCCTCACTTCGTCCGGCTTTCAACTTCTTAGGTAGAATCCACATTATGGAGACCGAGACGGCCACCCGTTGGCTGAGCGATGCGGAGCAGTGCGCCTGGCGCACCCACCTGGACGTCAGCAGACTGCTGATGCACCAGCTGGAGAAGGACCTCCAGCCGTTCGGACTGACCAACAACGACTACGAGATCCTGGTCAACCTCTCGGAGTCGGAGGACCAGCGCATGCGGATGAGCGATCTCGCCGCCGCGACGCTGCAGTCCAAGAGCAGGCTCTCGCACCAGATCACCCGGATGGAGAACGCCGGGCTGGTCCGCCGGGAGAACTGCGAGTCCGACCGGCGCGGTCTGTTCGCGGTCCTGACCGAGGACGGCGCGGAGACGATGCGGAAGGTGGCCCCGCACCACGTGGCCTCCGTCCGCAAGCACTTCATGGACCTGCTGACGCCGGAGGCGCTGGCGAACCTGCACGCGGCGCTGACACCGGTCGCGGAACACCTGCGCGGACGCCGCGGCAAGATCTGACCGCACCGGCCCCGCACCGGGGCCGGTGCGGCAGTGCGCGGTGCTCAGCCGGCGGCCGGCAGCCGGAGCGTGAACCGGGCGCCGCCCTCCGGCGCGCCGTCCGCCGTCAGCCCGCCGCCGTGCCGGACGGCGACGTCCCGGGCGATGGCCAGGCCGAGGCCCGCGCCGCCGTCGTCCCGGGTGCGGGCGTCGTCGAGGCGGACGAAGCGCTCGAAGATCCGCTCGCGCTCGTCCGCGGGCACCCCCGCCCCGTCGTCGGTGACCTCGACGAGCACGTCGCCCCGCTCCGCCGTCCGCACCGAGACCGTCACCGAGTCCCGTGCGTGGCGTTCGGCGTTGTCCAGCAGATTGCCGATCACCCGCGCCAACTGCCCGCGCGATCCGGTCACTTCGAAGTCGCCGGAGTCCGGCACGGACACCCTCACCGGGATGCGGTCGCCGACCCGCTGGGAGACCTCCTCACGCACCAGCGCGCCCAGGTCCAGCGTCGTGCGCCCCGGCCGCTCCCCCGCGTCCAGCCGGGCCAGCAGCAGCAGATCCGCGGCCAGCGCCTGGAGCCGTACGGTGTCGGCGACCGCGCCCGGCACGTCCAGCAGCTCCGGATGGGCCGCGCCCACCTCCAACTGGGTGCGCAGGGAGGCGATCGGGCTGCGCAGTTCGTGCGAGGCGTCCGCGACGAACCGGCGCTGGCGGTCCACCGACGCCTCCAGGGCCGTCAGGGTCTCGTTGGTGGTGCGGGCCAGCCGGGCGATCTCGTCGCGCGAGTCGGGCTCCGGCACCCGGCGGCTCAGGTCCTCGGACGCGGTGATCGCGGCCATCTCGCGCCGGATGTCCTCGACCGGGCGCAGCGCCCGCCGGGTCACCAGCCAGGTCACCCCGGCGACGACGAGCAGCAGCACCGGCAGCCCGACCAGCATCGCGCCGCGCACGGTGCCCACGGCCTCCTGCTCGGCGGCCAGCGGGGCGCCCGCGTGGACGGTCAGGGTCACCCCCTGGGACGTGGTCGCCCGGACGGACGCGAAGCGGTAGTCGGCGCTCTCGCCGTCGACGGTGGCGGTGCCGTCGGTGAAGTCCGGGTCGTCCGGGTCGACTTCACCGCGGGCCGGGGTGCCCCCGTCGTCGTCCGCCAGGTCGTCGTCCCCGTCGTCCCCGTCGTCGGAGCCGGAACCGGAGCCCTGCCCCGGGGCGGCGGACGGGGCCGGCACGACCCGGTCCGTACCGGTCCCGGAGATCGCCTCCAGGTCCTTGGAGACGGCGACCACGCGCCCGTCCTCGTCGACCACCTGGACCGGGTACTCGTCCTCGTCGCGCGTCTCCAGCCGGTCGTAGGGCACGTCGAGGGCCAGTTGGCCGGCCACCTCGCGGGCCACCACCTCGGCCCGGAGCTCCGCCTGTCCGGTGAGGTTGGCGCGCAGCACCAGGAGCACGGAGATCCCGGCGCCGATCAGCGCGAGGGCCACCACCACCGTGGCGCCCAGCGCGGCCCTGGCCCGTACCGACCTCACGGCGCCTCCAGCCGGTAGCCCGCCCCGCGCACGGTGCGGATGGCGGACGCGCCGAGCTTGCGCCGCAGCGTGCTCACGTACACCTCGACGATGTTCGGGTCGCCGTCGTAGGCGAAGTCCCAGACGTGCTCCAGGATGTCCGCCTTGCTCACCACCTGCCCGGACCGCAGCACGAGCTGTTCCAGCACCGCGAACTCCTTGGTGGTGAGGGCGATCTCGGTGCCGTCGAGGTGGACGCGGCGGGCCGCGGTGTCCATGCGCAGGGAACCGGCCTCGATCACCGGGGAGGCGCCGCGCCCGCCCCGGCGCCGCAGCAGCGCCCGGATCCTCGCCACGAGCACGACGTACGAGAACGGCTTGGTCAGGTAGTCGTCGGCCCCGGTGTCCAGGCCCTCCGCCTCGTCGTACTCCCCGTCCTTCGCGGTCAGCATCAGGATCGGCGTCTCGTGGCCGGCGGCGCGCAGGGCGGCGCAGACCCGGTAGCCGTTCATCCCGGGCAGCATGATGTCGAGGACGACGAGGTCGTACACCCCCTCGGAGGCCCGGTGCAGTCCTTCGAGGCCGTCGTGCACGACGTCCACGGCGAAACCCTCGGCGGTGAGCCCGGCGGCCAGGGACGTCGCCAGCCGCTTCTCGTCCTCCACGATCAACAGACGCATGGACCCAGGGTCGCAAACCGAACCTGAAGAAGGCTTCAGGTGGCTTCAGGCTGCGTTCAGCATCACCCCGGCAGTGTGGTTCCCGTCGAGACCGGAGCACCCGATCGGGAGGAACCCCATGAAGCGCAGGATCGTCATCGCCGCAGTCGCCGCCGCAGTGCTGGTCGGCGGCGGGACCGCCACCGCAGTCGCCTTCGGTGACGACGACGACCGCGACCGCGAGGTCCGCAGCAGCGTGGCGGGCGACGGCGCCGCCCGCGTCTCCGTGCAGGACGCCGTCGCCGCCGCCCTGAAGGCCGTCCCGGGCACGGTCACCGGGGCCGAGCTGGACGACGAGGACGGCGGGCTGGTCTGGGAGGTCGACGTGTACGGCTCCGACAAGGCCTGGCACGACGTGACGGTGGACGCGGGCAACGGCAAGGTGCTCGACGAGCACACCGACGACGACGGCGACGACCGCGACCGGCACGCGCCCCGGTCGGCCGCCGTGTCGCTGGACTCGGCGGCCGGCACCGCGCTGAGGACCGCCCCCGGGACCGTGACCTCGGTCGACCTGGACGGCGACCGCGACGACCGCGGCGCGACGCACTGGGAGGTCGAAGTCCGGGGCAAGGACGGCAAGGAGCACGAGCTGGACGTCGACGCGAGGACCGGCAAGGTCACCGCGGACCGGTCGGACGACGACGGGCACGACGGCTCCGACGACAAGCGGAGCGACAGGCACGACGACCGCGACGGCGACGACGACTGACGGGCCCCGCCCGCCGGGGGAACGTCAGGGCACCAGGCCCGACAGGACCGTGCCGTCCTCGAAGGACAGGAAGACGGCGTTCCCCCGCACGACGAGCGAGACGCTCGCCGGATCGACCTCGTCCGGCCATCCGGTCATCGGGTCGCTGGTCCAGTCCGGCTCCCCCTCGGTGGCCATGTCGATGCCGTCCAGCTTCGACTCGCCCACGACGAGGGCCCGGTCCCCGACCAGGACCGACGGACCCACCATCTCCAGGCCGTCGCCGCCCTCGTAGGTCGCCCAGTACTGCCGCCCGTCGGCCACGCCGAACGCGTAGGTCCGGGTCGGGCTGCCCACCACGGCCTTGCCGTCGTCCGAGAGCGCGGGCCGGTAGACGAGGTCCACCCCGGCGGCGACCGAGCGGCGGCTTCGCGGGTCGGCCGCGTCGATCACCGTCAGCCCGCCGGAACCGGCGCACAGCAGCAGCTTCCCCTTCAGGACCGGCATGCGGCAGGAGACGTCCCCGGGCCCGACGGTGCCCAGCCGGCTGCCGTCCGCGCCCTTCAGCACGGTGACACCGTCCCCGGCCACGACGAGCCGGCCGTCGGAGAAGGCCAGGGCGGCCCCGTCGGCCGGGTCGTCCCACTCCTCGTCCCACTTGACCGCGTGCCCGCCGGTGAGTTCCCGGGCGACGATCCGGACGCCGCCCCCTCCGGCGGCCTTCATGGCGTAGTAGAGGACCTTGCCGGACGGGACGGAGTCGGTCACCCGGGCGCCGTCCGGCAGCGGCTCCCGCCACCGCTCGGCCCCGTCGGACAGGGCGCGCGCCACCAGGGCGCCGTCCTCGAAGGCGTACACGGTGGCGCCGACGACGGCGGCCACCGAGGCCGGGGCGGCTCCCGCCCTCCCCTGCGGGGACTGCCAGCGCCGCTTCCCGTTCGCCGCGTCCAGCACGGTGACGCGCGGCGAGCCGCCGCAGACCAGGGCCGTGTCCGCGAGGACGCACTTGGCCGGGCCGCCCTTGATCCGGGTCTTCCACGGCTTCCAGCCCGCCGGGCGGGCGGCGAGCTCCGTGGCCGTCCTCCCGAAGTCCCCGGTGCGCCCGGCGTCCCCACCGGGGTAGACGGCCGGGTACGCCGCGGTCCGCACGGTGCCGGACGCGGAGGCGGTCGGCCCGCTCGTGCCCCCGGTGCCGCCCGCGCCGTCGTCGCCCCCGCCGCCGTCGAGGAGCCCCGGCAGCAGCACCGCGCCGAGCGCCACGCACACCACGGCGGCAGCCGCCGCGAGGCCGGTGCGCAGCCCCCTCCTCTGCCGCCCCTCGCCCGGCACGGCCACCGGCACGACGGGGGTGGGGGCGAGCGCCGGGTCACCGGGGGCCGGGGGGCCGGACGGCGGTGCGGCGACCGGGACCACCGCGGCCCCGGCGGCGGTACGTGCCTGCGCCGCGTACCCGGCGAGCTGTCCGCGTACCGCGTCCGTCCAGGGGAACGGTCCCGCCGCGCCCCCGGCCCCCTCGCCCCCCGGGCCGTCGTTCCTCGGGTCGTCCGGCAGCAGCATCCCGGCGAGCTGCTGCGGGGTCGGGCGGGCCCCGGCGTCGCTGCGCAGGCACTCCTCGATCACCGCCCGCAACCTCGGTGGCACGCCGGACAGTTCGGCCTCGCCCTGCGCGATCCGGAAGATCACGGCCGCCATGTCGGAGTCGTCGAACGGGCCCCGTCCGGTCGCCGCGAACGCGAGCACCGCCCCGAGGCAGAACACGTCGGAGGCCGGCACCAGCGAGCGCGATCCGTTGACGTGCTCGGGCGAGATGTAGCCGGGGCTGCCCACGACCACGCCGGTCCGGGTGAGCTGGGTGGCGTCGAAGGCCTGGGCGATCCCGAAGTCGATCACCTTGGGCCCGTCGGCGCCGAGCAGCACGTTGCCGGGCTTGAGGTCGCGGTGCAGCACCCGCACCGCGTGCATGTCGGCGAGCGCGCGGGCCAGCCCGGCGCCCATCGCGCGGACCACCGGCTCGGGCAGCGGTCCGCCGCGGGTCACCGCCTCGGCCAGCGAGGGGCCGGGGACGTACTCGGTCGCCAGCCAGGGCGGCCGGCCGTTCGCGTCGCCGCCGACCAGGGCCGCGGTGTGCGCGCTGCGCACGGCGCCCGCCGCGTCGATCTCGCGGCGGAAGCGGGTCCGGAAGCCCTCGTCGAGGTCGAGGTCGGCGCGGATGGTCTTCAGCGCGACCAGGCCGTCCGGCATCCCCGTGCCGTCCGGCATCCCCGTGCCGCCCGCGGGCCTGGCCAGGTACACCTCGCCCATGCCGCCCGCGCCCAGCAGCCCGAGCAGTTGGTACGGGCCGATCAGCCGGGCCCGGCCGGCCGGAAGCGGCTCGATCACTGTGCGATCCCCTCGTCCGTGCGGTGGTTCACCCGGGCAGCGGCACGGAGACCGTGGTGCCGTCGTCGTACACGACGTGCACGACGCCGCCGACCGGCAGCATCTGCGGGTCGTTCAGTTCCTTGTCCAGCTGGATGCCGTCGGCCATGTCGTACTCCGGCGTGGGGCTCGGGCCCGGGGCGCCCGGCAGCCGGGTCCCGGTCAGCTCGCCCAGCGTGCCGTCGGGGCGGATCGGGACGGTGTACAGCTTCGTGGTGTCCGCCCAGACCAGGGTGTCGGCGACGATCGACGCGCCGGAGGCCGGGTTGCTCATGCCCTCCTCCTTCGCTCCGGGCAGCGGGAACCGGCCGAGGAGCCGGCCGGTGTCGCGGCCGACGACGACGAACTCGTCGGGCACGTCGGAGGCGTGCTCGCTGCTCCGGCGGAGAACCATCACCCGGTCGTCGACCGCTGCGGGGGTCGACTCGGCGACGAGCTCGGAGTCCAGCGGCACCTTCCCCCGCGTCTTGAGCGTCCCCACCTCCAGCCGCAGCACGCTCATGTCGGTGCCGAAGCCCGAATCGCTGCCGTTGGAGGTGTAGGCGGAGCAGTAGACGGATTCGCCCCGCAGCCGGAGGCCGCCGCACTCCTGGCTCGTGCCCAGCAGCGTGCCGTCCTTCGGCCGGAACGCCTTCGGCCCGTCCTCACTGGCCGCGTAGACCACGTCGCCGCCGATGGCGACCGGCCAGAAATTGCCCTGCTGACCTTTGGAGAGACCCTCCGACGCCAGCGGCTCGCGCCACTTCTCGGTGCCGGTCCCCAGGTCGTACGCGGCGAGCTGCGAGCCGTCGGACATCGACGTGGTGGCGGCGAAGACCAGGTCGTCCAGGACCATCGGGGCGCTGCCCAGGGTGTGCGCGCCGCCGCCCCGGGTCTCCCAGCGCACCGCCCCGGTCCTGGCGTCCAGGGACCGCAACTGACCACCCGCGGCGAGCAGGACGGAGTCGTCGTGCACGGTGGGGCGGGTGGCGCTGGCCGGCATGAAGAACTGGCCGGTGGGCCCCCAGCCCGCGTTCCGTGACGTCTGCCCGGTGTCGAACGTCCACAACTGGTGGCCGTCGGCCGCCGACAGTCCCTCGTACGTGCCGTCGGTGAGCCGGCAGGCGATCACGTCGCGGCCCGCGGAGCAGCCGATCGGTTTGCCGGAGAACTTGCCCTTCCAGGACTTCTTCCACCCCGCCGGGCGGACGTCGCGGCCGTAGGGGACGGTGCCCGAGGCGTCCGGGCCGCCGTTCTCGTCCACGCCCGCCACGATCCGGGGGCCCTCGGCCCGGCCGCCGTCCCGGGACGGACCGCCGCCGGAGGACGAACCACCGCCGGGAGCCGCCGCGTTGGGGGTGTTGTTCCTGTCCCGCCAGGCCAGGACGCCCCCGGTGGCCGCGCCCAGCACGATCAGCGCGGCCAGCGCGATGGCCAGGGTGCGCCGGGAGCGGCGCCGGGGCGGGGTGGTGAGGCCGGGGCCCTGGGTGGGTGCGGCGTGCAGGCCGGGGACGAAGTCCGTGCCCCGGGTGGGCAGTTGATGGGGCGCCGGACCGCTTCCCGCGGCCACCTCGGTCGGGGTGTATCCCGGCAGCAGCGGGCCGCCGAGGGCCACGACCCGGGCCAGTTCGCGCTCGTGCTCGGCGATCTGCCGCGCCACTTCCCCCGGCCACCGGTCGGCGGCTCCGGGGTCGAGCAGTTCCGCGAGTTCGGCGGCGCCCGGCCGGTCGGCGGGTTCGGCCACCAGGCAGCGTTCCAGTACGGCCCGCAGCGTGTCCGGAACGCCGTCGAGGTCGGTCTCGACGTACTTGACCCGGTAGAGCACGGCGGCGACCGGGCCGTCCCCGAAGGGCTCGCGGCCCGTGACGGCGAAGCAGAGCAGGGAGGCGAGGCAGAAGACGTCGGAGGCGGACACGACGCGTCCGCTGCCCGCCACGTGCTCCGGGGACATGAAGGAGGGGCTGCCGACCATGCGGCTGGTGGTGGTGAGCGCGGTCGCGCCGGCGTCCCGGGCGATCCCGAAGTCGATGAGGCGCGGCCCGTCCGCCGCGAGCATCACGTTGCCGGGCTTCACGTCGCGGTGGACGATCCCGGCGCCGTGGACGGCGGCCAGCGCGCGGGCCAGCCCGGCGCCGAGCATCCGCACCTCGGCCTCGGCCATGGCGCCGGCCCCGCGGACGGCGGCGGACAGGGTGGGGCCCGCCACGTACTCGGTGGCGAGCCAGGGGACCTCGGCCTCGGCGTCCCCGTCGAGCAGCGGGGCGAGGTGGGGGTCGGCGACGGAGCGGGCGACGTCGATCTCGCGGCGGAAGCGGGTGCGGAAGCCGGGGTTCTGGGCCACGTCGCGGCGGACCGTCTTGACGGCGACGGGCTCGCCGCCGTCGTCCCGGACGCCGAGGAAGACCTCCCCCATGCCGCCCGCGCCGAGCCGGGCCCGTATCCCGTACGGCCCGATCCGTTCCGGCGAGTCCTCCCGCAGCGGACCCAGCATGCGCCACTCCCCCCGTCGCAGGCATGAACCATCGGACGCCCCGTGCGCGCATCCGGCGGTCATCCTGCCACGGGCATGTCACCAGTCACAGCGTCGGGCGCCGGGAGACGCCCTCCGCCCGACGCACGACCGGCAATCGCCCGGGAATCACACCGGACACGCCGTTCCGCGCGGTCACGCGGAACGATCCCGGTCGCGGAACGGTCCTGGCAGCGGGACGGTCCCGGTCGCGGCCCGCACGCCGCGACCGGGACCGTCCGCCCGGTTCGCATCCTGGTTCGTCCACCGGTCCGCGCCCGGTTCCGCGTCCCGGCCGACCCCGGTCCGCCTTCCCGTGCGCGCCGGTCACGCCCCGCCGGTGAGTCCCGCCACCAGCTCGTCCGCCGCCGCGTACGGGTCGAGGCCGCCCGCCACGATCCGCTCGGCGAGCGCGCCGATGTGGCGGTCGCCGTGCAGGTCGCCGATGCGCTCGCGCAGCCGGGTGACGGCGATCGTCTCGACCTCGCGGGCCGCACGGGCCGTGCGGCGCTCGGCGAGCACCCCGTGCTCCTCCATCCACGCCCGGTGCTTCTCCAGCGCCTCGACGACCTCGTCGATGCCCTCGCCCCGGGCGGCGACCGTCTTCACGATCGGCGGCCGCCAGTCGCCGGGACCGCGCGCCTCGCCGAGGCCCAGCATGTGGTTGAGCTCGCGCGCGGTGGCGTCCGCGCCGTCCCGGTCGGCCTTGTTGACCACGTACACGTCGCCGATCTCCAGGATTCCGGCCTTCGCCGCCTGGATGCCGTCGCCCATGCCGGGCGCCAGCAGGACGACGGAGGTGTCGGCCTGGGAGGCGATCTCCACCTCCGACTGGCCGACGCCGACCGTCTCCACCAGGATCACGTCGCAGCCCGCCGCGTCCAGCACCCGGATCGCCTGCGGCGCCGACCAGGCGAGGCCGCCCAGATGGCCGCGGGTGGCCATGGAGCGGATGTAGACGCCCGGGTCGGAGGCGTGCTCCGACATCCGGACCCGGTCGCCGAGCAGCGCCCCGCCGGAGAACGGCGAGGACGGGTCGACGGCCAGGACGCCGACCCGCTTGCCGGCCCGCCGGTACGCCGCGACGAGCGCCGACGTCGACGTCGACTTGCCGACACCGGGCGAACCGGTCAGCCCGACGACGTACGCGTTGCCCGTCAGCGGCGCCAGGGCCGCCATCACCTCGCGCAGCTGCGGCGACGCCCCCTCGACCAGGGAGATGAGCCGGGCCACGGCCCGCGGCCGACCCGCGCGTGCCTGCTCGACCAGGGTGGGGACGTCCACCATCACCGCTCCGTTCACTCGCTGCGTGCTCTACGTGTACCGCGTCCTGCTCGCCCGGAGTACCGGCGGGGCGCCGCCGGGTGCTACTTGCCCGGGACCCGGATGATCAGCGCGTCGCCCTGACCGCCGCCGCCGCACAGCGCCGCCGCGCCGGTGCCGCCGCCGCGCCGCTTCAGCTCCAGCGCCAGGTGCAGCACCAGACGGGCGCCGGACATGCCGATCGGGTGGCCGAGCGCGATGGCGCCGCCGTTGACGTTCACCTTGTCCGGGGTGACGCCCAGGTCCTTCATGGACTGGACGGCGACGGCGGCGAACGCCTCGTTGATCTCGATCAGGTCGAGGTCCTCGACCTGGATGCCCGCCTTCTTCACGGCGTGCGCGATCGCGTTGGACGGCTGCGACTGGAGCGAGTTGTCCGGGCCGGCCACGTTGCCGTGGGCGCCGATCTCGGCGATCCAGTCCAGGCCCAGTTCCTCGGCCTTGGCCCTGCTCATCACGACGACCGCGGCCGCGCCGTCGGAGATCTGCGAGGAGGTGCCCGCGGTGATCGTGCCGTCCTTGGCGAACGCCGGGCGCAGCTTGCCGAGGGACTCGACCGTGGTCTCCGGGCGGATGCCCTCGTCCTTGGCGAAGAGGACCGGCTCGCCCTTGCGCTGCGGGATCTCGACCGGGGTGATCTCGGCCTCGAAGATGCCGTTCTTCTGGGCGGCGGCGGCGCGCTGGTGGGAGAGCGCGGCGATCTCGTCCTGGTCGGCGCGGGTCAGGCCCAGGCGGGCGTTGTGCTTCTCGGTGGACTCGCCCATCGCGATGTTCTCGAAGGCGTCGGTCAGGCCGTCGTGCGCCATCGCGTCGAGCATCTCGATCGCGCCGTACTTGTGGCCCTCGCGGGACTTCGGGAGCAGGTGCGGGGCGTTCGTCATGGACTCCTGGCCGCCGGCGACGACGACCTCGAACTCCCCGGCGCGGATCAGCTGGTCGGCGAGCGCGATCGCGTCGAGACCGGACAGGCACACCTTGTTGACGGTGAGCGCGGGGACGTTCATCGGGATGCCGGCCTTGACCGCGGCCTGGCGGGCCGGGATCTGGCCCGCTCCGGCCTGGAGCACCTGGCCCATGATCACGTAGTCGACCTGGTCGCCGCCGATGCCGGCCCGGTCCAGCGCGGCCTTGATGGCGATGCCGCCCAGGTCGGCCCCGGAGAAGCTCTTCAGCGAGCCGAGCAGCCGGCCCATGGGCGTACGCGCGCCCGCGACGATCACTGAGGTGGTACCGGTCGTTCCAGACATGAGGCGCAGCCCCTTGGGATGAGAAGTGAACGAGGGTTTACTCGAATGTACTGAGCGGTACCGCGCCCGTCATCCGGCAGCGGGTGTGATGGCGCGCACGTTGCGTAACCATCCGTGTGGCGCTGCACTGGTGGCATGCTGACGCGAATCGACCACATCGGGATCGCCTGTTTCAACCTTGACGAGACCGTCGAGTTCTACCGCTCGACCTACGGCTTCGAGGTGTACCACTCCGAGGTCAACGAGGAGCAGGGCGTGCGCGAGGCCATGCTCAGGATCAACGGTACGTCCGACGGCGGCGCCTCCTACCTCCAGCTCCTGGAGCCCACCCGGGAGGACTCCGCCGTGGGCAAATGGCTGGCCAAGAACGGGGAAGGGGTCCATCACATCGCCTTCGGGACCGAGGACGTCGACGCCGACTCGGCGGACATCCGGGAGAAGGGCGTCCGGGTGCTGTACGACGAGCCCAGGAAGGGTTCCATGGGGTCCAGGATCACCTTCCTGCACCCCAAGGACTGCCACGGTGTCCTCACCGAACTGGTCACGTCCGCAGCGGAGCACTGACCTCCGGATACCCGGCCCGGTAGAGTGGGCGGTTCCGGGCCGGGGCCGGGTCGGGGCCGCGCCGCGTCCTCAGCCGTTGATCTGTCACCATTCCCCGGGAGGCCGTTCACCGGCGAACGGTACTCGTAACTTGCAGGAGAGTTGCGACCAGGGTTGGGGTCTCCCCCGCTCGAACGAGGTTGAGAGCTCGGGGAAGGATGGGACCGCGCAGTGCGGGGCTACGAACGCCAGGAGAGCCACCGGGCTGAAGACGACCATCTCTCGCGGTTCGAGGCCGAGATGGACCGGCTGAAGACCGACCGTGAGAAGGCCGTCCAGCACGCCGAGGACCTCGGTTACCAGGTCGAGGTCTTGCGCGCCAAGCTGCACGAGGCTCGGCGCAATCTCGCGACCCGTCCCGCCTATGACAGCGCGGACATCGGCTACCAGGCCGAGCAGTTGCTCCGTAACGCCCAGATCCAGGCCGAGCAGTTGCGGACCGACGCCGAGCGGGAACTGCGGGACGCCCGCGCGCAGACCCAGCGCATCCTGCAGGAACACGCCGAGCACCAGGCACGGCTCCAGGCCGAGCTGCACAACGAGGCGGTGCAGCGGCGCCAGCAGCTCGACCAGGAACTGGCGGAGCGCCGCCGGACCGTCGAGTCCCACGTCAACGAGAACGTCGCCTGGGCCGAGCAGCTCAGGGCCCGGACGGAGTCCCAGGCCCGCCGGCTGCTGGAGGAGTCGCGGGCCGAGGCCGAGCAGGCCCTGACGACCGCGCGCGCCGAGGCGGAGCGGGTGGCGGAGGAGACCCGGCAGCGGCTCGGCTCCGAGGCGGAGTCGGCCCGTACCGAGGCCGAGGCGCTCCTGCTGCGCGCCCGCAAGGACGCCGAGCGGATGCTGAACGCGGCCTCCAGCCAGGCGCAGGAGGCCACCAGCCACGCCGAGCGGCTGCGCACGACCACGACGGCCGAGACCGAGCAGGCCCGCCAGCAGACCGCCGAACTGAACCGGGCCGCCGAGCAGCGCATGCAGGAGGCCGAGACCCAGCTGCGCGAGGCCCGGCTGGCGGCCGAGAAGGTCACCTCCGAGGCGAAGGAGGCCGCGTCCAAGCGGCTGGCCTCCGCCGAGTCGGAGAACGAACAGCGCACCCGTACGGCCAGGTCCGAGATCGCGCGGCTGGTCGGCGAGGCCACCAAGGAGGCCGAGGTCCTGAAGGCGGAGGCCGAGCAGGCCCTCGCCGACGCCCGTGCCGAGGCGGACCGGCTGAAGTCCGAGGCGACCGAGAAGGCCCGCACGGCCGCCGCCGAGGACACCGCGGCCCAGCTCGCCAAGGCCGCCAGGACCGCCGAGGAGGTGCTGTCCAAGGCGTCCGAGGACGCGAAGTCCACCACCCGGTCGGCCACCGAGGAGGCCGAGCGGATCCGCCGCGAGGCGGAGGCCGAGGCGGACCGGCTGCGCGGCGAGGCCGCCGAGCAGGCCGACCAGCTCAAGGGCGCGGCCAAGGACGACACCAAGGAGTACCGCGCCAAGACGGTCGAGCTGCAGGAGGAGGCGCGCAGGCTGCGCGGCGAGGCCGAGCAGCTGCGTTCCGAGGCGGTCGCCGAGGGCGAGCGGATCCGGGGCGAGGCGCGCCGCGAGGCCGTCCAGCAGCTGGAGGAGGGCGCGAAGACCGCCGAGGAGCTGCTCGCCAAGGCGAAGGCCGACGCGGAGGAGCTGCGCGGCGCCGCGGGCACCGAGAGCGAGCGGGTGCGCACCGAGGCGACCGAGCGCGCCACCGCGCTGCGCAAGCAGGCCGAGGAGGCGCTGGAGCGCGCCCGTGCCGAGGCCGAGCAGTTGCGCGCCGAGGCCGAGGAGCAGGCCGGTTCGACCACCGGGGCGGCCGAGCGGGCGGCGGCGGAGCTGCGCGAGGAGACCGAGCGCGCGGTCGCGGCCCGGCAGGCGGAGGCGGCCGAGGAGCTGTCCCGGCTGCACACGGAGGCCGAGACCAGGGTCACCACCGCCGAGCAGGAGCTCACGGACGCGCGCGCCGAGGCGGAGCGCATCCGGCGCGAGACGAACGAGGAGTCCGAGCGGCTGCGCACGGAGGCCGCCGAGCGGCTGCGGGTGCTGCGGGAGCAGGCCGAGACCGAGGCGGAGCGGCTGCGCGACGAGGCCGCGGCGGACGCCTCGCAGTCGCGGGCCGAGGGCGAGTCGGTGGCCGTGCGGCTGCGCACGGAGGCCGCCGCCGAGGCGGAGCGGCTCAAGTCGGAGGCGCAGGAGAGCGCCGACCGGCTGCGTTCCGAGGCCGCCGCCGCCGCGGAGCGGGTGGGCACGGAGGCCGCGGAGGCGCTGGCCGCCGCCCAGGAGGAGGCCAACCGGCGCCGCCGGGAGTCGGAGGAGACCCTCGACGCGGCGCGCGCCGAGGCGAACCAGGAGCGCGAGCGGGCCCGCGAGCAGAGCGAGGATCTCCTCGCCTCCGCCCGCAAGCGGGTCGAGGAGGCCCAGGCCGAGGCCCAGCGGCTGGTCGAGGAGGCGGACGGCCGGGCGACCGAGCTGGTCTCCGCGGCCGAGCAGACCGCCCAGCAGGTGCGGGATTCGGTCAGCGGGCTCCAGGAGCAGGCCGAGGCGGAGATCGCCGGGCTGCGCTCGACCGCCGAGCACGTCGCGGAGCGCACGAAGACCGAGGCGCAGGAGGAGGCGGACCGGGTCCGCACCGACGCGTACGCGGAGCGGGAGCGGGCCGGCGAGGACGCGGCGCGGGCCCGTCAGGAGGCGCAGGAGGCGTCCGAGGCCGCGAAGGAGCTGGCCGAGCGGACCGTCGCCGACGCGACCGCCGAGGCGGAGCGGCTGCGCGCGGACACCGCGGAGTACGTCCAGCGGATGCGCACCGAGGCGTCCGACGCGCTGGCGTCGGCGGAACAGGACGCGGCACGCAGCCGTGCCGAGGCCCGCGAGGACGCCAACCGGATGCGTTCGGATGCCGCGACCCAGGCCGACCGGCTGGTGGGCGAGGCCACGGACGAGGCCGAGCGGGTCCGTACGGAGTCGACGCAGCAGGCCACCACGCTGGTCGAGGAGGCCACCCGGCAGGCGACCTCGCTGACCGAGGAAGCCACCCAGCGGGCGGCCTCCCTGGTCGAGGAGGCCACGCAGCAGGCGGCCCGGGTGACGGGCGAGGCCGCGGACGAGGCCGAGCGGCTGCGGGCCGAGGCGGCGACCGTCGTCGGTTCGGCGCAGGAGCACGCGGCCCGTACCCGTGAGGAGTCCGAGCGGGTGCGCTCGGAGGCCGAGGCGGCGGCCGAGCAGATGCGCGCGGAGGCCCGCGAGGAGGCGGACCGGCTGCTCGACGAGGCGCGGGAGGCCGCGGCCAAGCGCCGGGCCGACGCGGCGGAGCAGGCCGACCAGCTCATCGACAAGGCCCGGGAGGAGGCACTGCGCACCGCCACCGAGGCCGAGAAGCAGGCCGACACGATGGTCGGCGCGGCCCGCAAGGAGGCCACGCGGATCGCCTCGGAGGCGACCGTCGAGGGCAATTCCCTGGTCGAGCGGGCCCGTACGGACGCGGACGAGCTGCTGGTCGGCGCGCGCCGGGACGCCACGGCGATCCGGGAGCGGGCCGAGGAGCTGCGGGCCCGGATCGAGGGCGAGATCGAGGAGCTGCACGACCGGGCCCGGCGGGAGACCGCCGAGCAGATGAAGACGGCGGGCGAGCGCGTCGACAACCTGATGAAGGCTGCGACCGAGCAGCGCGACGAGGCGGAGGCCAAGGCCAAGGAGCTGCTGGCGGACGCCAACTCGGAGGCGAGCAAGGTCCGGATCGCCGCGGTGAAGCGGGCCGAGTCGCTGCTGAAGGAGGCCGAGCAGAAGAAGGCCACGGTGGTCCGCGAGGCCGAGAAGCTGCGGACCGAGGCCGAGGCCGAGGCGAAGCGCATGGTGGACGAGGGCCAGCGCGAGCTCGATCTGCTGGTGCGGCGCCGCGCGGACATCAACACCGAGATCTCCCGTGTCCAGGACGTGCTGGAGGCGCTGGAGTCCTTCGAGACGCCGGCGAGCGGCAAGGGCGGGGGCAGCTCCTCGGGCGGCGTCAAAGCCGGGGCCTCCGCAGGCACTCGATCGGGTGGCAAGTCGTCCGAGGGGTAGTCGCCCTGCCGTGTCCCGTGCTTCGTCAGGAACGTTCCACCCTCCGAGTGGCAAGAGTTGCGGGGGTTAGCCACTCAAAAGGAGGGTCATTCTCCAGATCAAAAGGGCATCCACTCGATGACACGCCGTCCGGGCCCCTAGGATTCCCTCTAACACCTCACCGGTCTCATTCGACAGGAACCCCATGAGCGACCCTTCCTCCCCCTTCGGCTTCGAGCTCGTGCGACGTGGATACGACCGCGGTCAGGTGGATGACCGCATTACCAAGCTCGTCGCCGACCGTGATAGTGCTCTCGCCCGCATCACGTCCCTGGAAAAGCGCATCGAGGAGCTCCACCTCGAAACCCAGAACGCCCAGGCCCAGGTGAACGACGCGGAGCCGTCGTACGCCGGTCTCGGCGCGCGGGTGGAGAAGATTCTCCGCCTGGCCGAGGAGGAGGCGAAGGACCTGCGCGAGGAGGCCCGTCGCGCCGCCGAGCAGCACCGCGAGCTGGCCGAGTCGGCCGCCCAGCAGGTGCGCAACGACGCCGAGACCTTCGCCGCCGACCGCAAGGCGAAGGCCGAGGACGAGGGCGTCCGCATCATCGAGAAGGCCAAGGGGGAGGCCGGCTCGCTGCGTACGGATGCCCAGAAGGACGCCGCGCAGAAGCGCGAGGAGGCCGACGCCCTCTTCGAGGAGACCCGCGCCAAGGCCGCCCAGGCCGCCGCGGACTTCGAGACCAACCTGGCCAAGCGCCGCGACCAGTCGGAGCGCGACCTCGCGTCCCGTCAGGCCAAGGCCGAGAAGCGCCTCGCCGAGATCGAGCACCGCGCCGAGCAGCTCCGCCTGGAGGCCGAGAAGCTCCGTACGGACGCCGAGCGCCGGGCCCGTCAGACGGTGGAGACCGCGCAGCGCCAGTCCGAGGACATCGTGGCCGACGCGAACGCGAAGGCCGACCGGATCCGCAGCGAATCGGAGCGCGAGCTGGCGGCGCTCACCAACCGCCGCGACTCGATCAACGCCCAGCTCACCAACGTCCGCGAGATGCTGGCGACGCTGACCGGCGCCGCGGTGGCCGCCGCCGGCTCCCCCGCCGACGACGAGCCGGTCACCCGTGGTGTCCCGGCCCAGCAGACCCACTGACCCGGACGCCCCGGCGGCAGGTCCGCACTCGCGAGTGAGGGCGTCGAGGATCCCGGCCGGCCCTCGGCCGGGATCCTCGGCGCCCTCTTCGTGTGCCCGGTGCCGCCCCTGTGGCGCCGGGCGCGCGGCCGTTCTAGCGTGAATGCATGATCGAGCTCGACGGCCTCACCAAGCGCTTCGGCAACAAGGTTGCCGTCGACCGGCTCTCGTTCCGGGTCAGGCCCGGGATGGTGACGGGTTTTCTGGGGCCCAACGGGGCGGGCAAGTCCACGACGATGCGGATGATGCTCGGTCTCGACAACCCGACCGGTGGTTCGGTCCGCATCGACGGCAAGCACTACCGCGAGCTGGAGGAGCCCCTCAAGTACATCGGGGCGCTGCTGGACGCGAAGTCGATGCACGGCGGGCGCAGCGCGTACAACAACCTGCTCTGTCTCGCGCAGAGCAACCGCATCCCGGAGAGCCGGGTGGCGGAGGTGCTGGACACCGTGGGTCTGACCGCGGTGGCGCGGAAGAAGTCGAAGGGCTTCTCGCTCGGCATGAGCCAGCGGCTCGGCATCGCGGCGGCGCTGCTCGGCGACCCGCAGGTGCTGCTCTTCGACGAGCCCGTCAACGGCCTCGACCCCGAGGGCATCCACTGGATCCGCAACCTGATGAAGACGCTGGCCGTGGAGGGCCGCACGGTCTTCGTCTCCAGCCACCTGATGAGCGAGATGGCGCTCACCGCCGACCATCTGATCGTGATCGGCCAGGGCCGGCTGCTCGCCGACACGTCGATGGCCGACTTCATCCACCACAACTCCCGCAGCTACGTACGGCTGCGCTCCCCGCAGCGGGAGCGGCTGCTGGACGTGCTGCACGAGGCGGGGCTGATCGTGGTCGAGGCGGGCGGCGGCATGCTGGAGGTCGACGGCGCCACCACCGAGGCGCTGGGCGAGCTCGCCGCGCAGCACCAGATCGTGCTGCACGAGCTGAGCTCCCAGCGGGCCTCCCTGGAGGAGGCGTTCATGCAGATGACGGCGGAGTCCGTGGAGTACCACGCGCACGCGGACCACAGCCCGGCGCCACCGCCCGCGGGTCCGCGCTGGGGCGATCAGTGGGACCGGCGGACCGGTGGCGGCCCCGCCGGGGCCGACGGCGGGGAGGGGTGACGGCGATGGCATCGGTACCCGCGGTCCTGGCCTCCGAGTGGACCAAGATCCGTACGGTCTCCTCGACCGTCTGGACGCTGATCTCCGCGTTCGTCGTCACCGTCGCGATGAGCGCGGCGCTCTGCGCCCTGATGAACGCCCAGTTCGACGACCTCCCCGTGATGGAGCGGGCCACCTTCGACCCGACCCTCATCAGCTTCTCCGGCATGGTCCTCGGCCAGTTGGCCATGGTGGTCTTCGGTGTGCTGGTGGTCGGTACGGAGTACAGCTCGGGCATGATCCGGACCTCGCTGGCGGCGGTGCCCCAGCGCGGTTCGTTCCTGTTCAGCAAGGTCGCGGTGGCCGGTCTGCTGGCCCTGGCGGTGGGCATCACGACCAGCTTCGCCTCGTTCTTCCTCGGCCAGGCCCTGCTGGGCGAGCACCGCACCGACATCGGCGCGGACAACGTCCTGCGGGCGGTGGTCGGCGGCGGCCTGTACATGGGGCTGATCGGGATCTTCTCCATGGGCGTGGCGACGATGCTGCGCAGTTCGATGCTGTCGCTCGGCATCCTGATGCCGTTCTTCTTCCTCGTCTCCCAGATCCTGTCGGTGGTGCCGGGGGCCAAGAAGGTCGCCCGGTACTTTCCCGACCAGGCCGGTTCCAAGATCATGCAGGTGGTCCCGGACGCGTTGAACAGCGATCCGGCGCCGTACGGGCCGTGGGGCGGGCTCGGCATCCTGATCGCCTGGGTGGCGGCGGCGCTGCTCGGCGGCTACCTCGTGCTCAAGAAGCGGGACGCCTGACGAGGGGGCGGGCCCGCCGGTACGGGGCCGTCCGCCGCCGGTCCGCCGGGTCCGGAGGGCGGCGCGCCCCCGGAACGACTTGGCCGGAACCGTCAGGGGCTGGTTATCCTCCTAACTCTTACGGGGGTGTGCGGCCGCTCGGCCCGGCCCCGACGACAGACGTGAGTCGATGGGGCTGAAGCATGATCGAGGCAGTCGGCCTGACCAAGCGCTATGGCGCGAAGACGGCCGTGCACAACCTTTCCTTCCAGGTGCGGCCGGGCGCCGTCACCGGATTCCTCGGTCCCAACGGGTCGGGCAAGTCCACCACCATGCGCATGATGCTGGGCCTGGACCGGCCGACCTCCGGTCACGTCACGATCGGCGGCCACCCCTACCGCAGCCTGCCGAACGCACCGCGGCTGGTGGGCGCGCTGCTGGACGCGAAGGCCGTGCACGGCGGCCGCAGCGCCCGCAACCACCTCCTCTCGCTCGCCCAGCTGGCCGGCATCCCGGCCCCCCGGGTCGACGAGGTGCTCGGTGTCGTCGGCCTCCAGGACGTGGCGCGCAAGCGGTCCAAGGGCTTCTCGCTCGGCATGGGCCAGCGGCTCGGCATCGCGGCGGCGCTGCTCGGCGACCCGCAGGTGCTGCTCTTCGACGAGCCCGTCAACGGCCTCGACCCCGAGGGCATCCTCTGGGTCCGCAACCTGATGAAGATGCTGGCGGCCGAGGGCCGCACGGTCTTCGTCTCCAGCCATCTGATGAGCGAGATGGCGCTCACCGCCGACCATCTGATCGTGATCGGCCGCGGGCAGTTGCTCGCCGACATGAGCGTCACGGACTTCATCTCCGCCAACTCGGCCGACTTCGCCCGGGTCAGGGTTCCGGACGGGTCCGCCGAGCACCGCGAGAAGCTGACCGCCACGCTCACCGGGGCGGGCGGGCAGGTCATGCCCGAGCCGGACGGGGCGCTGCGGGTCACCGGCCTCCCGCTGCCCCGGATCAGCGACCTGGCGCACGGGGCGGACGTCCGGCTGTGGGAGCTCTCGCCGCACCAGGCGTCGCTGGAGGAGGCGTACATGCGGATGACGCAGGGCGTCGTGGACTACCGTTCGACGGCGGACGAGCGGGCCGGTCTCCAGGAGCCGGTGCACAACGGGTACGGGGCTCCGCAGCCGCCGGTCCCGGAGGCTCCGCAGCACAACTGGTACGCCCCGCCGCCGCCCGGACAGGACCCGTACGCACAGCCCCCGGCCGGTCCCGCGGCCCCCGCCGCTCCCCCGGCTCCCGCCGCTCCCGCGGACCTGACCAAGCACGACACCAGCGAGGACGCCCGATGACCACGCCGCCGCCCCCGCAGGCACCGTACCGAGAGCAGGACCTGTCGGCCGCGCTCGGCTCCTACACCTCGCCCATCCCGGTCCGCGCCGCGACCCTCGGCGACGCGCTCGCCTCCGAGTGGACCAAGATCCGTTCCGTGCGCTCCACGATCTGGACGCTCGGCGTCATGGTCGTGCTGCTGGTCGGGATCGGGCTGCTGACCGCGGTCGCGGTCAACGCCGCCGATGCCGACATGGGCTCGATGCCGGTGCTCAGTCTCGGCTTCTACGGGGTGCTGCTGGGCTCGCTCTGCGTGATCACGCTCGGCGTGCTGACCATCGCCTCGGAGTACGGCACGGGCATGATCCGCACGACGCTGACCGCCTGTCCCAGCCGTTACCGGGTGCTGTGCGCGAAGGCGATCGTCTTCTTCCTGCTCACCTTCGTCATCACGACCGTGACCACCGCCCTGGTCGCGGCGGCGCAGACCGCCATCGTCGGCGGCGAGACACCCTCCGGCGACGACTGGCTGCGCGCGACGGTCGGCGTCGGTCTCTACACGGCGACGCTGGGCCTGCTCTCGCTCGCGGTCGGCGCCATCGTCCGGCACTCCGCCGGGGCGATCACGATCATGATCGGCCTGGTGCTGCTGCCGCTCGTGCTGGGCATGTTCATGTTCTCGGAGTCACTCTCCGACCTGCGGATGAAGCTCTTCGAGTACTCGATCCCCAACCAGCTCAGCGCGTTCTACTCGACCTCGGTGGCCGATTCGGGGCCGTCCGGCTGGGACCCGCTGTGGATCATGCTCGGCGTCTCGGGAGTGGCGCTGTTCCTCGCCTGCCTCTCCATGGACCGCCGGGACGTCTGACCGGACCCGCCCCCGACGGTCCCTCAGTAACGGGGCGCGTTCCTGGACCGCTGCACCTGCGTGGTGCGGCGGTCCTTCGCGTTCCAGCAGGCCTTGTGCCAGTGCCTGCGGTCGTCGATGCCGGCGTACTCGGACCAGGCCACCAGGTGCGGGACGCCGGACGGGATCTCCTGGTCGCAACCGGGGCAGCGGTAGTGCTTGCCCACCGCGCTCGCCCCGCTCACCGGGCGGACCGACCACTGCTCGCCCTGCCACTCCTCGGTGCGCCCGCCGCCGCCGTACCGGGCTCCCGGTTCTGCCGCGCTGTCGTGGGGACTCTCGCCGCCTCGGGAGCGGTTTCGGCGCGGGGACACGTGACACCTCACAAAACAGGCCGGGCAGTTCCCGTCCAGCGTAGGGCCATTCGGCCGACGGCGGCGCCCGGAGCCCTCCGGGGCGTCACCCCCGAAGGGGGTGAGTTACCGGAAAATCGCAACAACCTGTCTCCGGCCCGTGCCCTTGGCACGTGTCAGACGTTGTTGCCTGTAGGGGAGAGCCGCGTCGGCCGCAAGGAGGCAATTGGCGATGCGTGTGGGAACGTTCGTACTGGCAGCCCAGTTTCCGGGGCAGGGGCCTGCCGAGGCGCTGCACCGCGCGGTCCGGTCCGCCGAGGTCGCGGAGGAGTCCGGGCTCGACTCGGTCTGGCTGGCGGAACACCACTTCGTGCCGTACGGGGTCTGCCCGTCCGCCGTCACCCTGGCCGCGCTGCTGCTCGGCCGCACCCGCAGGATCCGGGTGGGCACGGCGGTCAGCGTGCTGCCCACCCAGCACCCGGTCGCGCTCGGCGAACAGGCCGCGCTGCTCCACCTCACCAGCGGCGGCCGGTTCACCCTCGGCGTCGGCCGGGGCGGCCCGTGGGTCGACCTGGAGGTGTTCGGGAGCGGCCTGGCGGCGTACGAGAAGGGCTTCCCGGAGTCCCTGGGGCTGCTGCTCGACTGGCTGCGCGAGCCGCGGGTGGCCGGGCGCGGGGAGCGGTACGGCTTCCGCGAGGTCGCGGTGGTCCCCCGGGCCGACGAGCTGGTCGACGAGGACGGCGAAGGGCTCGGCGGCCCCGAGGTGATCGTCGCGTGCACCTCGCCGAAGACGGTGCGGCTCGCGGCGGAGAACGGGCTGCCGATGCTGCTCGGGATGCACTGCAGGGACGAGGAGAAGGCCGACATGGTCGCCCTGTGGCGCTCCACCGCCCTCGCCGCGGGCCGTTCGCCCGAGAGCGTCCGTGCCGCCGGGCACGTCTCCGCCGGGGTGGTCCAGATCGCCGACCGGCACGAGGGCGCCGTGGAGACGCTCGTGAAGACGATGCCCGGCTGGCTGCGGCAGGGGCTGGACGCCCACGTGACGGTCGACGGACGGCACCGGGTGATGCGCGATCCGGTCGCGTACACGGAATTCCTGTGCGGCCTCCATCCGGTGGGCCCGCCCCGGCTCGCCGCCGACCGGCTCGCCGCCACCGCCGAGCGGACGGGCATCACCCGCTTCGCGCTCCTGGCGGAGGGCTCGGGGGATCTGACGGCCACGGAGGAGAACGTGGCGCGGCTGGGCACCGAAGTGCTCCCGCTGCTCACATGACGCCCCGCCGGGAACACGGGCACCTCCGTTCCGGAGCAGGCCGGCCGGAGCCCATCCGGTCCGGGACGGCGGCGGAAGCGTTCGGATCCCGTACGGCCGCGACCGGCCGGACGGGCCCGGGGCGTGCTGCGGAAGCGACGTCGTCCGCCCACGGACGGGCCGGTGACATCCGGTCCGACGGGGCTCCCGCGACACGGCCCAGGGTCTTCCGTTCGGATCGGGCCGGATCGGTGAGCGGGGTCCGGTGCTTCCCCAAGCTCTCAGCTTCGTTCGAGCAGGGAGACCCCATCGATCGCAAGGCGGAGGAGGGAGCCATGGCTCCGCCATGGCGACCGACGACAACGCGGAAGGGGGTCCCCCTGGCCCTCAAGGCCTTGGGGGAAATGCGCACCGGAGCACGCGAGCCCGGCCCGATCCGAACGAGAGGCCCTAACAGTCCCGCAGTTGGGGGGACTGGTTGAGCAATTGGCCCCGCACCGAGGTGAAGCGGGCCAGCCGCTCGTCGGCCGAGGCGTCCAGCGGGAACACCGCGACGCGGTGGCAGTTCTGGAATGCCAGACGCACCCCGAAGTGCCGTTGGAGCGCGCCGCGGATCGCATCACTCGCGAGCGCGCGCAGCAGCTGACCACGTGCCTGCTCGTCCGGCGGGGGCGTCTGGTTGTCGGCGAACTCTCCGCCGTCCACCTTCAGCTGGGCCACCAGAGAGCTGATCATCTCCCATGCGTAGGGCAGGGAGGTCCGGACGCAGTCGACGAAGTCCGCTTCGTCGACCTCGCCTCGCTCGGCCTGTTCCAACAGCGCCGGTGAGACGTCGAGCGACATGGGTTCTCCTCTCGCGACCCCGTTGCCTTGGCCGGGGCCTTACGGGCAGGGAAGAAGGGCGGCGACGCAGCGTACACGGACGGCGACCTCCTGCTTACACGGTACGGGCGCAGTCCTGGCCGCACCAGGAGATTGGGAACACAACCGGCCATCGACGAACGGACCCAAAGAGGGGCAAGCCCCGTCGAGGACCGTCAACGTGGGGGCGGAGCGACGGGGGTGACGGGGGAGAATCGCGTGGAGCGCCCCTCGTCGAGTAGCGTTGCCGACCATGCGTCTCGTCATCGCCCGCTGCTCCGTGGACTACGCCGGCCGGCTCACGGCCCATCTGCCCTCCGCTCCCCGTCTCATCCTGGTGAAGGCGGACGGGAGCGTGTCGATCCACGCCGACGACAGGGCGTACAAACCCCTCAACTGGATGTCGCCGCCCTGCACCCTCAAGGAGGGCACCGGCGACACCGCGGACGTCTGGACCGTGGTGAACAAGGCGGGCGAGAAGCTCATCATCACGATGGAGGAGATCCTCCACGACTCGTCCCACGAACTGGGCGTCGACCCGGGCCTCATCAAGGACGGCGTCGAAGCGCACCTGCAGGAACTCCTCGCCGACCGGATCGAGACCCTCGGCGAGGGCTACACCCTGATCCGCCGTGAGTACTTCACCGCCATCGGGCCGGTGGACATCCTGTGCCGGGACGCCGACGGGGGGACCGTGGCCGTGGAGCTGAAGCGGCGCGGCGACATCGACGGCGTGGAGCAGCTGACCCGTTATCTGGATCTGCTCAACCGCGATCCCCATCTCGCCCCGGTGAAGGGCATCTTCGCGGCCCAGGAGATCAAGCCGCAGGCCCGGGTGCTGGCGACGGACCGCGGGATCGACTGCGTCGTCCTGGACTACGACGCGCTGCGCGGCATCGAGGACGACAAGCTGCGGCTGTTCTGACCCCGCCGGTCCCCCTCCCCCGCCCGTCTTCCCGGACGCCGGACGTGTGCATCGCGTCCGGCGTCCGCCCGTTCCGGGGTGGGTTCAGGCCGCCACCGGGCCGCCGGCCGGGCCCGCCGCCGCGGCCGAGGACGACGAGGGTCCGCTCGCCGAGTCGGAGGTGTCGGGCGAGGTCGGCTCGGGTTCGGTGGCCGTGTCCGTCGGTTCCGGGGTCTCGGTCTCCGTGGGGGTCGGGCTGGGGCTCTCCGACTTCGTCGGGCTGGAGGACTTGGTGGGGCTCGACGACTTGGTGGGCCGGTCCGAGGACGGTTCGTCGCTGGTGGGCCGGTCCGAGGACGGCTTGTCGCTCGGCCCCGGCGATCCGGTGGACGGCGAGCCGCTGCCGCTCGGCGTGATCTCGCTGCCCGACGGGCCGGGCGTCGCATCGCCGCCGCCGGAGGAGGCGGAACCGGGGGTCGAGCCGTCCGCCGGGTCGCCGGCCGGGTCCTCCTCCGTGCCGCCGTCCTGCTCGCCGGAGGACTGCTCGCTCGTGACGCCCCGGTTCCCCGGTACGTCGTCGCTGCCGGACGTCATGCCCAGCACCACGACGGTGCCGAGCACACCGGCCAGGAGCACGCCCGCGGCCGTCGCGACCAGGTTGCGCCGGGCGAGGCCCAGCACCGAGGGCCGGCCACTCCGCGCGGCGGGCGCGGCCGCGGGGGCGCTCTGGCGCGCTATCACCGTGGTGGGGCCCTCGTCCGGCCGGGACGGCGACATGGGCTGCGTCGTTGCCGCCATCGGGCGGGCGGGCGTCGCCTGTTCCACCGGTTCCGCGAACGGCACGTCCTCGCCCACCTGCGCGAGGGCGCCGGGCAGCGGTCCGCCGGAACGGTCGGCGACCAGGGCGAGCGCCCGCCGTCCGGCCACCGCGCCCGACTTGTCGGCGAGCGCCCCGCGCATGCCGATCGAGGTCTCCAGTTCGGCGCGGGCCCGGTCCGGGTTGCCGGAGAGCAGCGCGAGGACGCCCAGTTCGTGGTGGAAGTACGCCTCCTCGGCGACCTCCCCGGCGATCCTGGCCGCCTCCTGGCCGATCCTCAGCGCCCGTTCCCAGGCTCCCCAGTGCAGTCCCGCCGCGAAGGCCGGGGCGGCGCTGCGGGCCAGCAGCACGGCCGCGCTGGTCTGTCCCGCGCCGTCGCCGGGCACCAGCTGTGCCATCGCCGCGACGACGGCGTCGGCCTCGGCCGCCGCCCGCTCGGGGGTGACGGAGGGGTGGCCGGCCCACCAGGCGTAGTGCTGGGCCGCGGTCCGGGCCCGGTCGGTGGCGTCCTCGCCGTATCCGGCGGCCTCCAGCTGGGCGACGACCCCGGCGGCCAGCCGGTAGCGGGGGCCGGCCGGGGAGAGCAGTCCGCAGCCGGCCAGCTCGCCGAGCGCGGCGTCCGCGTGGGTGTCGCCGACGAGGGCCGGCAGATGGGCCTGGTGCGGCACCTCGCCGCCGAGCGCCACGGCGAAGCGCAGGGTGTCGCGGGCCGGTCCGCTCAGCCGTGAGGCGAGCAGCGCGGCGGGGGCCGCGCCGTCGCCGAGGCTGGGCAGCGGTGCGCGGCCCCCGTCGACGGCCCCGTCGTGCCCGAAGGGCGGGACCGCGGGCCGGTCCCCGGGTCCGTACGCCTCGGGGGCGGCGCCCAGCAGGTCGCGCTGGCGCAGCAGGGCGCCCGCCTGGACGAAGCGCAGCGGCAGTCCCTCGGACTCGAACCAGAGGTCGCCCGCCCAGTTCCGCTCCTCCTCGGTGAGGGGGCGTTCGACGACCTGCTCCAGCAGCTCGGTCGAGGCGTCGCGGCCGAGGCCGGCGAGGAGGACCTCTTCGAGGTACGGGTCCGCGCCGGACACGACGACGTCCGGCGCCGTCGCGAGCAGGAAGGCGCACTCGGGGGTGGCGTCGAGCAGCTCCTCCAGCGCGGCCCCGCCGAACTCCAGGTCGTCGAGCAGGACGACGGCGCCGATGCGCCGGACCTCTTCGAGCAGGGCGGTGCGGTCGGGGCGGTACAGCGGCGCCTCGTTCACGGCCTCGAAGAGCCCGTACAGCAGGTCGGTGGCGGTCCTCCGGTAGCCGGAGAGCCGCACCACTCCGTCCGGCGCGAGGTCCGCGCAGTCCGCGGCGACGGCGTCCAGCAGGGTCGTGCGGCCCGATCCGGCCGGTCCGGTGAGCCGCACCGAGCGGCCCCTGGACAGCAGGCGCACCAGTCGTTCGCGTTCCTCGGCGCGCTCCAGGAGCGGGAGCTGCGGGGCGGGCGGGCCCGGCGGCACCGGCGGGGCGAGGGCGCGCTCGTGGTCGGCGCGCCCGGCCGCGGTGCGCCGGACCGGGGCGGTGGGCTGCTCCCCCGGCGGGCACAGTTCGACCTCGCTGCCGTCGACCGGGTTGACGGTGAGGAGGTAGTCGCCCGATATGAGGCGGACGAAGCGGGCCTGTTGCGGCGTTTGCCGACCGAAATCCGGGGCCCCGGGGGTGCCCTTGGCCGAGCGGGGCCGGGGGCCCTGGGAACGGCCGTGGTCCGGTCCGTCACCGGGTCCGTCGGTGTCCCGGCCGAACTCTTCCGGCTCCCGGTGTGTCGGGTCCATCGTCAAAGCCCCCAGACGCGTAGCGCACGATTGCCCCTCCGGCCTCGCACGCCCCGCTGTCGCTTCCGGTCCGGTTTCCGCCGGGTGGGTTCGTCAATCGGCGGACGGCCGAACCCTAGACCGTCGGCCGGGGTCCCCGCACAGTCGGGGGGTGGTGCCGCCCGAAGCGCGCGCTCTCATGCGGATTGCACGCTTTCGTTCGCAACGGTTCCGGGCCGGGTGCGGCACCGGGGCCGTACGGCCGCGCGCGGGGCTGCGGCCGACCGCGAAGGACCGCCGCGACGGCGCCGGGGCGGCGTGCACCGGGTGCGCGGCGACGGGCGGGGCCGTACGGCGCGGGACCACCGCGCACGGCGGCGTGCACGACGCCCGAAGCGGGCCCGTGCGGGTGCTACACGCGCGGCAGCGAGTCCGCAGCGATTCCGCCCTCGATGGCCAGAATGCGATGCAGGCGGGTTGCCACCAGCAGGCGCTGCATCTGCGGCGGCACGCCGCGGAGCACCAGTCGGCGGCCGGCGCGTCCGGCGCGGCGGTGTGCGCCCATGATGACGCCGAGCCCGGTGGCGTCCCAGGAATCCAGCTCGGTCAGGTCGAGCACCAGGTCGCCGACTCCGTCGTCGAGGGCCGAGTGCAGGGCCGTACGGGCGTCCGCCGCGCTTCGGACGTCGAGGCGGCCCCCGACGACCAGCTCGGCGTGGTCGCCCCTGATGTGCATATGCGCTCCCCGGAATGCTCCGTAGCAAGGTTCGTCTGTCTGTTCCGTCTCTCCCACAACTGACTGCGGCGGAGACGGAGAGGTTGCCGTCTGTAAGCGAACCGATACCGAATTCACTCTGTGGAGTGACCAGGGCCCGGCCAGGATCCGCGTGGATCCGCGGTCTCCGGAAGGCGCCCCCCGGGCCCCCGGGCCCGATCGACGGCGGATCGGGCGCCCGGAGGACCGAAAACGATCAGTACGTGTAGAAGCCCTGCCCGCTCTTGCGGCCGATGTCACCTGCGTCCACCATCCGGCGCATCAGCTCCGGTGCGGCGAACTTCTCGTCCTGGGACTCGGTGTAGATGTTGCTCGTGGCGTGCAGCAGGATGTCGACGCCGGTCAGGTCCGCCGTGGCGAGCGGGCCCATGGCGTGGCCGAAGCCCAGCTTGCAGGCGATGTCGATGTCCTCGGCCGAGGCGACGCCCGACTCGTACAGCTTGGCGGCCTCGACGACGAGCGCCGAGATCAGCCGGGTGGTGACGAAGCCCGCGACGTCGCGGTTGACCACGATGCAGGTCTTGCCGACGGACTCGGCGAACTCCCGCGCGGTGGCGAGGGTTTCGTCGCTGGTCTTGTAGCCGCGGACGAGCTCGCAGAGCTGCATCATCGGGACCGGTGAGAAGAAGTGCACGCCGACGACGCGCTCGGGGCGCTCCGTCACGGCCGCGATCTTGGTGATCGGAATGGCGGAGGTGTTGGAGGCGAGCACGGTGTCCTCGCGGACGATCTTGTCGAGCGTCCGGAAGATCTCGTGCTTGACCTCCAGCTTCTCGAAGACGGCCTCGACGACGACGTCCGCGTCGGCGATCGCGTCGAGGTCGGTGGTGGTGGTGATGCGGGCCAGCGCGGCCTCGGCGTCGTCCGCCGCCAGCTTGCCCTTGGAGACGAACTTGTCGTACGAGGCCTTGATGCCGTCGCGTCCACGGGTCAGGGCCTCGTCGGTGACGTCGCGCAGCACCACGTCCCAGCCCGCCTGGGCGGAGACCTGCGCGATGCCGGACCCCATGAGTCCGGCTCCGATGACGGCGAGCTTCCTGGCCACGTCTGCACCCCTTGGTTTCTGTCCGCCTCTGCAGCTGGTCCCTGCACGGCCGGTATCGACGGTTGTTCACATGCTCTCCGGCGGACATTAGTACCCGTGAGGGGTGCTGGGGCGCCGAAGAGATGCGCGTCACGTCTCAAATGACGGACATCACACCGGGACCCGTCATCCGACGGCGCGCCGGGCGTAGTTGAGGACCTTTTCGCCGAGGAGCCCCTCGATCTCGTCGAGCAGGACGAGCGCGTCGCGGGAGACCTCGACCGCCTTGCGGCCGGCCAGCATCTCCCGGCTGATCCGGCCGACCAGGGCCCCCTCGATCCAGGCGAGCTGACCGCCGACCAGCTCCGGCAGCGGATCGTCCGCCGCCGCGCCGGTCTCCTCGCGCAGGGTGGCGACGACGGCGTCCAGCACCTCGCCCTGGAGCCGGGCGAGACGGGCCTGGAGGGTGGGCGCCTCCTCGATGACCCGCATGAAGTCGGCGAAGCCGTCCATCAGTCCGAGCTCCGGCGAGACCGCGACGGCCAGCGCCCGCAGCTCCCGCAGGACCGCCTCGGCCGCCGACTCCCCCCTGTCGCGGGCGCGGACGAACCGGGCCACCCGCTGGGTGACGCCCTTCATCCGGTCGAGGAAGAGGTCCTCCTTGGCGGGGAAGTAGTTGTACACCGTGTTCACGGAGACGTCCGCCAGCTCGGCGATCTCCGCGACGGTCACCGTCACGAAGCCGCGCTCCAGGAACAGCCCGGTCGCGAGGTCCGAGATGTGCTGCCTGGCCTGGCGCTTCTTGCGCTCCCTGAGTCCCTCGGTCATCCCCCCATCGTAGGTGTCGGGCGTGAGCCGATGAAAAATTGGTGTCATTGCATTTTTTGGGTGTCTCTGTTTTTGTGGTCACTATGCCAATCATCAGCGCGACCGGGCTCGCCCGGTCCTTCGACAGCAGGAGCGGGCCGGTGCACGCCGTGCGGTCCGTCGACCTGACGGTCGCGGCCGGCGAGATCGTCGGCCTCCTCGGCCCCAACGGGGCGGGCAAGACCACCACCCTGCGGATGCTGACCACACTGCTCGCCCCCACCGGCGGCACGGCCGTCGTCGCCGGGCACGACCTGGCCGACGACCCGGCCGGGGTACGCGCGAAGTGCGGATACGTCGCCCAGTCCGGCGGCGTCGACCCGCACCTGACCGTCCGGGAGGAGCTGGTCACCCAGGGGCGGCTGTACCGGCTGGGCAAGCGGGAGGCGACCGCGCGGGCCGCGGAACTGGCCCACGGCCTCGGCCTCGACGGGCTGCTCGACCGCAGGGCCGTCACGCTCTCCGGCGGTCAACGGCGGCGCCTGGACATCGCGATGGCCCTCACCCACCGCCCGCCCGTCCTCTTCCTCGACGAGCCCACCACCGGACTCGACCCGGCCGGCCGCGCCGACCTGTGGGGGCTGGTGCGCGGGCTGCGCGACGGCTCCGGCACGACGGTCGTCCTCACCACCCACTACCTGGACGAGGCGGACGCGCTCGCCGACCGGCTGGTCGTGATCGACCGGGGAACGGTGGCGGCCGAGGGCACGCCGGCCGCGCTGCGGACCGAGTACACCGGCTCCGCCACCGCCTCCCTCCAGGACACCTTCCTCGCGATCACCGGCCGCGCCCCCGCACCCGCCGACGCCGCACCCCTCTCCGTCTAACGTCTAGGACCGCCGATGCTCCTCCTGCACGACACCGCGCTCGTCTTCGGGCGGTACGCCCGGCAGACCCTGCGCTCCCGTTTCCAGATGCTCTTCGGCGTCCTGATGCCGCTGCTGTACCTGTTCTTCTTCGGCCCGCTCCTGAGCGGTCTGCCGCTCGGCTCGACCGGTGACTCCTGGCAGGTCCTGGTCCCCGGACTGCTGCTCCAGCTCGCCCTGTTCGGCGCCTCGTTCTCCGGGTTCTCGATCATCGTCGAGAAGTCCTCGGGGGTGGTGGAACGGATGCGGGTGACCCCGGTCAGCAGACTGGCGCTGCTGCTGGGCCGGGTCCTGCGGGACGCCGTGCTCTTCGTGTTCCAGGCGGTGCTGCTGGTACTGGCCGCCCTGGCCATGGGGTTGCGCGCACCGCTGCCCGGGGTCCTGATCGGCTTCGCGTTCGTCGGGCTGCTGACGGTCGCGCTGGCCTCGCTGTCCTACGCGCTGGCCATGAAGGTCGCGACGCCGCAGGAGTTCGGCCCCGTCATCAACGCGGTCACCATGCCGGTGATGCTGCTCTCCGGCCTGATGCTGCCGATGACCCTGGGGCCGGGCTGGCTGGACGTCGTCTCGCGCCTCACCCCGCTGCGTCACCTCGTGGACGCGGTGCGGGACGCGTACGTGGGCGCGTACGCCACCGCGGACATGCTGCACGGGGCACTGGTGGCGGTCGTCCTCGCCGCCGGGGCCGTGGCGGTGGGCGCCCGGGCCTTCCGGCGGGCCGGGGCCTGAGCCGTGCCGTGCCCCGGCCGGGCCCGCCGGGGCATGGCACTAGCCTGACGGCATGGTCAACCTGACACGTATCTACACGCGCACCGGCGACCGGGGCACCACGGCCCTCGGCGACATGAGCCGGACCGCCAAGACGGACCTGCGGATCTCCGCGTACGCCGACGCCAACGAGGCCAATGCCGTCATCGGCACCGCGATCGCGCTCGGACAGCTCCCCGAGGACGTCGTGAAGGTCCTCGTCCGCGTGCAGAACGACCTCTTCGACGTGGGCGCGGACCTGTCGACACCGGTCGTCGAGAACCCGGAGTACCCGCCGCTGCGGGTCGAGCAGAGCTACGTCGACAAGCTGGAGGCGGACTGCGACCACTTCCTGGAGCAGCTGGACAAGCTGCGCAGCTTCATCCTGCCGGGCGGTACGCCGGGGGCGGCCCTGCTGCACCAGGCGTGCACGGTGGTCCGGCGCGCGGAGCGGTCCACCTGGGCGGCGCTGGAGGTGCACGGCGACACGATGAACACGCTGACGGCCACGTACCTCAACCGGCTCTCCGACCTGCTGTTCATCCTCGCGCGGACGGCGAACAAGGAGCTCGGGGACGTGCTGTGGGTGCCGGGCGGCGAGCGGTAGTCCACCGGCACCCGCCCGTCCCCGCTCACGGCGGATGCCCCGGTGCCCCGGCAGTCGGCCGCCGGGGCACCGGGGCTCGGGGAGCCGGGGCGGGTGTCAGCTCAACGTCTTCGACCCCGGCTTCGGCTCCGTCCCCGTCCCCGCTCCCGGGTCCGCCTTCGGGAACAGCGTGTAGCTCCCCGCGATGACCACGTTGATCCCGATCACGAACAGCATCTTCTGCTGCCACCCCTGCAGCGTCGACGCGTCCCCGTCCCCGCCGACGTACCAGATCGCCAGCTGGAGCAGGACCAGCGCCGTCACCGCCGCGACGATCCACCGGGCGGCGACCCGCCACTCGTGCGCCGCGCGCGCCATGCCGTACTTCGGCGGCTTCACCGGCGGCGGGCCGCCCGCGAAGCGGTGGGCCACCCGGGCGTCGACCCAGCGGATCGTCGAGTGGCCGAGGCCGACCGTGAAGCCGATGTAGACCGCGGCCAGCCCGTGCTTCCAGTCGGGCGGCGTGCCGTTCTTCAGGTCGATCGCCGTCACCACCAGCAGCACCACCTCCAGCAGCGGCTCGCACAGCAGCACGGCTGCGCCCAGTCGCGGCTTCTTCGCCAGGTACCGCAGCGCGAGTCCCGCGGCCAGCAGCACCCAGAAGGCGACTTCGCAGAGCACGATCAGTACGGCGATCACGGCGTTTCTCCCTTCGGTCCACTTCAGCCTCCCAGCCGTCCGGGGCGCACTCGTCGTCGGCGATGATGAACCCGGCCTGCATACTTCGATGTACTGGCGCCTCGGCCCCGGCGGGGAGGCCCGGGCGCGGGAGGCCGTGTTGGATGGGAGGGTGTCCTCCTCCTTCCGCCCGCACCGCCACGACGTGCTCCTGGCCGTCGTCGGCCTGTCCGGCGGCATACTCCTGTGGCTGCTAGGGCTGCACCTGCAGGGCAACCGCCTCTTCACCGCCCCGTGGGTCTGCCTGGTGCCGCTCGTCGTCGTCTCCGGGCTCGAACTCCTCCGCCGGACCGCCCCGCAGGTGGGGCTGGTCGTCGGCACGCTCGCGATGGTCGCTGACCAGTTCACGGTCGGGAACCTGGCGACGGTCCTGCTCTTCACCGACCTGGTGTACGCGGCCGTGCTGTACGGGAAGCCGTCCGCCGCCCGCCGCATCCCGGTGACCACGTTCCTGATCATGGTCGCGGTCACGATCGGCTTCCTGGCCTGGTTCCGCAATCCGCAGGCCCTGCTCATCGGTGTCGTCACCGGCATGATCTCGTTCGGCCCCGCCCTCACCGGGGCGAGCGTCCGCAACCACCGGGACGCCGCCGAGACGGCCCGGCTGCACGCCGAACAGACCGCGCTGCTCGCCGAGATGGACCGGGTGCAGGCGGTGACCGCCGAACGCACCCGGATGGCCCGCGAGTTGCACGACGTGGTGGCCAACCACCTGTCGGCGATCGCCGTCCACTCCACCGCCGCCCTCTCCATCGACAAGCCGGCCACCTCGCGCGACGCGCTGGGCGTGATCCGGGAGAACAGCGTCGCCGGACTCGCCGAGATGCGCCGGCTGATCAAGCTGCTGCGCACCGGCGGCTCCTCGGAACCGGCCGCCTCGCCCACCCTCGCCTCCCTGGACGCACTGGTGGAACAGGCCCGTACGAACGCCGCGTCGAGCGGTCTGACCTGCACGTTCGAGGACACCCGGGAGGAACGGGAGCCACTGCCCGCACCGGTCGAGCTGGCCGCGTACCGGATCGTCCAGGAGTCCTTGACCAACGCGCTCAAGCACGCCGCGCCCGGCCCGGTCGGGGTGCGGCTCGACCGGGCCGGTCCGGTGCTCACGGTCGAGATCAGCAGTGTGATCGGGGAGCGCCCGGGGCCCCGCGCGCCCGGGTCGGGGGCCGGTCTGGTGGGGATGCGGGAACGGGTGGCGCTGCTGGGCGGCACCATCGAGGCGGGCCCCTCGGTCGCCGGGGACGGGGCGAGAATATGGCGGGTACGGGCCGAACTGCCCGTGACGGAAGGGACATCGAGAACATGACGATCCGGGTGTTGGTCGCCGAGGACCAGTCGGCCGTCCGTGCCGGGCTGGTGCTCATCCTGCGCAGTGCGCCCGACATCGAGGTCGTCGGCGAGGCCGGGGACGGCGAGGAGGCGGTGCGCCTGGCCCGCGAACTGCGCCCGGACCTGGTGCTGATGGACATTCAGATGCCGCGGCTGGACGGGGTGTCGGCGACCGGACAGGTGGTGTCCGAGCAGCTCGCGGACGTCCTGGTGCTGACCACGTTCGACCTGGACGAGTACGTCTTCGGGGCGCTGCGCGCGGGGGCCGCGGGCTTCCTGCTGAAGGACACCGACGCGCACGACTTGATCGAGGCGGTGCGCACGGTGGCGCGCGGCGAGGGGCTGATCGCCCCGGCCGTGACGCGGCGGCTGATCGCGGAGTTCGCCGGAACCGCTCCCGTACGACCGGCGAGGACGCCCGACCCCTCGGTGCTGGACGCGCTCACCCGGCGGGAACGGGAGGTTCTCGGCTGTCTCGGCGAGGGCCTGTCGAACGCCGAGATCGCGGTACGGCTCTCCATGGCGGAGGCGACGGTGAAGACGCACGTCAGCAGGCTGCTGGGCAAGCTGGAGCTGCGCAGTCGGGTCCAGGCGGCGGTACTGGCGCAGGAGTTGGGCGCGTTGTGAGCGAACGATCGCGACGCGATCTTTGGTCTGGACCTCTTGACGATTGGTCCAGACCTTCCTAATCTCACCGGACACACTGCGGTGAGTACGCCATGACAAGGCGCGCTCAGGGCGGCGCAGGGTTTGCAGTCCACGGACCACCCCCGTTTGTCCGGACCTCACCCGAGGAGCACCGTTGAGCACTGAAACCCCCCTACGCCGTACCCGACTCAGACTCGGGCACGGAAGAGCCACCAGATCCAGAGCGGTCGCGGGCCTCACCGCCCTGCTCCTTCCGCTCGCCGCGATGGTCGGCCTGGCCTCCCCCGCCGAGGCCGCCACTTCGGCAACCGCCTCCTTCACCAAGAAGTCCGACTGGGGCAGCGGCTTCGAGGGCCAGTGGACGGTGAAGAACACCGGCACCACCGCCCTGTCCTCCTGGACCATCGAGTGGGACTTCCCCTCCGGCACCGCGGTCGGCTCCGCCTGGGACGCCACCGTCACCAGCTCCGGAACCCACTGGACCGCCAAGAACCTCGGCTGGAACGGCACGGTCGCCCCCGGCGCCTCCGTCAGCTTCGGCTTCAACGGCACCGGCCCCGGCGCCCCGACCGGCTGCAAGCTGAACGGCGCCTCCTGCGACGGCGGCAGCGTCCCCGGCGACAACGCCCCCTCCGCGCCGGGCACCCCCACCGCGAGCGCCGTCACCGACACCTCGGTCAAGCTGAGCTGGTCCGCCGCGACCGACGACAACGGCATCAAGAACTACGACGTCCTGCGGGACGGCGCGGTCGTCTCGACGGTCACCGGCACGACGTACTCGGACTCCGGCCTCAAGGCCGGCACCGATTACTCGTACACCGTGCAGGCCCGTGACACCGCCGGCCAGACCGGCCCGGTCAGCGGCGCGGTCAAGGTGCACACCACCGGTGGCGGCGGCACCCCGGGCACGGGCGACAAGGTCAACCTCGGCTACTTCGCCAACTGGGGCGTCTACGGGCGCAATTACCACGTCAAGAACCTGGACACCTCGGGTTCCGCCGCGAAGATCACGCACATCAACTACGCCTTCGGCAACGTCCAGGGCGGCAAGTGCACGATCGGCGACTCGTACGCCGACTACGACAAGGCGTACACCGCCGACCAGTCGGTCGACGGCGTGGCCGACACCTGGGACCAGCCGCTGCGCGGCAACTTCAACCAGCTGCGCAAGCTGAAGGCGAAGTACCCGCACATCAAGATCCTGTGGTCGTTCGGCGGCTGGACCTGGTCCGGCGGCTTCGGTGACGCCGCGAAGAACCCGGCCGCGTTCGCCGAGTCCTGCTACGGCCTGGTCGAGGACCCGCGCTGGGCCGATGTCTTCGACGGCATCGACATCGACTGGGAGTACCCCAACGCCTGCGGTCTGACCTGTGACACCAGCGGACCGGACGCGCTGAAGGGCCTCACCTCCGCCCTGCGCGCCAAGTTCGGCAAGGACTACCTGGTGACCGCCGCCATCACCGCCGACGGCTCCGAGGGCGGCAAGATCGACGCCGCCGACTACGCCGGTGCCGCCCAGTCCCTGGACTGGTACAACGTGATGACGTACGACTTCTTCGGCGCCTGGGAGGCCAAGGGTCCGACGGCCCCGCACTCCCCGCTGACCTCGTACGACGGCATCCCGCAGGACGGCTTCAACTCCGCCGCCGCCATCGCCAAGCTGAAGGCCAAGGGCGTGCCCGCCTCCAAGCTGCTGCTCGGCATCGGCTTCTACGGCCGCGGCTGGACCGGCGTGACCCAGTCCGCCCCGGGCGGCACCGCCACCGGCCCGGCCTCCGCCACCTACGAGCCCGGCATCGAGGACTACAAGGTCCTCAAGAACAGCTGCCCCGCCACCGGCACGGTCGCCGGCACCGCCTACGCCCACTGCGGCACCAACTGGTGGAGCTACGACACCCCGGCCACCATCACGTCCAAGATGACCTGGGCGAAGAACCAGGGCCTGGGAGGCGCGTTCTTCTGGGAGTTCAGCGGTGACACCGCCAACGGTGAACTCGTGGGTGCCATCCACAACGGCCTGAAGTAGTCCGTACGGCACCGCGCAACACCCCGCGAAGCAGCCGGGGAGACAGGTCCGCCCCCTGTCTCCCCGGCTTTCGCATGCCCGCGTTCCCCGCCCCCTCCCGTCTCCCCCGCACGTCCGCGCTCCCCCGCGGGCTTCCTCTGCCGGCCGGCCCCCGGTGTACCGGCCGGCCCCCGGGTCCAGGGCCCACCGCCCGTTCCCCGCCGCCCGCTCGCCCGGGGGACGGCACGAGGCCCCGGGTGCGATCCCTCGCACCCGGGGCCTCGTGGGCAATCCGTCGTTCGTCGTCCGGGGCCGGACAACCCGTCGTACGGGCTCTCAGGCCACGTTGACCCGCTGGCCGGGCGGGGCCGCCTCCAGCCAGGCGAGGAAACCGGTCAGCGCGTCCTCGCTCATGGCCAGCTCCAGGCGGGTCTCCCGGTGGAGGCAGCCGAGCACCACGGCGTCGGACAGGAGCGCCAGCTCCTCCTCGCCCTCGGGCATCCGGCGCGCGACCACCTCGATCGCGGAACGCTCCAGGCCGCGGCGCGGACGGGGCGAGTACGAGAAGACCCGGAACCAGTCGATCCGGTCCTCGCTGTACCGGGCGACCCCGTACACCCAGCCCTTGCCCGAGAGGTCGGGCTCCTCCGGCACGTTCCACCGCAGACTGCAGTCGAAGGTCCCGCCGGAGCGCTGAATCAGCCTCCGGCGCAGACCGAAGACGAAGAGTCCGATCAGAATCAGTGCGACGACCAGGGCGCCCACCCACAGCGCGAGGAACATCTCCACCGACCTCCTCGCGTCGTCGAGTAACGGATACCACCGGGAATACAACCGCACCTGCATCGCCTCAGCCGCGACACGGTCTGGAGGGTTCTCCAGCTCGGGCCGCGGCTGAGGGTAAAGCTACGTGGTCGCGGAGCGCTAGCGCACCGCCACCGCACGCAGTCGCACTTCGGCGCGCCGCTCGGAAGCGGCGTCCGTGTCCGACTTCGCACGCTCCAGCGCACGCTCGGCGCGCTGGACGTCGATCTCGTCCGCCAGCTCCGCGATCTCGGCGAGCAGCGAGAGCTTGTCGTCCGCGAACGAGATGAAACCGCCGTGCACAGCGGCGACCACGGTCCGGCCGTCGCTCGTACGGATCGTCACCGGGCCCGATTCCAGCACACCCAGAAGCGGCTGGTGACCGGGCATGACGCCGATGTCGCCGGACGTGGTGCGCGCGACGACCAGGGTGGCCTCGCCGGACCAGACACTGCGGTCCGCGGCGACCAGCTCGACGTGCAGCTCAGCAGCCAAGGGTGGCTCCTCGGGTCACCACCCGGCCGTTCGAGCCGGGTGTTGGGTCAATTCTACGGGGCGTGATGAGGGGGACGGGACACGCCCGCCCCCCTCGGTGAGCCATGGGCTCAGGAGACGCCGAGCTCCTTGGCGTTGGCCTTGAGGTCCTCGATGCCACCGCACATGAAGAACGCCTGCTCGGGGAAGTGGTCGTACTCGCCGTCGCAGATCGCGTTGAACGCGGCGATCGACTCGTCGAGCGGGACGTCCGAACCGTCCACGCCGGTGAACTGCTTGGCGACGTGGGTGTTCTGCGACAGGAAGCGCTCGACGCGACGGGCACGGTGGACGACGAGCTTGTCCTCCTCGCCCAGCTCGTCGATACCGAGGATCGCGATGATGTCCTGGAGGTCCTTGTACTTCTGGAGGATCCCCTTGACGCGCATGGCGGCCGAGTAGTGGTCCTCCGCGATGTAGCGCGGGTCCAGGATCCGGGACGTGGAGTCCAGCGGGTCCACGGCCGGGTAGATGCCCTTCTCGGAGATCGGACGGGAGAGAACCGTCGTCGCGTCGAGGTGGGCGAAGGTGGTGGCCGGGGCCGGGTCGGTCAGGTCGTCCGCGGGGACGTAGATCGCCTGCATCGAGGTGATCGAGTGACCACGGGTCGAGGTGATGCGCTCCTGCAGCAGACCCATCTCGTCGGCCAGGTTCGGCTGGTAACCCACCGCGGACGGCATGCGGCCGAGCAGGGTGGACACCTCGGAGCCGGCCTGGGTGTACCGGAAGATGTTGTCGATGAAGAAGAGCACGTCCTGCTTCTGCACATCGCGGAAGTACTCCGCCATGGTCAGACCGGCCAGCGCGACGCGAAGACGCGTGCCCGGCGGCTCGTCCATCTGACCGAAGACCAGGGCGGTCTTGTCGATGACGCCCGAGTCGGCCATTTCCTCGATGAGGTCGTTGCCCTCACGGGTGCGCTCGCCGACACCGGCGAACACCGACACACCGTCGTGGTTGTTGGCCACGCGGTAGATCATTTCCTGGATCAGAACGGTCTTGCCGACACCGGCACCACCGAACAGACCGATCTTTCCACCCTTGACGTACGGGGTGAGGAGGTCGATGACCTTGACGCCGGTCTCGAACATCTCGGTCTTGGACTCGAGCTGGTCGAAGTTGGGCGCCTTGCGGTGGATCGCCCAGCGCTCGGTGACCTCGGCCTCGGCCTCGGGCTTGTTCAGGATCTCACCGAGGGTGTTGAACACCTTGCCCTTGGTGATGTCGCCGACCGGGACCGTGATGCCGGTGCCCGTGTCGGTCACCGGGGCCTGGCGGACCAGACCGTCGGTGGGCTGCATCGAGATCGCGCGGACCAGGCCGTCGCCGAGGTGCTGGGCGACTTCCAGGGTCAGCGTCTTGAGCTTGCCGTCCTCGGCCGGGTCGGCCACCTGGACGTTCAGCGCGTTGTAGATGTCCGGCATCGCGTCGACGGGGAACTCCACGTCGACGACCGGGCCGATGACCCGGGCGACGCGGCCCGTGGCAACGGCCGTCTCAACTGTCGTCGTCATTACTTGTCACTCCCCGCGGTCGCGTCGGCCAGCGCACTGGCACCACCGACGATCTCGCTGATTTCCTGGGTGATTTCGGCCTGGCGGGCCGCGTTGGCAAGCCTGGAGAGCGTCTTGATGAGCTCACCGGCGTTGTCGGTGGCGGACTTCATCGCGCGGCGGCGGGCGGCGTGCTCGGAAGCAGCGGCCTGCAGCAGCGCGTTGTAGATCCGGCTCTCGACGTATCGCGGAAGCAGGGCGTCGAGGACGTCCTCCGCCGACGGCTCGAAGTCGAACAGCGGCAGGATCTCGCCCTTGCCGCCCTCCTCCTTCGTGGCATCGAGGCTGAGCGGCAGCATCCGGTTGTCCACCGGGTTCTGCGTCATCATCGACACGAACTCCGTGTAGACGATGTGCAGCTCGTCCACGCCGCCCTCGGCGGTCTCCTGGGTGACCGCCTCGATCAGCGGGGCCGCGGCCCGCTTGGCGTCCTCGTACGACGGGCTGTCGGTGAAGCCCGTCCACGAGTCCTCGATCTTCCGCTCGCGGAAGCCGTAGTAGGCGACGCCCTTGCGGCCGATCACGTAGGTGACGACCTCCTTGCCCTCGCCCCGGAGCCGCTCGGTCAGTCGCTCCGCGGCCTTGATGGCGTTGGAGGAGTAACCGCCGGCCAGGCCGCGGTCGCTCGTGACGAGCAGGATCGCGGCCCGTGCCGGGGTCTCGGCCTCGGTGGTCAGCGGGTGCTTGGTGGTGGAACCGGTCGCCACCGCGGTCACCGCACGGGTGAGCTCGCTGGCGTACGGCGTCGATGCCGCCACCTGGCGCTGCGCCTTGACGATGCGCGAGGCGGCGATCATCTCCATCGCCTTGGTGATCTTCTTCGTGGCGGTGACGGAGCGGATGCGGCGCTTGTAAACGCGAAGCTGAGCGCCCATCGATCAGCCCTCGCCCAGGAGCTTGCCGTCCGAGGTCTCGAACTGCTGCTTGAAGGCGGCGACCGCGTCGGCGACCGACTGCAGCGTGTCGTCGGACATCTTGGCGCCCTCGCGGATGCTGGTGAGGAGGTCCTTGCGCTCGCGGCGCAGGTACTCCAGCAGCTCGCTCTCGAAGCGACGGATGTCCTCGACCGGGACGTCGTCCATCTTGCCGGTGGTGCCGGCCCAGATGGAGACGACCTGCTCCTCGACCGGGTACGGAGAGTACTGCGGCTGCTTCAGCAGCTCGACCATGCGCTTGCCGCGCTCCAGCGAGGCCTTCGAGGCCGCGTCCAGGTCGGAACCGAAGGCGGCGAACGCCTCCAGCTCGCGGTACTGGGCGAGGTCCACGCGCAGACGGCCGGAGACCTGGCGCATCGCCTTGTGCTGGGCGGAACCACCGACGCGGGAGACCGAGATACCGACGTTCAGGGCCGGACGCTGACCGGCGTTGAACAGGTCGGACTCCAGGAAGCACTGGCCGTCGGTGATGGAGATGACGTTGGTCGGGATGAACGCCGACACGTCGTTCGCCTTGGTCTCGACGATCGGGAGGCCCGTCATCGAACCGGCGCCCATCTCGTCGGAGAGCTTCGCGCAGCGCTCCAGCAGACGCGAGTGGAGGTAGAAGACGTCGCCCGGGTAGGCCTCACGGCCCGGCGGACGGCGCAGCAGCAGCGACACGGCGCGGTAGGCGTCGGCCTGCTTCGAGAGGTCGTCGAAGATGATCAGGACGTGCTTGCCCTGGTACATCCAGTGCTGGCCGATGGCCGAACCGGTGTACGGCGCCAGGTACTTGAAGCCGGCCGGGTCGGACGCCGGGGCGGCGACGATGGTCGTGTACTCGAGCGCGCCGGCCTCTTCGAGGGCACCGCGCACGGAGGCGATGGTGGAGCCCTTCTGACCGATGGCGACGTAGATGCAGCGCACCTGCTTGTTCACGTCGCCCGAGCGCCAGTTGTCGCGCTGGTTGATGATCGTGTCGACGGCCAGGGCGGTCTTGCCCGTCTGGCGGTCGCCGATGATCAGCTGACGCTGGCCGCGGCCGATCGGCACCATGGCGTCGACGGCCTTGTAGCCGGTCTGCATCGGCTCGTGCACCGACTTGCGGACCATGACGCCAGGGGCCTGCAGCTCGAGGGCGCGGCGGCTGTCGGTCGCGATCTCGCCGAGACCGTCGATCGGGTTGCCGAGCGGGTCGACGACGCGGCCGAGGTAACCCTCGCCGACGCCGACGGAGAGCACCTCACCGGTGCGCTGCACCGGCTGGCCCTCTTCGATGCCGCTGAACTCGCCGAGGACGATCGCACCGATCTCGCGCTCCTCGAGGTTGAGGGCGAGACCGAGGGTGCCGTCCTCGAACTTCAGCAGCTCGTTCGCCATGGCCGAGGGAAGACCCTCGACCTTCGCGATGCCGTCGCCGGCAACGCTGACCGTACCGACCTCCTCGCGCGAGGCCGCGTCCGGCTTGTACGCCTGGACAAAGTTCTCCAGCGCGTCCCGGATCTCCTCCGGCCGGATCGTGAGCTCCGCCATCTGGGTTCCCTGCTCTCCTTGTTGGGCCCGAAGTTTCTTAAGGGGGTCTGGGGGCCGACCCCCAGGAATCTTCTGCAATTTCTGCACGGCCCAACCGGGCCGCTGGTCTTGCTCTGTCTTTGGTTGCCGAGTCGGTCAGCCGGCCATGCGACGGGTCGCCTCTTCGAGGCGCTCCGCGATGGTGCCGTCGATGACCTCGTCGCCGACCCGCACCGCGATCCCGCCGAGGACCGCGGGGTCCACGTCGAGGTTCAGGTGCATCGGGCGGCCGTAGATCTTCGTCAGCGCGGCGCCGAGGCGCTGCTTCTGCCGATCGCTCAGCGGCACTGCCGAGGTGACCACCGCGACCATGCGTTCCCGGCGCTCCGCGGCGAGCTTGGAGAGGGACTCGAGTCCCGCTTCCAGGCTACGTCCACGCGGCTGGGTGACAAGGCGGACGATGACGCGCTCGGTGGCGGGCCGCGCCTTGCCGCCGAGCAGGCTGCGCAGCAGCTGCCCCTTGGCGGCGGTGGACGCGGAACGGTCGGTGAGCGCGGCGCGCAGCTCCTTGTCGGAGGCCACGATCCGGCCGAACCGGAACAGCTCGTCCTCGACGTCGTCGAGGTCATCGCTGCGCTGGGCGGCGATGAGGTCGGCGATGTTCGCCAGCTCCTCGACCGAGTCGACCAGGTCGCGCGACTGCGACCAGCGGGAGCGGACCATGCCGGAGACCAGGTCGACGGTCTCGCCGCCCACCTGACCGCCCAGCAGTCGTCCCGCCAGCTCCGCCTTGGCCTCGCCGGCCTGCGACGGGTCGGTCAGGACCCGCCGCAGCGACACCTCGCGCTGGAGCAGCGCCGTGACGGCGGCCAGCTCCTCGGCGAGCTTCGCCGCGTCGACCGACGTGCTGTCGGTCAGCGCGTCGAGACGCTCACGTGCGGCAGCCAGTGCCTCGCGGCTCGAGCCGTTCATCGGACGGCCTCGGCCTTCGCTTCGAGCTCGTCGAGGAAGCGGTCCACGGTGCCGCTCTGCCGGGCGTGGTCCTCGAGGGACTCACCGACGAGCTTGCCGGCCAGGTCGGTGGCGAGCTTGCCCACGTCCTGACGCAGCGCGGCGGCCGCGGCCTTGCGGTCGGCCTCGATCTGGGCGTGACCGGCAGCGATGATCTCCTCGCGCTGCCGCTGGCCTTCCGCCCGCATCTCCTGCAGGATCACGGCGCCCTGCTCCTGTGCCTCCTGGCGCAGGCGCGCGGCCTCGTGACGGGCCTCGGCGAGCTGAGCCTTGTACTGCTCGAGCACGCTCTGGGCCTCGGTCTGGGCCGCATCGGCCTTCTCGATACCGCCTTCGATGGCCTCGCGGCGCTCTTCCAGAACCTTGTTGATGTTCGGGAGGAGCTTCTTGGCGAGGAAGCCGAAGACGATGACAAAGGCGATGAGGCCGATGACGAGCTCGGGGATCGGCGGAACGAGCGGGTTCTCCGCTCCCTCCGACGCGAGCTGCTGAACCAGGGGGTTCACATCAGTGCCTTCCGTCGAATGGGCTGTTCGCGACCAGGTCAGGAGGTCGGGTAGACGAACGGCATGACCAGACCGATCAGGGCGAGCGCCTCACAGAAGGCGAAGCCGAGGATCTGGTTGGCGCGGATCAGGCCGGCAGCCTCGGGCTGACGGGCGAGGGCCTGGGTGCCGTTACCGAAGATGATGCCGACGCCGACGCCGGGGCCGATGGCGGACAGGCCATAGCCGACGGAGCTGAGGGAACCGGTGACGGCGGCAAGGGTCTGGGACATGCCAGTTCTTCCTTCTCTTTCACGGACCGGCGGGGGTTGGCCACCGGACGACTGGGGGTAGGGCAGGCGCGATCAGTGGTGCTCGGCGACAGCGCCCTGGATGTAGGTGCACGCCAGGAGCACGAAGACGTACGCCTGAACGGCCTGGATGAAGAGCTCGAAAGCCGTCATCACGATGACCATCACGAACGACACACCCGCGTAGGCGATACCGATGCCGTTGAGCAGGTACCAGCTGGCGATGGTGAAGAGCAGCAGCAGCGTGTGACCCGCGAACATGTTCGCGAAGAGTCGGACCGCGTGCGTGAAGGGACGGACCAGGGTGTTCGAGAAGAACTCGATGACCATGATCAGCGGCAGGACCGGGCCGAGCGACTTGTCGTAGCCGGTCAGGTTCTTGAAGCCGCCGACGAAGCCGTGCCGCTTGAAGGTGAGGCTCATCCAGAGGATGTAGACGATCAGCGCCAGGGCGGCCGGGTACGCGATGATCGACGTCACCGGGAACTGGGCGAGCGGGATGATCGACCAGAGGTTCATCATCCACACGAAGAAGAAGATCGAGACCATCAGCGGGACGTACTTCTCGCCCTCGCGCTTGCCGAGCGTCTCGTAGACGATGCCGCGGCGGACGAAGTCGTAGCCGGCCTCGGCCACCATCTGCAGCTTGCCCGGGACGATCTTCGGCTTACGGAAGGCGGCCCAGAAGAAGCCGACGATGATGACCGTACCGAGGAGCGCCAGCAGCATCGTCTTGTTGAAGTAGACGTTGCTGTCCGCGTCACCGAAGATCGGCTCGAACAGGAAAGAGTGCAAGCCGGGACCCGGGAAACCACAACCGTCGAAGATGTGGCAATCGGTCTCGAAGGCGAGCACCTGTGTCGGGTCAGCACTCACCGCGGGCTCCTTCAGCGTGGCGCATAGGTACGGCAACCTCGTTGTGTCGGCGCGGCGCGCAGCCGCGGTTCGGCACTGGACTGGTGTTACGGATGTGTGAGCGGCAGTCAGGCATTGAGCCTCGCGATCGAGCAGGCGTCAGCTCACATGCCCGCGCCCGCAGTGCCGCAGTTGGAACCGGACGATAGCAGGGTCTTGAACCCGCACTTATCCCGCCCCTACCCTTCACGACTTCGAGCCCGTGTTCTTGGGCTTTTCCGCCTTGTCGGACTCGGGTTCGACGTAAAGGATCTTGGCCTTCATGTGTGCGCGCGTCTGCGCGCCGATCCACACGAGGGTCAGTGCGACCAGAGTGATCGCGAACGCCTTCGGGTTGAACATCGTCGTGTCCTTGAAGGCGGCGACGAAGACGAACAACAGCAGAAGTTGCGTCGTGTACAGCATCAGGCCCATTGCCTGGAACAGCTGGGGCAGGGACCGCGCGGTCCGCTGCAGGACCACCAGGCCGATCCCCATGAAGAGGACCACGACGAGCGTCGCGACGAGCGCGCCGATGGCTCCCTTGCCGCCCGCGACACCAGCGCTGACGGCAACGGCGACGGCGCCGGCGGCAGCGGTGGGTACGGCGGTCTGGAGGAGAGTCCGGGCGTCGTTGGACGGCATGGCGGCAGCTCCGCTTGCAGGGGGTGGGCAGGGTGTCGTCATGGACGATCGTAGGCCCGGTCCGAGTCGATGCCTCGGGCCGATGGACCGCGCTACTACAAGTCCTTCGGCTCCGTCACCGGGCTTCGTGAACGGTATCACAAACTATTTGATGAGGTCTTTACCAAGAAAGTGTGCTCACAGTCACACGTGAGAGTGAATCCGCGCATGTGAGCAAGACAACTCAACACCTTGCCTGGTATTGCCCTCTGGTGACCGAATCATCAGCGTGCGGATTCGGCCTTGCCTCTGTCCGAAAAACGAGTTCGATCGCCGATCGCGGTCGCTCCGTTGACGCCGGAAACTCCCACCACGACCGGGGTCCGCTCCATCGGGCCCGTCTCCCCGCCCTGCCCCATCTCGCCCGCCCCGGGCCCCTGTTGGGCTTCGGAGGCCGCCGGGAGGGGCGCTTGGGGATCACCGTCTCCCCCGCGTCGCCGACGGCGGTAGCGGGGCGGCAGGAAGCGTTCCGCCCAGTACGGCGCCTTCGGCGTGAAGCGGGGCATCAGCAGCAGTACGAGGCCCAGCGCGCTCAGCCCCATGACGACCAGGACGATCCACAGCGACGTCGAGTGCACCGAATAGCCGACCGTCCCGAAGGCGATCAGGGCCGACCAGAAGTACATGATCAGCACCGACCGGCTGTGCGAATGGCCGATCTCCAGCAGCCGGTGGTGCAGATGGCCGCGGTCCGCGGCGAACGGCGACTGCCCGTTCCAGGTGCGGCGCACGATCGCCAGCACCAGGTCCGCGGCCGGGATCGCGATGACCGTCAGCGGCAGCAGCAGCGGGATGAAGACCGGCAGCATCGCGTGCGTGCTCTCGCGCTCGCTGCCCGCGAAGAGCTTCATCGTGTCCGGGTCGACCTGCCCCGTGATGGAGATCGCCCCGGCCGCCAGCACCAGGCCGATCAGCATCGAGCCCGAGTCGCCCATGAAGATCCGGGCCGGGTGCATGTTGTGCGGCAGGAAGCCCAGGCACATGCCCATCAGGATCGCCGTGAAGAGCGTCGCGGGGGCCGCGGCCTCGATCGTGTGCCCGTACCAGAGCCGGTACGTGTACAGGAAGAACGCGGCGGCCGCGATGCAGACGGTGCCGGCCGCGAGACCGTCCAGACCGTCGACGAAGTTGACCGCGTTGATGGTGATGACGACCAGGGCGACCGTGAGCAGCGTGCCCTGCCACTGGGTGAGCGCGACGGTGCCGACGCCGGGGATCGGCAGCCACAGGATCGTCAGACCCTGGATGACCATGACCGCGGCGGCGATCATCTGGGCGCCGAGCTTGATCAGGGCGTCTATCTCGAACTTGTCGTCCAGCACCCCGATCAGCCAGATCAGCGCGGCCCCGGAGAGCAGCGCCCGCGGTTCGTTGGAGAGCTGGAAGACCCAGTCGAGGTTGTGGAGGTGGGCCGCGACGATCAGCCCGGCGCACAGCCCGCCGAACATGGCGATGCCGCCGAGTCTCGGTGTCGGTTCCCGGTGGACGTCACGCGCACGGATCGCGGGCATCGCCCCGATCACGATGGCGAACTTGCGCACCGGGCCGGTCAGCAGGTAGGTCACCGCAGCCGTGACACAGAGCGTCAGCAGGTAATCACGCACGGGCTGCCCCATAGATTTCGCCGGCCATCTCAGCCCACACCTTAGACCGTCCGGCGGTTGCGGACGGCCGCGCTGCGTCGGCCTCACAGACGAGGACACGGAGACCGGGCCGAACGGTTGCACGGACGACGACCAGGGGATTTCCGACCGGATCCGGCCCGTCCGGACGGGCCGCCCTACCCCGGGTAGGGCGGGTGCTTGCCGACCAGTTCCCGTACCTCGTCACGGACGTCGCCCTCCTGTCGCACCGCCGCCCCGAGGAGCACCGCGAGCCGCGCCATGTCGGTCCCGTCCATGCCCTGGGTGGTGACGGCCGCGGTCCCGAGCCGGATGCCGCGGGCGTCCCCGTAGGGCAGCGCGCAGGTGTCCAGCACCACACCCGCCGCCGCCAGCCGGGCACGGGCGCCCGGTCCGTCGACGCCCAGCGGGGCCGGGTCGGCGACGATCAGATGGGTGTCCGTGCCGCCCGTGGTGATCTCGAAGCCCTCCGCCTCCAGGCCGGCCGCCAGCACCCGGGCGTGGTCCACCACCCGGTGGGCGTACGCCGTGAACGCCGGGGCGGACGCCTCCCCGAACGCGACGGCCTTCGCGGCGATCGTGTGCATCTGCGCACCGCCCTGGGTGAACGGGAAGACCGCCCGGTCGATCCGCTCCGCCAGCTCCGCCCCGCACAGGATCATCCCGCCGCGCGGCCCGCGCAGCACCTTGTGCGTGGTCGCGCAGACCACATCGGCGTACGGCACCGGGCTCGGCGCCGCTCCCCCGGCGATCAGCCCCATCGGGTGCGCGGAGTCGGCGATGAGGTACGCGCCCACCTCGTCGGCGATCTCCCGGAACAGGGCGTGGTCGGGATGGCGGGGGTAGGAGATCGAACCGCTCACGATCGCCTTGGGCCGGTGCGTACGGGCCAGGGCGCGCACCTGCGCGTAGTCGATCAGACCGCTCTCGGAGTCCACCCCGTAGCCGACGAACTCGAACCAGCGGCCGGAGAAGTTGGCGGGCGAGCCGTGGGTGAGGTGTCCGCCGTACGGGAGTCCCATCGCGAGCACCGTGTCGCCGGGGCGCAGCAGGGCGGCGTACGCGGCGAGGACCGCGGAGGAGCCGGAGTGCGCCTGGACGTTGGCGTGCTCGGCGCCGAAGAGGGCGGTGGCCCGGCGGCAGGCGATGCGCTCGGCGGCGTCGGCCTGCTCGCAGCCGCCGTGGTGGCGGGCGCCGGGGTAGCCCTCGGCGTACTTGTTGGCGAGCGGCGAGCCGAGGGCGGCGAGGACCGCGGGAGAGGTGAAGTTCTCGGCGGCGGTCAGCTGGAGGGTGTCCGACTGCCGGCGCAGCTCCCCCAGCAGCACGTCGGCGATCTCCGGGTCCTCCCGGAGCAGGGCGCCGAAGTCCTGCGGCAGGGCGGTCCCGGGGGCGGAGGGGGGTGCGGCGGGAGTGGTGACCGGCATCGAGGAACTCCGGACCTGGAGAGGGGTGCGCTGGCGTCAGCTCCAATGTAGGCCCGCAACGGCCCCCCTGCCCGCTGTACGGCGCCGCCGTCCCTCCGTCGGCCCTCCGCTACCCGGCCGGTGCGTACGGCCGCCGGAGTGGCCCGGACGGGGCCGTACGGGGGCACCGCGTCAATGGTGTGCGGGAACGCCCGTCAGCGCGGTGACCACCGGGTCCAGGGCCTGATCGAGCACCATCCCCGACGCGCCCCTCGCACCGCTCGGCCCCGGGGGGGCCTCCCGGGCTTCGGCCCGCTGCGCCGGCCTCCGGCCGTCAAGGGCACCGCGTCAATGGTGTGCGGGAACGCCCGTCAGCGCGGTGACCACCGGGTCCAGGGCCTGATTGATCTCGTCGCCGATGGACCGGAAGAAGGTGATCGGGGCCCCGTACGGGTCGTACACCTCGTCCGCCTCGGCGGTGGGGGCCAGCAGCCAGCCGCGCAGCGCGGCGGCGGCGCGGACCAGCGCGCGGGCGCGCTCCACGACGCCCTCGTCCCGCGGGTCCGGCAGGGTGGCGGGGTCTATCGCCCGGACCAGCCGGGTGAACTCCTTGAGGGTGAAGGTGCGCAGGCCGGCCGAGTGCCCCATCGAGATCACCTGGGCGCGGTGGTCGCGGGTGGCGGTGAGCACCAGGTCGGCGCGGATCACGTGCTCGTCGAGGAGTTCCCGGCCGACGAAGCCGGCCGGGTCGGCGCCGAAGTCGGCGAGGACGGTCTCCGCGTTGGCCTCCATGGGTGCCCCCTCGTGCCCCCAGGTGCCCGCGCTCTCCACGATCAGCCCGCCGCCGAGCGGATCGCCGAGGCGGTCCACCAGGGCGTGCCGGGTCAGCCGCTCGGTGATCGGTGAGCGGCAGACGTTGCCGGTGCTGACGTGGAGGATGCGGAAGGTGTCGGCCCGCCCCGTTATGCCACGCCCCTCAGGGGCGGTCAATTCGCCACCTCGAGGTCGGGTACCACCTTGCGGAGTTCCTCGACGGAGAGCGCGCCGGCCCTCAGCAGCACGGGGACCTTGCCGGTCACGTCGACGATCGACGACGGCACGATGCCGGGCGTCGGGCCGCCGTCCAGGTAGACGGAGACGGAGTCCCCGAGCATCTCCTGGGCCGCGTCGCAGTCCTCGGGGGCCGGGTGGCCGGTGAGGTTGGCGCTGGAGACGCCCATCGGGCCGACCTCGGTGAGCAGCTCGATGGCGACCGGGTGCAGCGGCATCCGGATGGCGACGGTGCCGCGGGTGTCGCCGAGGTCCCACTGGAGCGACGGCTGGTGCTTGGCGACGAGCGTGAGGGCGCCGGGCCAGAAGGCGTCGACGAGCTCCCAGGCCTGCTCGGAGAAGTCGGTGACCAGGCCGTGCAGGGTGTTCGGGGAGCCGATCAGGACCGGGGTCGGCATGTTGCGGCCGCGCCCCTTGGCGTCCAGCAGGTCGGCGATGGCCTCGGAGCTGAAGGCGTCCGCCCCGATGCCGTACACGGTGTCGGTGGGCAGCACGACCAGTTCGCCGCGGCGGACGGCCGACGCTGCCTCGCGCAGGCCCGTCTTGCGGTCGGTCGCGTCGTTGCAGTCGTATCGCCGTGCCATCAGCCGGCCTCCTCAAGCGTGTACGGGTATGACGGGTACGGGCCGGACGTGCGGTGGTCCCCGGTCACGGCATGGCCTTGCGGGCCGTGGCGAACCTCGGCCGGTTGTTCAGGTCGGGGTGGTCGGCGGCATCCGCCCAGCCCCGTTCCTCGGTGAAGATCCACGGCACCTGGCCGCCCTGGGTGTCGGCGTGCTCGATGACGACGAGTCCGCCGGGGCGCAGCAGGCGGTGCGCGGTGCGTTCGATGCCGCGGATGGTGTCGAGGCCGTCCTCGCCGGAGAACAGGGCCATCTCCGGGTCGTGGTCGCGGGCCTCGGGCGCCACGTACTCCCACTCGGTGAGCGGGATGTACGGCGGGTTGGAGATGACCAGGTCGACCTGGCCGTCGAGCTCGGGCAGGGCGGTCAGCGCGTCGCCCTGGTGGACGGTGACGCGGGAGCCGTCGGCGTTCTTCCGGGTCCAGACGAGGGCGTCGTCGGAGAGTTCGACCGCGTGCACGCGCGAGCGCGGCACCTCCTGGGCCATGGCCAGGGCGATGGCGCCCGAGCCGCTGCAGAGGTCGACGACGACCGGTTCGACGACGTCCATCGCTCGCACGGCGTCTATCGCCCAGCCGACGACCGACTCGGTCTCCGGGCGCGGCACGAAGACGCCGGGCCCGACCTGGAGCTCCAGGTAGCGGAAGAAGGCCCGGCCGGTGATGTGCTGGAGCGGTTCGCGGGCCTCGCGGCGGGCGATGGCCTCCCAGTAACGGGCGTCGAAGTCCGCGTCCGGCACCCGGTGCAGCTCGCCCCGCTTGACGCCGTGCACGAACGCGGCGAGTTCCTCCGCGTCGAATCGCGGCGAGGGCACACCGGCGTCGGCCAGCCGCTGGGTGGCCTGGGCCACCTCGGCGAGCAGCAGGTTCATCGCGGTTCTCCGTACGGTGTTACGGGCGGGGCTGGCTGGTTTACGCGGCTGCGAGCTTGGCGGCCGAGTCGGCGTCGACGCAGGCCTGGATCACGGCGTCCAGGTCGCCGTCGAGCACCTGGTCCAAGTTGTACGCCTTGAAGCCGACGCGGTGGTCCGAGATCCGGTTTTCCGGGAAGTTGTACGTACGGATCTTCTCGGAACGGTCGACCGTGCGCACCTGGCTGCGACGTACGTCCGAGGCTTCCTGCTCGGCGGCCTCCTGCGCGGCGGCGAGCAGCCGCGAACGCAGGATGCGCATGGCCTGCTCCTTGTTCTGGAGCTGGCTCTTCTCGTTCTGGCAGGAGGCGACGACGCCGGTCGGCAGGTGGGTGATGCGGACCGCGGAGTCGGTGGTGTTGACGGACTGGCCGCCGGGGCCCGAGGAGCGGTAGACGTCGATGCGGAGGTCGTTGGCGTGGATCTCGACGTCGACCTCCTCGGCCTCGGGCGTGACGAGCACACCGGCGGCGGAGGTGTGGATGCGGCCCTGGGACTCGGTGGAGGGCACCCGCTGCACGCGGTGCACCCCGCCCTCGTACTTCAGCCGGGCCCACACGCCCTGGCCGGGCTCGGTGGCGCCGTTGCCGCCCTTGGTCTTCACGGCGACCTGGACGTCCTTGTAGCCGCCGAGCTCGGACTCGGTGGAGTCGATGATCTCGGTCTTCCAGCCGACGCGCTCGGCGTAGCGCAGGTACATGCGCAGCAGGTCGCCGGCGAACAGGGCGGACTCGTCGCCGCCCGCGCCCGCCTTGATCTCCAGGAGCACGTCCTTGTCGTCGCTGGGGTCGCGCGGGACCAGCAGGAGGCGGAGCTTCTCGGTGAGCTCCTCGCGCTGCTTCTCCAGCTCCTTGACCTCGGCGGCGAAGTCGGGGTCGTCGGCGGCGAACTCGCGGGCCGTCTCGATGTCGTCGCCGGACTGCTTCCAGGAGCGGTACGTCGCGACGATCGGGGTCAGCTCCGCGTAGCGCTTGTTGAGCTTGCGCGCGTTGGCCTGGTCGGCGTGGACCGCCGGGTCCGCGAGCTGCTTCTCCAGATCGGTCTGCTCGCCGATCAGTTCCTCGACCGCCTCGAACATCTTCGGGCTCCTGGTTCCTTCACTCGCTCTGCGTGCCTGCTGGACGGCGTGGTGCCGGCCGGGCGGGGCGTGGTGGGCCCCGCGGCCCCGGCCGGAAAAAACGCCGGTCCCGATGCCCCCGGAAGAGGGCACCGAGAACCGGCGCAGTGGCTCGCTACTTGCTGGCGGAGCCGGCAGCCTTGCCGAAGCGGGCCTCGAAGCGGGCCACGCGGCCACCGGTGTCGAGGATCTTCTGCTTGCCCGTGTAGAACGGGTGGCACTCGGAGCAGACGTCGGCGCGGATGCTGCCGCCCGCGATGGTGCTCCGGGTGGTGAACGACGCGCCACAGGTGCAGCTGACCTGCGTCTCGACGTACTCGGGGTGGATGTCGCGCTTCAAGGGTTTCTCCTAGGTTCGGGAGGGCGCCGGGTCGCACGCGCGGATTGCGCGTCCGTGAACCGGGGCCGACGTACCAGTCTGCCAGGACCGGCCGCATCTCCCAAAACCGGGGGCGGTCCGCAACTATTCCCGGCTTGTCCGGTCATCCGTTCCGCGGCCGGCCCGGGGTCACCGGACGACGCCGCCCGCGACGCCCTTGTCGCCCGCCGAGTCCTCGGTGGCGGAGGCGGGGATCGCCCGGTCCGCCTTCAGTGCCGCCCACACCTGCCGGGCGGACTTCTCCAGCGGCACGACGCGGTTCGGGTCGGCCGGGTCGTACTGCACGGGCAGGGTCACCATGTGGACGTTCTTCGGGGCGAGCCCCTTGAGCCCGGTGGCGAAGGAGGTGAGCTCCTCGACCGAGCCGAGGTCGGAGTCGGTGGTGACGGCCTTGGTGGCGGTGTCCGCGAGGTCGAACAGCTTCTTCGGGTTCGAGAACACCCCGACGCTCCTGACCTGCTCCATCAGTGCCTTGACGAACGCCTGCTGGAGCTGGATCCGGCCGAGGTCGCTGCCGTCGCCGACGCTCTTGCGGGTACGGACGAGGCCGAGCGCCTGCTCGCCGTCCAGGGTGTGGGTGCCCGGTTCGAGGTTCAGGTGGCTCTTGGGGTCGTCGATCGCCCGGGTGGTGGTGATCTCCACACCGCCCAGTTCGTCGATGAGCTTCTTGAAGCCGGTGAAGTCGACTTCGAGGTAGTGGTCCATGCGGATGCCGGACATCGACTCGACGGTCTTGACCGCGCAGGCCGGTCCGCCGACCTCGTACGCCGTGTTGAACATCGCGCGCTGTTCGCCGGCGACGGGCTCCCCCGTGGTGTCGCTGGTGCAGTCGGGGCGGGTGATGAGGGTGTCGCGCGGGATGGAGACGACGGAGGCCGTTTCGTGGCCCTTGTTGATGTGCAGGACCATCGCGGTGTCGGAACGCGCCGTGCCCTCGTCGGCGCCGTACGCGGAGTTGGCGCCGGACCTGGAGTCGGAGCCGAGCACGAGGATGTCCTGGGAGCCGTCGTCGATGTCGTCGGGGCGGTCCTTGCCGAGCGCCGCGTTGATGTCGACGGCCTTGAGGTTGCCGTTGAGCGTGACGTAGGCGTATCCGAGCCCGGCACCGCCGAGGACCACGACACCGGCCAGGCTCCAGGCCGCGATCACCGTCGCCCTGCGGCGACGGGAGGGCTTCTTCCGGCGCTTGCCGGTGGGGCGTATTCGCCCGCCGCTCCCGCTCTGCTCGGCCATCCCTCTCCCTCGGTCGTCGGCGTCCGCCGGGCCGCTCGGCCCCGGCCGCCGGACGGGGCCGCGCCACGGCGCGCCCCGGTCACCTTTTCGCCGCCTTTGGCGACTTGTCGGTACTTGGTACGACGCGGCGGTACGAAGAAGGGTTGCACAGCCGACTGTTGGGTCCGTGTGAGGAAATACGGAGTGGTCGACACCGGTGGACAGCCGGTGACACCCCGCTCACCTGCGGTTTCTCGCCCTTTGCGGGCACTGCCGCGGCCCCGGGCGCGACGGCCGCCGTGTGGCGAAGGTCTCGGACCGGCCGGGCCGGTACGCGGAACGGGGCCGCCCCCGTCACCGAAGTGACGGGGGCGGCCCCGCGATTCGACCGGTCCGGCCGGTCCGCTGCGACGTCAGTCGTTGCCGTTGCCCGGCGCCGGCGTCGTCTTCTGGATCTGGAGCAGGAACTCCGCGTTGGACTGGGTCTTCTTCATCCGGTCCAGGAGGAGCTCGATCGCCTGCTGCTGGTCGAGCGCGTGCAGCACCCGGCGCAGCTTCCAGACGATCGCCAACTCCTCGCCGCCCAGCAGGATTTCCTCCTTGCGGGTGCTGGACGCGTCGACGTCCACCGCCGGGAAGATGCGCTTGTCCGAGAGCTTCCGGTCGAGCTTGAGCTCCATGTTGCCGGTGCCCTTGAACTCCTCGAAGATCACCTCGTCCATGCGCGAGCCGGTCTCGACGAGCGCGGTGGCCAGGATGGTCAGCGAGCCGCCGTCCTCGATGTTGCGCGCCGCGCCGAAGAAGCGCTTCGGCGGGTACAGCGCGGTCGAGTCGACACCACCGGACAGGATGCGGCCGGAGGCGGGGGCGGCGAGGTTGTACGCACGTCCCAGACGGGTGATCGAGTCCAGCAGGACGACCACGTCGTGACCCAGCTCCACGAGGCGCTTGGCGCGCTCGATGGCCAGCTCGGCGACGGTGGTGTGGTCCTCGGCGGGCCGGTCGAAGGTGGAGGAGATGACCTCGCCCTTCACCGACCGCTGCATGTCGGTGACCTCTTCCGGACGCTCGTCGACCAGGACGACCATCAGGTGGCACTCGGGGCTGTTGACCGTGATCGCGTTGGCGATGGCCTGCAGGATCATGGTCTTGCCGGTCTTCGGCGGGGCCACGATCAGACCGCGCTGGCCCTTGCCGATCGGGGCGACCAGGTCGATGATCCGCGTCGTCAGGACGTTGGAGTCGGTCTCCAGGCGGAGCCGGTCCTGCGGGTAGAGCGGCGTCAGCTTCTGGAACTCCGGGCGGCCGCGGCCGCTTTCGGGCGCCATGCCGTTCACCGAGTCGAGACGCACCAGGGCGTTGAACTTCTCGCGGCGCTCGCCGTCCTTGGGCTGGCGCACCGCACCGGTGACGTGGTCGCCCTTGCGCAGGCCGTTCTTGCGGACCTGGGCGAGCGAGACGTACACGTCGTTCGGGCCCGGCAGGTAGCCGGAGGTCCGGATGAACGCGTAGTTGTCGAGGATGTCCAGGATGCCCGCGACGGGGATCAGGACGTCGTCGTCCGAGACCGGGACCTCGCCCGCGAAGTCGTCGCGGCCCCGACGGCCGCGGCGGTCGCGGTAGCGGCCCCGACGGCCGCGCCGGCCGCCCGCCTCGTCGTCGTAGCCGTCGTCCTGCGGGCCGCCGCCCTGCTGGCCCTGGCTCTGGCGCTGCTGGCGCTGGCCGCCCTGCTGGCCCTGGTCGTCGCCCTTGCCCCGGCGGTCGCGCTGCCGGTCGCGGCGATCCCCGCGCTCGCCGCGCTCCTGGCGGTCGCCGCGCTGGCCGCGCTCCTGGCGGTCGCCGCGACGGCCCTCGGCCGTGTCGGCGGCGGCCTCGGCCTTGGCCTCGGCGCGCTCCTCGCCCTTCGGCTCGGCCGGCGTCTCCGTCTTGGCCTCGGCGGGCTTGCTCTCGGCCTTGGTCTCCGGGCTGCCCGCCTGCGCGGTCGCACGGCGCCGACGGCGCTCGCCCGCGGGCTGGTCGTCGCTGGCCGGCTGGCCGGGGATGTCGATCTGCTGCTGGGCCGCGGCCTTCTCGGCGGGCGCGGCGGCGGAGTCGTCCCCGGTGCGCGCCTTGGAGGTGGCCCGGCGCTTCGGCTTGGTCTCGGTCTCCGCGGCGGGCGCGGCGGCCTTGGGCGCGGCGGAGCTACCGGCCTGCGCCTCCTTGATGACCTCGATCAACTGGCCCTTGCGCATCCGCGCAGTGCCCTTGATACCGAGGCCGGACGCGACCTGCTGCAGCTCGGCCAGGACCATGCCGTCAAGGCCGGTGCCGGAGCGGCGGCGCCGTGTGGTGGTGCCAGTGGCAGCACCTTCGGCGGGCGCGGCGCTGTCGACGCTCTTGTCGGCAGTCACGCCCATCAGATCGGTGGTGTCGCTCACGAAGGGTCCTTCCCTGGAGCGGACGTCGGCCTTCTGGCTCGGCGACCGGTTGTGCTGTCCGACTGCGGTCTTTTCTTGCGGACCGTGCCGGGGCGGTGGTCCGCCGGGTACGGCGGAGAGATGAAGGTGTGCAAGGGCCCGGCCCGAGGTCCCCCTGCTCGGCCCACTCCTGGACGAGCGAGGGGTGTCGTGCCGGTTCCGGAGCGTGCACGAAACTGCTCAGGCAGGCTGCTCAGGCAGTTGGGGAGGCTCCCGGAAGAATTGGTGGTCCCGGAAAGGGACACGAAGCAACGCGCCACATAGACGTCGGTTGCAGACTTGAGGTTAACACTACCGGCTCCAACAAACATTCCCCCTCTCACTCACCGGCAATCACTTCTCGGCTACGGGGCGAGCGGCAGCACGCTCGCGCCCGGGGCGTCGAGGGCGAGACGGTTGGCCGCCCACCCCCCGCCCGCCAGCTGTGCGACCTTGTCGGCCGCACCGTCCTCGGCCAGCGCGAGCACCGTCGGCCCGGCACCGGAGATGACCGCGGGAACGCCCTCGGCGCGCAGTCGGTTCACGAGCTCCACGCTCTGCGGCATCGCCGGGGCGCGGTATTCCTGGTGCAGCCGGTCCTCGGTGGCGGTGAGCAGCAGCTCGGGCCGCCTGGTCAGGGCCTCGACGAGGAGTGCGGCCCGGCCGGCGTTGAAGGCGGCATCGACGTGCGGGACCGTGCGCGGGAGCAGTCCGCGGGCGGTCTCGGTCAGAACCGGCTCGCTGGGTACGAAAACCACCGGAACGATGGATTCTGCGGGGTCCATCCTGATCGCGCGCGCCGATCCGCCGTCCATCCACGCGAGGGTGAATCCGCCGAGCAGACAGGCCGCGACGTTGTCGGGGTGGCCCTCGATCTCGGTGGCGAGCTCCAGCAGCGCGGCGTCGTCGAGCCGGGTGTCGGCGCCGGTCGTCACGGCGCGGGCGGCGACGATCCCGGCGCAGATGGCGGCCGAGGAGGAGCCGAGGCCGCGCCCGTGCGGGATGCGGTTGGCGCAGACGATCTCCAGGCCGCGGGGCTGTCCGCCGAGCAGGTCGAAGGCCGTGCGCAGGGAGCGCACGAGGAGGTGCCTCTCGTCGCGGGGCAGTGTGTCGGCGCCCTCGCCCGCGATGTCGATGTGCAGTCCGGAGTCGGCGACGCGCACGACGACGTCGTCGTAGAGCCCCAGCGACAGGCCGAAGGCGTCGAAACCCGGGCCCAGGTTGGCGCTGGTCGCGGGGACGCGCACCCGGACGGCGGCGGCTCGGAAGGCAGGACCGGCCATCGGTTGGACGACTCTCCTTGTGAGGCGGCGGGGGTGGTGAAGCGATTTGTCTGTCGGTCGGGGGGTTGTGGCGGCGGGGAGTGGAATTCCGGGGAACCCGATGGCCACAACGGCCCCTGTACCGCGGCAGATGCGGCGGTACGGCTGAGTACAGCTTATCGAAGGAAGGTTCTGTGGCGACATAGGGCGCACAGGAGGCGCACGATGCGTGTCGCACGCCTCCTATGCGCTCTCCGTCCCGAAAAGGGTGGTTGAGCTGGGTTCTTGCTCACCGGGGAACGGCTTTCCGGCAATGCCGCGGGGCGTTTGCCGACCAGTGCGCCGGGCTTTGCGGAGCGGCTCCGCAAGTCCCTCGCCGGACGGATTCGCCGGGCCCTTCCGCATGGTTTTCCGGCGCCCGGAACGGGGTTTCCCACTTCCGTCGGCGGCGCCGGGCCGGATTTTTCCGCCGGCCGGTCGCCCCGGCCCGCCGCGAACGGCTGCCGCGGGCGCTCCCGGGCCCGGCCGGCCGGAAGGAACCGCACCGGCCGGGCCCGGAAGTCCTACGCGAGGCCCAGCTTCTCGGCGGCGGTGGCCGCGTCGACGGGGACCGTGACCGGCTGCGGGGCTCCCGCGACGGCCCAGTCGGGGTCCTTGAGGCCGTTTCCGGTGACCGTGCAGACGATCTTCTGGCCCGGGTCGACCTTGCCCTCCTCGGCGGCCTTCAGCAGACCGGCCACGGACGCGGCCGACGCGGGCTCGACGAAGACGCCCTCCTGGGAGGCCAGCAGCCGGTAGGCGGACAGAATCTGGCGGTCCGTCACCTCGTCGATGAAACCGCCCGATTCGTCCCTGGCGTTCAGCGCGTACTGCCAGGAGGCCGGGTTGCCGATCCGGATCGCGGTGGCGACGGTCGACGGGTCCTTGACGATCTCGCCGCGGACGATGGGCGCGGAGCCGGACGCCTGGAAGCCCCACATCCGCGGGGTGTGCGTGGACACGCCGTCCCCGGCGTACTCCTTGTAACCCTTCCAGTAGGCGGTGATGTTGCCCGCGTTGCCGACCGGGAGGACGTGGATGTCCGGGGCGTCGCCGAGCGCGTCGACGATCTCGAACGCGGCGGTCTTCTGGCCCTCGATGCGGACCGGGTTGACCGAATTGACCAGCGCCACCGGGTAGTTGTCCGAGAGCGAGCGGGCCAGCGTCAGGCAGTCGTCGAAATTGCCGTCCACCTGGAGGATCTTGGCGCCGTGCACGAGCGCCTGGCCCATCTTGCCGAGCGCGATCTTGCCCTGCGGCACGAGGACGGCGCAGACCATCCCGGCCCGCACCGCGTACGCGGCGGCGGAGGCGGAGGTGTTGCCGGTGGAGGCGCAGATGACCGCCTTCGCGCCCTCCTCCTTGGCCCGGGTGATGGCCATCGTCATGCCGCGGTCCTTGAAGGACCCGGTGGGGTTGGCGCCCTCGACCTTGAGGTGCACCTCGCAGCCCGTGCGCTCGGAGAGGACCTGAGCGGGGACGAGCGGCGTACCGCCCTCACGGAGCGTGACGACCGGCGTCGTGCTCGTGACCGGAAGGCGGTCCCGGTACTCCTCGATGATGCCGCGCCACTGGTGGGTGCCCTTGTTGGTCATGGGTCTTCACTCCCCTTCAACACGCATGATGCTGGCGACACCGCGCACGGTGTCGAGCCCGCGCAGCGCTTCGACGGTCGCCGAGAGGGCGGCGTCGGCCGCGCGGTGGGTGACGACGACGAGGGAGGCCTCGCCGCCCTGTCCGGCGGCGGCCTCGTCGCCACCGCTCGGATTCCTGCCCTGCTGACGGACGGTATCGATCGATACGCCCTGTTCGGCGAAGACCGTCGCGACCTGGGCGAGCACGCCAGGCTTGTCGGCCACGTCGAGGCTGATGTGGTACCGCGTGACGACGTCGCCCATGGGGCTCACCGGCAGTCGGGTGTACGCGGAGTCACCGGGGCCGGTGGCCTCGTTGAGCTTGTTGCGGCAGACCGCGACCAGGTCGCCGAGGACCGCGGACGCGGTGGGCGAGCCGCCGGCGCCGGGGCCGTAGAACATGAGCTGTCCGGCCGCCTCGGCCTCGACGAAGACCGCGTTGTACGCCTCGCGCACGGAGGCCAGCGGGTGGCTCAGCGGGATCATCGCGGGGTGCACGCGGGCGGTGACGGAGTTCCCGTCGGCGGCGCGCTCGCAGATCGCGAGGAGCTTGACGGTGCAGCCCATGCGGCGGGCGGAGACGATGTCGGCGGCGGTGACCTCGGTGATGCCCTCGCGGTGCACGTCGCCGATCCTGACCCGGGTGTGGAAGGCGATCCCGGCGAGGATGGCGGCCTTGGCGGCGGCGTCGAAGCCCTCGACGTCGGCGGTCGGGTCGGCCTCGGCGTAACCGAGCGCGGTGGCCTCGTCGAGCGCCTCGGAGTATCCGGCCCCGCTGGTGTCCATCCTGTCGAGGATGAAGTTGGTGGTGCCGTTCACGATGCCGAGGACCCGGTTGACCTTGTCGCCGGCGAGGGACTCGCGCAGCGGCCGGACGAGCGGGATGGCACCGGCCACGGCGGCCTCGTAGTAGAGGTCCCGCCCGTGCTGCTCGGCGGCGGCGTGCAGGGCCGCGCCGTCCTCGGCGAGCAGCGCCTTGTTCGCGGAGACGACGCTCGCGCCGTGCTCGAAGGCGGTGGTGATGAGGGTGCGGGCGGGCTCGATGCCCCCGATGACCTCGATGACGACGTCGATGTCGCCCCGTTTGACCAGGGCCGTGGCGTCGGTGGTGATCAGCGCGGGGTCGACGCCCTCGCGCGCCTTGGAGGGCCGGCGCACGGCGACCCCGGCGAGCTCGACCGGGGCGCCGATGCGCGCGGCGAGGTCGTCGGCGTGCGTCGTCATGATGCGCGCCACCTCTGAGCCGACCACTCCACAGCCCAGCAGCGCCACCTTCAGCGGACGCGTACGCATCATCCGACCTCGTTTCCTTTACATCCGATGTGTGGACCAGTCTCACTCACCAAACGGGGGTTTCTGCCACCGGTCCGGATCCTGAGACATCTATTTCATCAACCGACATCGAGACGCAGGAGATCTTCCTCCGTCTCGCGCCGGACGATCACCCGCGCCGCTCCGTCGTGCACGGCGACGACGGGCGGGCGCAGGGCGTGGTTGTAGTTGCTCGCCATCGAGCGGCAGTACGCGCCGGTGGCGGGCACCGCGATCAGGTCGCCGGGGGCGATGTCGGACGGCAGGAACGCGTCCTTGACCACGATGTCCCCGCTCTCGCAGTGCTTCCCGACGACGCGGACGAGCATCGGCTCGGCGTCGGAGGTGCGCGAGGCGAGCGCGACGGTGTACTCGGCGTCGTACAGCGCGGTGCGGATGTTGTCCGACATGCCGCCGTCGACGCTGACGTACGTGCGCAGCCCCTCCAGGGGCTTGACGGTGCCGACCTCGTACAGCGTGAAGGCGGTCGGTCCGACGATGGCGCGGCCCGGCTCGACGGAGATCCGCGGGGTGGCGAGCCCGGCGGCCTCGCACTCGCGGGTCACGATGTCGCCGAGCGCCTTGGCGATCTCGTGCGGCTCGCGCGGGTCGTCCTCGGAGGTGTACGCGATGCCGAGGCCGCCGCCCAGGTCGATCTCGGGCAGTTCCACGCCGTGCTCGTCGCGGACCTCGGCGAGCAGCTGCACCACGCGCCGGGCGGAGACCTCGAAGCCGGCCATGTCGAAGATCTGCGAGCCGATGTGCGAGTGGATGCCGATGAGTTCGAGCCCGTCGAGGGTGAGCGCCCGGCGCACCGCCTCGGCGGCCTGTCCCCCGGCCAGCGCGATGCCGAACTTCTGGTCCTCGTGCGCGGTGGCGATGAACTCGTGGGTGTGCGCCTCGACGCCGACGGTCACCCGGATCTGGACGCGCTGCCGCCTGCCGAGCCGCTGCGCGATGTGCGAGACCCGGGCGATCTCCTGGAAGGAGTCGAGCACGATGCGCCCGACGCCGACGGTGACCGCCCGCTCGATCTCCTCGGCGGTCTTGTTGTTGCCGTGGAAGGCGATGCGCTCGGCGGGCATCCCGGCGTCCAGTGCGCAGGTCAGCTCTCCGCCGGAGCAGACGTCGAGGTTGAGTCCCTCTTCCTTCAGCCAGCGCACGACGGCGCGCGACAGGAACGCCTTGCCCGCGTAGAAGACGTCGGCGTCCCGTCCGAAGGCGTCGGCCCAGGCCCGGCAGCGGGCCCGGAAGTCGCTCTCGTCGAGGACGTAGGCGGGGGTGCCGAACTCCTCGGCCAGCCGGGTCACCCCGATCCCGCCGACGGTGACCGCGCCGTCCCCGTCCCGGGTGACGGTACGGGCCCAGACCTTGGGGTCCAGGGCGTTGAGGTCGGCGGGCGGGGCCGTGTAGTGGCCCTCCGTCATGACGTCGGCGTGGCGGGGACCGGCGGGGTGTGCGGATCGGCTCATCGTGTTGCTCTGCTCTCTCGGATCTCTCAGAGGACTTCGGGTGCGCTGACGCCGAGCAGGGACAGGCCACCGGCCAGCACCGTCCCGGCGGCTTCGGCGAGAGCGAGCCGGGAACGGTGGGCGGCCGAGGGTTTCTCGTCACCGACGGGGAGCGGCGAGGCACCGTCGTGGAAGTCGAAGAAGGCCGCCGCGACGGCCTCCAGCTGCCGGGCGACCCGGTCCGGCTCGCGGTGCCGGGCGGCGGCGGCGAGCACCTCGGGGTGGTCGGCGAGCAGTGCGCCGAGCGCGGGCGCGTCCACGTCCTGCTCGTACCCGGCGTCGAAGCCGAGCCGGCGGGCGTTGCCGCTCAGCGCGCGGGTCCGGGCGTACGCGTAGCGCACCCGGAACAGCGGGTTGCTCTCCTGCTGCACGAGCAGTTCCGTGCTCCCGGTGCCCCGGGGCCGGTCGTGCGGGGCGGCCCGCAGCAGCGCCCAGCGCGCGGCGTCGGTCCCGAGCCGCTCGAAGAGGTCGCGGTCGGCGGCGGGCACCGGCACCACGTGCAGCGCCTCGCCGTCCGCGGTCCGCTCCCCCACCGTCGCCCCCCGGGCCCGGAGCAGTCGCTCGACGGTGTCGGTGACGACCCGGGCGCGGAGCTCCTCGACGGGTGCGAACGATACGGAGGTGCCGGCGAGGGCGTCCCCGTGCCCGTACGCGATGCCGTGCTCCCGAATGGTCCGAACGAGCGGTCCGAGCCCGCGCGCGGCGGTCGGCAGGGTGAAGTTCAGGAAGCCCGGTCCGGTGACCTCGACGCCCGCGATCCCCGGCGCCTCCCGGATCCGTTCCCGCAGGATCTCGGCCACGTCCCTGGCGGGCAGCGCGGCGGGTCCGGCCAGCTGGAGCGCGACGGCGCAGGCGTAGTCCCCGCGCCCGCCGGGCCTGGTCCGCTCCACCCGCACGCGCGCGGGGACGGGCGCGCGCAGGGCGTTCTCGTCGACCGCGCGACGCACGGCGTGCAGCACGGTCCTGGAGAGGTCGGCGGGGGTCACGGGACAAGCGTATGGGAGAAAGGGGGGCACATCGCGACCCGTTTCGCCATGCGGTCACCCCGCGGCGCTCTCCGCCCTCCCGGCACCGTGCCTGCCGTCGAACGACGAGGGGGCCTCCCGGTCCGCCAGCCGTCGCACGAGCCGTACCAGCTCGCTCGGCTCGAAGGGCTTCGCCAGGAACGCGTCGACGCCCGCGGCGACCCCGCTGTCCACCTCGTAGGGCGTGCAGGCGCTGATGATCGCCACGGGCAGATGTCTGGTCCGCGGGTCGGAGCGCAATCTGGTGGCGGTCTGCAGACCGTCCAGCCGGGGCATGACGACATCGAGCGTGATCACATCGGGAAGGACCCGATGCACCAGATCCAGACACTCGACACCATCGGTCGCGGTCACGACCTCGAAGCCCTCAAGCTCGAGATTGACCCTGATCAACTGCCGGATGACCTTGTTGTCGTCGACAACAAGCACGCGGCCGCACGCCCCTGACACACTCCGAGAGTAGGGGCGCCCCCGTGGCTGCGTCCGGGTTTTACCCACTTCCGCCCCCGGACGGGTGGCGCGAGGCGTTGGCCGGATGCATCCGGCGCACACCTCACGCCCCCTCCCCGGCCCTCCGCCCGGCCCCTCGACGCCGCTCCCTACGACCCGGAAATACCTGTTCACGGACACCCTCCGGAAGCTGGTAGTGTTTCCTCCGTCGCCGAGCAACACAGCGATACGCCCCCGTAGCTCAGGGGATAGAGCATCGGCCTCCGGAGCCGTGTGCGCAGGTTCGAATCCTGCCGGGGGCACCTTGCAAAAGGTGCCGAACAGGCCCTCTGATCAGGCAACAAGCCCGATCGGAGGGCCTTTTCCATGGGCGGTCGCGCATCGTCCGCGGCAGCCTTCCTCGATCCGTGTGTTCCCGCCCGTCGCCGCCGGTTCTAGATCTTCGATGTCTTCCACCAGTGGCCGCTCTTCCTCGGCACCCGCGGAACGACGACGATCCGGCCCTCGGTGAAGTACTCGACCGCACGCGCCAACTGCCGCCATCCTTCACGGGTGAAGTTGCGGCTCGCGCAGAGCATCACGCCGCGGCCCCGCGAGAAGGCGGCGTCGTCCCGGAGTCCCGGGGCCGGGACGATACAGAACTGCGGCACGGGGGAGCCCAGTGTGCGCCAGGAGAACCCGGAGATCTCGTCCCACTCCCAGAAGTCCTCGTCCTTCACGTAGTGACCCACCACGCGTTCCCCGTCCGAGCCCAGCTCGTCGCGGTAGTGGTAGATACGCAGCCCCGCCGGGGAGAAGGCGAGGCTCGTGTACGAGAGCCCCCCGATGTACAGCCCTTCCCGGCCGCCCCGTCGGTCCATGTCCGCCTCTTCTCGTCGGCGCGCCACCGCGCCGTTCGCCACCGTGCTGTTCGCCTTCGCGCGGATGTGCGTCGGTTCATGCTTCCCGGTGACCGGAACGCGCCCGGGGCTCCGGGGCGGACGTCACGGCTTCGTTCCGCGCCGGCGGAAGAAGGACCGACGCCGGGTCGGGGCCCCGGGCTCCGCGGGTGGCGTGGGGAGCGGTTTCGCCGGTGGGGCCGGTGCTGTCGGTGCCGTCGGTGAGGGTGGTGCCTCCGGTGTCGCCGGCGAGGGTGGCCGGACCGGTGTCCCCGCCGGGGCGTCCGGTTTCGCCGTCCCCTCCTGCCCTGTCGCCGCGCCGGGTTCCGACAGCGCTTCCGTCGCACGGTCCATCAGGGCCAGGCCCTGGAGCGCCGGGGCCAGCATGGCCGCGCCCTGCGCGTCCTTCGGGACGAGGGCGCCCAGAGCCCGCAGGCGGGCGCGCAGGTCGTCAACGGACTTGCGCACGTCGTCCCGCATCGAGCCGTCGTGGTGGTCCCGGGCGAGCAGTGCGGCCGTCAGCAGTGCCCGGGCCCAGTCGTGGCCCCGGTCCATCAGCCACTTGTACTCGCTGTCGGTACGGTCGGCGAACGCGCCGAAGTGCAGCAGATGGCTCTCCACCGCTGTCCGCCATGCGGCTTGCGGAGAGTGCGCGGTCAGGCGTTCGGCGAGGTCGGCCAGGGTTCCCGCCAGGTCGGCCCGCCGGCCGGGTTCTCCTCGCCCGGTGGCCGAGTAGGTCTCCTGGCCGGTCAGGGCCTGCCGCAGTCGGCGTGCCCGCGGATCGCCCAGCGCGCTCTCCGCGTACCCGAGTGCTTCCGCCAGGGAGATCGGCACGCCGGCGGACAGAGTCCGCTCCTCCGCGCGGACCGCTTCCGGGTCCAGTTCGGCGGCCCGGCCGAGCGCGGCGGCCGCACCGGGCCGCCCGGCGGCTCTCAGGTGCACCGCCTGGCGGGCGAGAGCGCGGGCCCGGCTTCCCCAGCCGACCCGGACCGCCTCCAGGACGAACGCGTCCACGCCGAGGGCGTTGTCCCAGTTGCCGCGGGCCGCCTCGATCCGGGCGGCGACATCGGCGGCCATGTCGACCGCGTAGCCGAGGTGGGCGTCCTTGTCGGCGTTGAGCACGGCGATGCCCTCTCGGTACCGGGACAGCGCCTGCCCGGCGCAGGCGAGCGCCTGATCGGGGTCCCCGTGCCGCAGATGGACCACGCTCGCGACGCTGAGCACCCGGGCCAGTTCGAGCGACCTCGGGGGGCCTGCCGCGGGCAGGCCCGCGATGGCGTAGGCCGCGATCGCCCGGTCCGCGCAGAGGAGGGCGGCCAGTCCGTGTCCGGCCAGCCCGTGCGCCCGCGCCCTGCGCATACGGACATCGGCGATCAGCAGGCGCTGCTTGGCGGCGGGGACACCCGACCGCGCGTAGGAGGTCTCGCTCTCCTCCAGCAGCCGCACCGCTTCCACCGGCCGCTCCAGGGCCGTGTGCGAGGCGGCCATCGTGTACAGGAGGGACGCGAGCATCTCGAACAGCCGCGGCTCGTCGGGGCGGGAGCTCAGCTCCCCGCGGACGATGTCCACCGCTTCCTGGTGCAGGCGCAGCGACTCCTCCCGCGCGCCCGTCGCGGAACCACCGCCCCGCTGGGCCTCCAGACCCTGCCAGTACAGCGCACCGACCCGGTCCTCCCACCCGCTGTGACCGGCCTGCATGCCGCCTCCGTCCGGGTACGCCCCCTGCCGGGCACCCGTACCCGGCACACTTCCGTTCCCACGGGGCAGAGTTCGCCAAGTATGCACGGATGAGGGGGAGTTGGTACAGGGCGCCGGACCGCATCGCGGGGTGGGCGAGGAGTACGGACCGGGCGTCCGCCGCGGGCTACTCCCCCGGTTCCTCCGGCCCTCCGGAGGAACCGATCTGTTCGGCCTTCAGGGCCAGGTCCTGGAGCACGTCGGCGGAGGTCACGTCCGTCCGGCCGGAGTCGTGCACCTGGGCCAGCATCGCGAAGGCCAGGGTGAACGCGCCGACCAGTTGTTCCACCGCGGCGCCGACCTCGCGGCCGATGAGTGTCGCGACCTCGTCGAGCGAGGCGTTCTCGGGGACGGAGATCCGGGGCATGGTCTCGTTCAGGAGGACCGTCACCACGCCGGGGTCGGTGTCCAGGTCGTTCCGGTCGGCGTCCTCCTCCAGGAGCCGACGGATCTCGCCCGCCTCCGTGAGGATGCCCACCACGCGCTTCACCACTTCGCTCTGCTCCATCCGGCGAGCATAGGTGCGGGGTGGCGCGACCGGTCCGACACCGGGATCACCGACACGCCGTCACCCGTGACCGCCCACCGGGACCGAACCGTGACCTCGCGGTGGCCCGAGTCGTTTTCGCCAACGGCGTGGACGCGCCGGACGGCCCGCCGACGCCGGCGCGGGGGCCGGGCGGGGACGCCTCGCCCAATGCGGCCGAGAGCTGCGGCGACCTGGCGGGGTCGGCGTTCCGGCGGCCGGACACATCGGCTCGCACCGTCCGCGCAACCGGCTCCGCCGACGCGGCACCAGTACGACCGGGGGAGGCTTTCGGATTGAACCCCCTTGCGGGCAAGCGCTGTTGAGCTTTCACTCCTTCGCGCCGCCACCCCTTCACGCCGGTGGAAACGTGCCGGCGGACGCGCCCCTGCGGGCGCGGCGCGGCACGTGTGCACCGATGGCCGGTCCCGGGGCGGCCGTCGGCCGCGCACGAGTGTGCGAAGGGTACGCGGGGCAGTGCCCGACGAACAGTCAGGAAGGTTTCCAGTGGCTGGTTCTGGCTGTCCGTCAGCATGTACCGATAGCGCATGGAACCGGCCTTTGTCATGCCCGCCAGGAAAAGACCGCATGTGGAGGGCGGATCGTCCGACCCGTGGTGCACACTCCTCGCAGACACTGCTTCGTTGAATTGCGTGGGGAGGCGATGGCGTGTTCGCAGGAATCGACGAGGTCGACTGGGCCTCGATGGAGCATGCCTACGGGCCGGCCGATGACGTGCCCGCGATGCTGCGGGGTCTGGCGTCCGCCGATCCGGCGGAGCGCGAGGCGGCCCTGGACGGGATGTACGGGGCCGTGCACCACCAGGGCGATGTGTACGCCTGCACGCTGGCCAGCATTCCTTTCCTCTTCGAGCTGGTGGCGGATCCGGGCATCCAGGACCGCGGCAGCATCGTCGAGTTGCTCACCAGCATCGGCGGCATCGATCTGGACGAGGACGACGAGGAGGAGATCGACGAGGAGGAGATCGAGGGCGCGGCCAACTACGCGATGGCGGCGACCGCCGTCACCGCGGGCGCCGGGGTCTTCTTCGAGCTGATGGCCGACGAGGATCCGGGGGTCCGGCTCGCCGCTCCCCTGGCGCTCGCCGCGCTGCACGGCCGTCCGGACCGGGTCCTCGCACTGCTGCGGGAGCGCATGCCGATCGAGCCGGCCGAGGAGGTGCGGCTCGCCCTGGTCGAGGCCGCGGGGCGGGTGGCCCTGCGCCATCGCGCGCTGGCCGGGCAGGCCGCGGCGTGGCTGAGCCGGCTGGCGGGCGAGGGCTTCCCGGCGGGGCTGCGGCTGGCCGCGCTCGCCCAGCTGGCGCGGTGCGCGCCGGACGCGCTGCCCGGCGATGTCGTACGGGTGGTGACGGGGCTGCTGCGGCAGCTGCGCTCGAAGCCCGCGCGCCGGGGCGGGGCGGGCACCGCGGGCGGGACGGGCACCGCGACCGACACGCAGCAGGCCGAGGCGGTCGGGGCCGTGGAGGCGTACCCGGACGCGGGCGGGCCCGGCGAGCCGCCCGCCGAGGAGCGGTCCGCGCCGGTGACCCTGGTGGGGAAGTCGCGGGGGCTGTCCGGCGAGGAGGAGGCGGAGCATCCCGCCCCCTGGACCGCGGATCTGCTGCGCACCCTGCACGTCGGGCTCGACGACCGGGTCGCCGAGCGCACGGCGCTCCTGGCCGACCAGCTGCGCAGCCCCGACCGCCGGCAGCGGATCGACGCGCTCCGGATGAGCAGCGGGCTGGTCCGGGTCTGGCGCGGTTCGTACGGGGAGCTCGTCCGGCTGGTCGGTGAGCAGCTCGCCACCCCCGACCCGCAGCTGGCCGAGGCCGCCTCGCACGTGCTGGAGGACCTCTTCGGGCTCGCGGCGCCCGCGGCCGACGCGCTGGCGGCACGGGTGGCGGCGGACCCCGGTGCCTGGGTGAAGGACTGGTCGAGCGGGCCGCCGGGACTCGGCAGCGCGGTGAAGGCGCTGGCCCGGCTGGGGGACGCCCGGTCCCTGCCCGCGCTGGCCGCCGCGCTGGAGCGGCCCGAGGTGCCGCACGACGTGGGGTTCGCCATCGGCTTCCTGGGGGCGACGGCGGACCCGCTGGCCGAGGTGCTGTGCCGCAGGCTCGGCGAGGTCCCGCTGGACGGGAGGGCGCACGACCGGGCGGGCCCGCTGCTCACCGGGCTGGCCGCGCTGCGGGCGCAGGAGGCGCTGCCGGAGGTGCTGCGGATACTGCGGGGCGCGCCGGCGCACCGGGGCGAGTGGCTGCGCACCGCGGCGCTGCGGGCGCTCGCCGCGTTCGGGCCCGCGGCGCACGGTGCCGTGCCGGAGCTGCGGGCACTGCTGCGGAGCCCCGGGTCGGCGTCGGCGACGGAGGTCGCACAGGCCCTGTGGGCGGTCGACGGGGACGCCGACGCCGTGCTGCCGGTGCTGATCGAGGGCCTCCAGGCGGAGCACGTCCACGAGCGGCGGTCCGCGGTGAACGCGCTGGGCGGGCTCGGGGCCCGGGCGGAGGTGACCGCGCCGCGGCTGCGCGCGCTGCTGGGGCACGAGGATCCGTGGCTGCGGCTGGACGCGGCGATCGCGCTGTGGGACGTGACCGGGCGGGCCGACGAGTCCGTACCGCTGCTCCTTGCGGCCTGGGAGGCGAACCGTCACTCCAGGGTCCGGGTGGCGGAACGCCTGGCGCAGTCGGGGGTCGCTGGTGCAGGGTCGGAGTCGGCACGCGCGCTGCGCGCCGAGCTCGCCTCCGTCCGCCGTCACAACGCGATGGACGGCGGATACGGCAGCCACGACACATACGAGGACGAGAAACTGCTGGCGTTCTGCCGGCAGGCCCTTCGGGGCGGTACGGGGAAGGGACCCGCCACATGATCATTTTTGGCACGCGAGGCTATCTGTACCAGCTGGCCATATTGACGCTCGTCTGCGGCTGGTGCGGCAATCCGGCCGCCCACACGCTGCGCAAGAGGGTCACGAAGTTCACCCTGTTCTTCGTGCCGCTGTTCCCGTTCTCGACGAAGTACGCGACCCAGTGCACGTTCTGCGGCGGCGAGCAGCAGATCCCGAAGGAGCAGGCCGACCAGCTGCTGGCGCAGCAGGCGGCCGCGCAGAACGGCAACCCGTTCGGCCAGCCGCAGGGACAGCCGGGGTACGCCCAGGGCGCCCCGGGACAGAACCCGTACCAGAACTGAGCTCCGCGCCCGTACCGGCGGGGAAGACCTCGTCGGCACCGGGCGGGCGGGACGGTCCGGTGGCGGTGCCCCCACGGCGTCCCGCCGCATCCCATGGTGTCTCCCGGCATCCACGGTGCCTGCGACGTTCCCCGGCTCCTCGACGTTTTCCGGCTCCTCGGCGTCCCCGGTGCCCGTCGCGTCACCCCGGCAACGGACCACCCCTTCTCTGCACTGAACGGGCACAACGGACTTACCTTCCCATAAGGTCTATCTGGTATGGGCCGCCGGAAGGGAGGGAGTCATGCGCCCGGATCGCCGGACGTGGCGCCGTGCGGCGGCGGCCCTCGGGCTCGTCGCCGGTGTCGCGCTGTCGTCCGGCTGCGGCGACACCGGCGGGCTGCACAGCGCCGGGCCGACCCCGACGGCCATCGGCCCCACCCGGCTCTGGCCCCGGCTGCCGCCCGCATCCGCCGCCCCGTACGACTACGGCGAGGGCGAGACCGCCCGCATCCCGGGGATCACGGTGCCGGACGGCGACGTGCGGCGGCTGGATCCGGTGGCGGTGGTACGGGCCGGCATCAGGGCCCGCACCAACCGGACCAGCGGTACGGCCGACCTTCCCGCCGACGTCGTCCGGAGGATCGACGCGTGCCCCTCCGAGCCGGCCTCCTGCCCGGTGCTCCCGCCCTACTTCCGCGATCTGACGGGCGACGGCCGGGAGGAGATGATCCTCGGCATCGAGTTGCCCGGCCGTCAGGTCTCCATCCGGGTGTACATGCCGGATTCGGGCGGGCTGACCCGGATCCTGTCCACCTCGGACGCCGTGATCAGCGTCGAACTGGCCGGGCGGGACCTGATCGTGCGGGTGCCGTCGGCGATCACCGGGTACGAGTACCGCACCGCCTGGTCCTGGGACGCCGGACAGCGCGCGATGCTGCCCGCCCGGGACGAGATCCTGCGGATTCCGCCGTCCCGGACGCCGCGGCCGTCCCTCACGGCCTCCCGGCCCGCCGTCTCTCCCCCGGCCACGTCGCCCGGGGTCCTCGCGGAACGCCGATGAGCCGCCGCGACACGAGGGACCGGGAGCCGGGCCGGAGCGGCGCGGTACAGCGCGGTACGGGCGCCCGGGAGTCCGGCCGGAGCGGCACGGCCCGGCGCGGTACGGACGGGTCCGCGCCGCGTCGGCGCAGGGTCCGGGTGCCCGCCTGGACCGCGACGCTCACCTGGAAGGCGGCCCTCTTCATCACCGTGATGTGCTGCGCGCTCGCCGCGCTGCTGGGCGCGCTCGTGCACACCGGGATGGCCCGCGAGACCGTCGGCCAGTCCCGCGAGAAGGCCCTGGCCCGGCTGGCGGACGCCACCGTCGCGTACCAGACGGGCGAGGCGATGCCGCCGGGTTCGGGGATCGATCCGCCCGGACTGCCCGCCGAGCTGCGCGCCCTGGCCGTGAGCGGCGAACGCGGCACGCTGGTCGGCGACCTGGCCGGGCATCCGGTCATGTGGGCGGCGGCCCCGGCGGACGGCCGCGCGCTGGCCGCGGTGGTGGACTACGGCCAGAGCGCCCGCACGATCGACAATCTCGACAGGGCGATCGTCGGTTCCGCCCTGCTGGCCATCGCCGTCACCGTGCTGGTCGGCGCGTTCGCCGTCACCCGGGTCACCCGGCGGCTGCACCAGACGGCCCGGGTGGCCCGCCGGATCGGCGCGGGCGACCTGGACGCCCGGGTGGCCGACCCGCGCACGACGGACCCCTCGCGGCCGCAGGACGAGGTCGCCATCGTCGCCGGGGCGCTGGACACGATGGCCGCCACGCTCCAGCGCAAACTGCAGACCGAGCAGCGTTTCACCGCCGACGTGGCGCACGAGCTGCGCACCCCGCTGACCGGTCTCTCGGCCGCCGCCGAGCTGCTGCCGCCGGGGCGGCCGTCGGAGCTGGTGCGGGACCGGGTCCGGGCGATGCGGGCGCTGACGGAGGACCTGCTGGAGATCTCCCGGCTCGACGCCCGCACGGAGAGGGTCGATCTCGCCGTGTACGAACTGGTCCCGCTCGTCGAACGGGTGGTGCGTGCCTCCCGGACGCAGACCGCGGTCCGGATCGCGGACCCGGCTCCCGGCCGGCCGGAGCGGTCCGTGCGGGTTCGTGTGGAGACCGATCTGCGGCGGCTGGAGCGGGTGCTGGGCAATCTGATCGCCAACGCCCACAAGCACGGCCGTCCCCCGGTGGTGCTGACGGTCGACGGGCCGGTGGTGACCGTGCGCGACCACGGCCCGGGTTTCCCGGAGTACCTGCTGACCGACGGCCCCCAGCGGTTCCGCACCGAGGGCGCGGGGCGGGGGCACGGTCTCGGGCTGACCATCGCCGCCGGGCAGGCCGAGGCGATCGGCGCCGAACTCGTGTTCCGCAACGCCCCGGACGGCGGGGCGACGGCCCGGGTGGTGCTCCCCGAGCCCCTGGCCCCGGACTGCGGGGCGCCCGATGACGACGCGTCGGACGGCGGGACGACGGGCGGCGGGGGCGGATCGGAATCCGGCCCGCGCGAGGAGCAGTGACGGGCCGCCGGATGCCGCCCCGCAAGCAGATCCGGCCGACCGCGCACCTCCTCGGCCCGCCCGGACATACTTGCTACGACATAAGGGAAATGGGCACCGGCTCTTGCTACGTTGCGTGGCATGACCGCAACGACGGCGGACGCGCCCCCGCCCGCTCCCCGCCTGCCCAAGCGGCGCGGGGTCGAGCTGCTGCTCCTCGTCGGGGCCGTTCTCGTCCCCGTCCTCGGTTACGCCGCCGTCGGCCTGGGCAGGAACGGCGCGGTGCCGCCCGATGTGGCCGGTTACGGGGCGGGCCTGGGGCTGCTCGCCCTCCTCGCCCATCTCGCGGTCCGGTTACGCGCCCCGTACGCCGATCCGCTGCTGCTGCCCATCGCCGTGCTGCTCAACGGGCTCGGCCTGGTGCTCATCTACCGGCTCGACCTGGAGACGCCGAAGGACCAGGCGGCCCCCACCCAGCTGATCTGGTCCACGCTCGGCGTGTCGCTGTTCATCGCCGTGGTGGTCCTCCTGCGCGACCACCGGGTGCTCCAGCGGTACGCGTACCTGTCGGTCGCCGCGGCCCTGGTGCTGATGATCGTGCCGATCTTCTTCCCGGCGGTGAACGGGGCCAAGATCTGGATCCGGGTCGGCGGTCTCTCCTTCCAGCCGGGCGAGTTCGCCAAGATCCTGCTCGCCGTGTTCTTCGCCGCGTACCTCGCGGCGAACCGCAACGCGCTCGCGTACACCGGCCGCCGGTTCTGGAAGCTCCAGTTCCCCACGGGCCGGGTGCTCGGCCCGATCGTGGCGATCTGGCTGCTCAGCGTCGGCGTGCTGATCCTGGAACGCGACCTGGGCACCTCGCTGCTCTTCTTCGGCCTCTTCGTGATCATGCTGTACGTGGCGACCGGCCGGACCGGCTGGATCGCGGTGGGCCTGCTGCTCGCCGCCCTCGGCGCGTTCGTCGTCGGCTCCTTCGAGCCCCATGTGCACAGCCGGGTGCAGGACTGGCTCGATCCGTTCGCCTCGATCGACGCCGGTCGGGGCCCCGGCCAGCTGGCCCAGTCGCTGTTCGCGTTCGCCGCGGGCGGGATGCTCGGCACCGGGCTCGGTCTCGGCCACTCCATCCTCATCGGCTTCGCCGCCAAGTCCGACTTCATCCTGGCGACGGCGGGCGAGGAGCTCGGGCTGACCGGGCTGACCGCGATCTTCCTGCTGTACGCGCTCCTGGTGGCCCGCGGCTACCGGGCCGGTCTCGCCCTGCGCGACCCCTTCGGACGGCTGCTGTCGATCGGCCTCGCCTCGATCCTGGCGCTCCAGGTGTTCGTGATCGCGGGCGGGGTGATGGGGCTGATCCCGCTGACGGGCATGGCGATGCCGTTCCTCGCCCAGGGCGGTTCGTCCGTCGTCACCAACTGGATCATCGTGGCGCTGCTGATCCGGGTCAGCGACCAGGCCCGCAGACCTCGGCCCGACGCCGTGGAGACCGGAATCATCGCGCCGGTGCCGGAGGGCGACCGGTGAGCCCGTCCTTCCGTTTCCGTGTCGCCTCGCCCCCGTACCCACCCCTGTCGGCCGGGCCCCCGTCCCCGTGCCCGCCCCGAGCACCGGAGGCCCGGTCGTGATCCGCTGCATCCGCCGCGCCGCCGCGCTCTGTCTGCTGCTGCTCGTGGCACTGCTCCTGAACGCCGCCCGCATCCAGGTCATCGACGCCGACAGCCTGGACCACAACCCCGCCAACCGCCGTCTGACGATCACCCGTTACGGCCAGCCGCGCGGGAACATCCTGGTGGACGGCAGGTCCGTCACGGGGTCCGAGGACACCGGCGAGCAGCTCAGGTACGAACGCACGTACCGGAACGGTCCGCTGTACGCCCCCGTGACGGGCTACGCCTCGCAGACGTACGGCACCTCCCTGCTCGAGTACACCGAGGACGACGTCCTCTCCGGCACCGATCCGATGCTCGCCCCGTTCCCGCTGTGGAACGACATCACCCGCGCCCAGCAGCCCGGCGGCAACGTCGTCACAACTGTCGAGGACGCCGTGCAGCGCGCCGCCTACGACGGGCTCGGCGGGCGACGGGGCGCGGTCGCCGCCCTGGAGCCGGCGACGGGGCGCGTCCTGGCGCTGGTCTCGACCCCCTCGTACGATCCCGGGCTGCTCTCGGGCACCGGTTCGTCCGTCACCGACGCCTGGCGGCGGCTGAACGGGGCGGAGAGCCGGCCGATGCTCAACCGGGCGATCCGGCAGACCTATCCGCCGGGTTCCACCTTCAAGATCGTGACGGCCGCGGCGGCGCTCGACGCGGGGGTCGTCACCGATCCCCACGCGGAGACCGACACCCCGTCCCCGTACGTGCTGCCGGGTACGACGACGACGCTGCCCAACGAGTCCCGGGGCTGCGAGCAGGCGTCGCTCGCCGAGGCGATCCGGATCTCCTGCAACACCGTGATGGCGGACCTGGGGGTGCGGGTCGGGCTGGCGGACATGGTGGAGGCGGTGGAGAAGTTCGGCTTCAACGACACCGGGCTCAAGATCCCCCCGGGGGTGGCGAAGAGCAATTTCGACACCCGGATGTCCGAGGACCAGCTCGCGCTGTCCTCGATCGGGCAGTTCGACACGACGGCGACCCCCCTCCAGATGGCGATGGTGGCGTCCGCCGTGGCGAACGGCGGCGACCTCAAGTACCCGTACCTGGTGGACCGTACGACCACCCGGGGCGGGGCGACCGTCCGTCAGAACGGGTCGCGCACCTACCAACGGGCGATGAACCCGCGGACGGCGATGCAGCTGCGCGAGATGATGGTGGACGTCGTGGAGAACGGCACCGGGTCCAACGCGGCGATCGACGGGGTGACCGTCGGCGGCAAGACCGGCACCGCGCAGCACGGCGTCGACAACACGGGCACGCCGTACGCCTGGTTCATCTCCTGGGCGCAGGCGCCCGGTTCGGCGCAGCCGGCCGTCGCGGTCGCCGTGGTCGTCGAGGACGCGGCGGCGCGGCGGGCCGACATCAGCGGCGGCGGCAGCGCGGCCCCGATCGCGCGTTCCGTCATGAGGGCGGCCCTGCGAGACTGACCGGATGAGCGATGCGACGGACGAGGTGCGCCGGACGCTGGAGCGGATCGACCGGACGGACCCGCGACTGTGCGCGTTCGTCGAGGTGTGGCACGAGCGGGCGCTCGCCGACGCCGGACCGGCCCGCCGACTGCCCCTGGCCGGTCTGCCGTTCGCGGTCAAGGGGCGCTCGGGCATCCGGTCGTACGCGGCCCGGCGGCTGATCGCGGCCGGTGGTGTCCCGGTCGGCTCGACCTCGGTGCCCGGCCCCGGCACGCCCTGGCAGACCTGGGGGCTGGGCGCCCACGGCCGTACGGTCAACCCGTGGCGCCCCGACCGCACCCCGGGCGGCTCGTCGGCGGGCTCGGCGGCCGCGGTCGCGGCGGACCTGGTGGAGCTGGCGACCGGCAGCGACGGGGCGGGGTCGGTACGGATTCCGGCCGCGTGGTGCGGGGTGTTCGGCCTGAAGACGACGAACGGCCTGCTGCCCTCCCCCGACCGTTCCGGACTGGCGTCCGCCGGGGTGCTGGCCCGGTCGGCGGCCGGGGCCGGAAGGTATCTGCGCACCGTCCTGGACGAGTACGAGCCGGTGCCGCCGGTCCTTCCCGTGCCGGCCGTCCTCAGCCCGGACCTGGGGTACGCCGAGGTCGATCCGGAGGTCGCCGCGGTGGTGCGGCGCGCGGTGGAACGGCTGGTGGCGGCCGGGGTGGTGCGGCTCGTGGGCGGTGCGTGCGAGCTGCTCGACCCCTGCGGGGCGTGGTCGGCGGTCCGGGGCGGGGAGGAGTCCCCCGCCGCCGCGGAGGTCCGGCGCGAGAACGACCTCCGGCTCGACGCGCTGTTCGCCCGCGCCCCGCTGCTGCTCACCCCGACCACGCCCAACCGCCCGCATGGGCACGACGGTCCGGGCGAGCTCTACTCGACCGCGCTGACCTGGGCGTTCAACCTCAGTGGGCATCCGGCCGCCAGTGTTCCCGCGGGCTTCACGGCGGACGGCTGCCCGGTCGGGCTGCAACTGGTCGCGGAGCGCGGGGCGGACGTCGCGCTGCTCGCGGCGGCCGGTGCGGTGGAGAGCGCCCTGCCCGCCGTACGACCGCGACCTGATCTGATCCGACCTGGCCTGACCTGACTTGACCCGGCCCGGCCCGGCCCGGCCCCGATGGTGCTCCTGTCGGCGGTGGTGGCCTTGTGGCGGGCGGCAGGTGGTGGGTGGCGGGCGGAGCCGGGCCGTCCGCCACCGTTCCCGTTCAGTTCAGCGGCTCGCGGCGCCGCAGCCACGGTTCGGGCGCCCCGTCGGTTCCGGTGGCCGCGCCCACGACGCCGCCGGTGATGGCGCAGGTCGTGTCGACGTCGCCGAGGCCCTCGGCCGTCGCCCAGAGCGCCGCCTCCAGGTCGCCCGGGTGCCGGGCCGCGGTCCACAGGGCGAACGGGACCGTGTCGTCGGCGCGGACGCGCTGCCCGTTGCCCAGCAGGTCGGCCGCCTTCCACGGCTCGGTGGTGAAGGGGACGTCGACGGCCCGGCGCAGCCCGTCGTGCACGAGCCCCTCGGGGGTCCGGTCGGCGACCGCGGCCAGGGTGAACTCGCCGCGGACGGTCAGCGCCGCCGCGACCGCGACCGCCACCGCGCCCGCGATCCCCTCCGGGTGGGCGTGGGTGACGGTGGCCTGCAGCGTCGCCTGCTCGGCGACGAACCCGACGTCCTGGTGGAAGTACGCGCCGAGCGGCGCGACCCGCATCGCCGCGCCGTTGCCGAGGCTGCCGCCCTCGAAGAGTCCGGGCGCCAGGGTGCGCCAGTCGGCCGGTGCGGCCAGCAGTTGGGGCAGCAGCATGTGCATGCCGTGTCCGTAGCCGCGGGCCTGATCGGCCTCGTAGGTGAGGGCGAAGCAGAGCGCGAGACGGTCCTGCTCGACCCGGCCGTGCTCCTCCAGGGACCGCAGCAGGGCGCGGGCCAGCGCGGTGTCGTCGGTCCAGTGCCAGTCGGGTTCCTCGGGGGTGCGGCGCGCCTTGATCTCGTTGAACGCCCGGCGGGGCTCACGGAAGAGGGGGAACCAGCGCTCGCCGAACGCGTCGCCCAGGGCCAGCGCTTCCAGGCTGCGGCGGGCGGCTGCGGGGTCTGCGGCAGGGGGCGGGGGCAATGGCGTCATGCGGTCATCCTCCCCGCCCCGGCCGACGGCGTACATCCGTTTGCCCCGTCGTCCCGCAAAGACGCCCCGTTCCGTCGCACCGCCGGGGTGTCTCCGGGCAACCGTTCGTGCCGGGCGGCTCCTCGCCCCCGGGCGGCCGACGCGTCGTCAATCCCCCGGCGTGCCGGAACCGCCCCGGGTTATCGCCTCCTCGACCTCGGCGACCCTGGCCCGTTCCTCCGCCGCGAAGCGGTCCCGGTCGAGCTGTTCGGCCATCTCCTCGTCCTGGGCCATCAACAGGTCCAGGGTGGAGTCGCCGAGTTCGAAGACGCCCATGTCGACGTATGCCTTCTGGAGCCGTTCGCCCCACAGGCCGATGTCCTTGACGCACGGCACTATCCGGCTGAACAGCAGCTTCCGGAAGAGCTGCAGGAACTCCGAGTGCTCGGAGAGGTCCTTGGCCTCCTGCTTGCCGATGCCGAAGTTCTCCAGCACCTCGACCCCGCTGAGCCGGTCCCGCATCAGGTAGCAGCCCTCGATGACGAAGTCCTCGCGCTCGCGCAGTTCGGCGTCGCTCAGCTGCTTGTAGTAGTCGCGCAGTGCCATCCGTCCGAACGCGACGTGCCGGGCCTCGTCCTGCATGACGTACGCGAGTATCTGCTTGGGCAGCGGCTTGTTCGTCGTGTCGCGGATCATGCCGAACGCGGCCAGGGCGAGCCCTTCTATGAGGACCTGCATGCCGAGGTAGGGCATGTCCCAGCGGGAGTCGCGCAGGGTGTCGCCGAGCAGCCCCTGGAGGTTGTCGTTGATCGGGTAGAGCATCCCGATCTTCTCGTGCAGGAACCGGCCGTAGATCTCGGCGTGCCGGGCCTCGTCCATGGTCTGGGTCGCGGAGTAGAACTTCGCGTCCAGGTCGGGGACGGCCTCCACGATCCTGGCCGCGCACACCATGGCGCCCTGCTCACCGTGGAGGAACTGGCTGAACTGCCAGGAGGCGTAGTGCTTGCGCAGCTCGCCCCGGTCCTTCTCGGTCATCTTCGCCCAGTACGGGGTGCCGTACAGGGTGAGGGCCTCGTCGGGGGTGCCGAGCGGATCGACGGGATCGACCTCCAGGGACCAGTCGATGCGCTTGTTGCCGTCCCACTGCTTGTCCTTGCCCTTCTGGTAGAGGGCGAGCAGGCGGTCCCGGCCGTCGTCGTAGTCCCAGGTGAAGCGGGCGACGCCGGAGGCCGGCACCTGCCACGTCGGTGCTTCGGGGGCAGTGGTGTAGAGGTCATGTGTCGACACGGACGGCTCCTTCGCCTGGCATGTTCCGACAATTCCCGTGGCGCTTGCGTCAGTTGGCAGGTTCACACGTTGGTAGACACCCGGTCAACAAGTCGCGCCCAAGGGATTGACGGCCTTACTGACGGGGCGTCTCATAAGGAGTGACCCCCGGTAACCCACGCGCGAGGTGCCTCCAGCCATGACCACCGTGTCCGAACGCGACATCCAGCTGCTGCGCGACGCACTCGGCCCGCTCCGGGACCGGGAGCAGGTCGCCGAGCGACTGCTCGAATCCTCGGCCAAGCACTCCTTCGACCCGGACAAGGAGCTCGACTGGGCCTCGGCGGCCGAGGAGGGCAAGTGGTTCTGGCCGCCCGAGCTCGTCTCCCTCTACGACACCCCGCTGTGGCGGAAGATGTCCGAGGAACAGCGGATCGACCTCTCCCGGCACGAGGCGGCGTCACTGGCCTCGCTGGGCATCTGGTTCGAGATCATCCTCATGCAGCTGCTGGTCCGGCACATCTACGACCGCCCGGTGACCAGCAACCACGTCCGCTACGCGCTCACCGAGATAGCCGACGAGTGCCGGCACTCGATGATGTTCGGCCGCATGATCAAGTGGGGCGGGACACCCGACTACCCCGTGCCGCGCGTCTACCACAACCTCGCGCGCGTGCTGAAGACCATCTCCACCACGCCCGGTTCGTTCGCCGCGACGCTGCTCGGCGAGGAGATCCTCGACTGGATGCAGCGGCTGACGTTCCCGGACGAGCGGGTCCAGACGCTGGTGCGCGGCGTGACCCGCATCCATGTGGTCGAGGAGGCCCGGCACGTCCGGTACGCCCGCGAGGAACTGCGCCGGCAGATGGTGACCGCCCCCGCCTGGGAGCGCCGGCTGACCCGGCTGAGCTGCGGCGAGGCGGCCCGTGTCTTCTCCGTCTGCTTCATCAACCCGCAGGTGTACGAGAACGTCGGCCTGAACCGGCACGAGGCCGTCGCCCAGGTGAAGGCGAGCGGCCACCGGGCGGAGGTCATGCAGACCGGAGCGAAGCGGCTGACGGACTTCTTCGACGACATCGGAGTGCTCAACGGGGTGGGGCGCAGGATGTGGAAGAAGTCCGGCCTCCTGGCCTGAGCCGCCCGCCCCCGGCGGCCCCCACCCCACTCTCGGCCCCGCTTCCGGCACCGGCTTCACCCTCGCCCCGGGCCCGCTCACGGCAGGGTGACCTCCCGCGCCCGGCCCATGCCGAAGCGCTGCGCGAGCCGCGTCATGCCCTGCGACATCCTCGACGGCATCGAGCCCGGCTCCGGAATGGCCACCGGCCGCTGCCGCCCGTTCTGGATCGCCGCTATCCGCCAGCCCCGCGGCGTCCGGACGCAGACGATGACCTGGCGCGACAGCCGCCGCTTCGGCAGCCTGTCGCGCCAGGGCATGAGGACCGATCCGTTGCCCACCAGCACGGCCACGGAGTCGGTGACGAAGCGCAGGGACTCGATCTCCCCGACCATCGCCGACCCGGCGATCACGCCGCGGAACAGCTTGTCGTGGTTGTCCTCCAGCTTCGCGGAGCCGGCCGCCCAGCTCCCGTCGTAGGACACGTAGTCGGCATCCTCGGTGAACAGCCGCCCGAATCCGGCGGAGTCCGCCTCCGTCCAGGTCCTGCAGTACTCCGCGAAGAGCTCGCGGATCTCGGTCTCCCGGGTGTCCATGCGCTTCCCTCTCCCCCGTCACGCCTCTGCTATTATTTCGTTCGGCCGAACTAAATATATGGAGCGCTCATGGGAACGTCAAGGGAAGAACTCCTCGCCCGGCTCGGGGAGGCAGGGCGGGTGCACAGCAACGCGGCCGTCATGTACCACGCGGCGATCAGCACCCGGATGGGGCTCAGCTCGGTCGAGGAGAAGACGCTCGACCTGCTCCAGCGGTCGGGCGCGCTCAGCGCGGGCGAGCTGGGGGAGTTCACCGGCCTGGCACCGGCCTCCGTCACCGGGCTGGTCGACAGGCTGGAGCGCAAGGGGTTCGCCCGCAGGGTGAAGGACCCGCAGGACGGCAGACGGGTCAACATCGAGATCGACCCGGGCATCGAGGCCCGGTTCGCCCCGCTCTTCACCCCCTTCGCCGCCCATCTCGCCGAGCTGTACGCGGAGTACTCGGACGCGGAGCTCGCCGTGATCCTCGGGTTCCTCGACCGTTCCGCGCACATACAGCGGGAGGCGACCCGCGCGCTCGGGGAGCAGCCGTGACGGTCAGCGCCCCGTCGCTCCCCCGGTCGTTAGGCTTTCGGGCATGACTGCCGCCGTGCCTCCGACCCGCGCGTACCGAAGGCTCAGCGTCGAGGAGCGCCGCGCCCAGCTTCTCGGCGCGGCCCTCACCCTCTTCGCCCACCGGGCCCCCGACGAGGTCTCGCTCGACGAGGTCGCCACGGTCGCCGGGGTGTCCCGGCCGCTCGTCTACCGCTACTTCCCCGGCGGGCGGCAGCAGTTGTACGAGGCGGCGCTGCGGTCCGCCTCGGACGAGCTGATCCTGTGCTTCGCCGAGCCGCCGGTGGGGCCGCCCACCGAGCGGGTGTCGCGGGTGCTCGACCGCTACCTCGCCTTCGTCGACGAACACGACACCGGGTTCAGCGCGTTGCTGCGCGGCGGCAGCGTCGTCGGGACCTCCCGCACGACGGCGATCGTCGACGAGGTGCGGCGCGCGGCGGCCGAGCAGATCCTGCTGCACCTGGGCAGGTTCGGCGCGGGCGCCGGGACCGCGCCCGGCCCCAGGCTCCGGATGATGGTGCGCACCTGGATCGCGGCGGTCGAGGCCGCGTCCCTGATCTGGCTGGACGAGGGGAAGCAGCCCGCCGCGGCCGAGCTGCGCGGCTGGCTGGTCGACCAGCTGCTCGCGCTGCTGACCGTCACGGCCGCGACGGACCCGCAGACCGCGTCGGTGCTGGAGGCGCTGCTTCCGCTGGAGAACGCCGAGGGCCCGGCCGGGCGGCTGGCGGAGCGGCTGGTCGCGGTGGCCGACGGGGCGGGCCATCTGCTGTCCACGGAGCGATCGGTCAGACTGGGGCGGTGAGAAGCGAGAACACCCCCTTCACCGGTGGCCCCCTGGACGGGCGGGTGCTGCCCGTCCTGGTGGGTGCGACCGGCCACCCGCCCAAGTGGTACGAGGTCCCGGTCCCGGCCGCCGACGACGGTCCCCCGACCGTGTACGCCTACCGTCGCGCACCGGCCGGTCATTCCAAGCGGCTGGGCATCCCGCGCGGCTGGGTGTACGAGTACGTCCCCGAGGGGCGGGTACGGAACACCCCCAAGTGGCCCTGGTCCAAACCGCACTGAGAGCGCGGCGGGTGCGGGGCCCCGCGCCGGTTTCCGGACGTTCTAAGATCGACGCTCTGGTGCTCGGGCACGGTCAGCGAGGGTCTTTCGTTCGGATCCGGCCTGATCCAAACGGAAAACCCTAGGGGGGATGCGCCATGGAGGCGCCGCGTCAGGACGATCCACGCCGCTTCGGTCCGTACACCGTGCTTGCACGGTTGCGCGAGACCGCGAGCGCCGTGCGGTACCTCGCGCACGACCCGGCGGCCGACGACCCCGTGGTGATCACCGCGGCCCGTCCCGAACTCGCCTCGCTGCCCGCCTTCCGGCGCCGTTTCCAGGCGGAGGCCCGTACCGAGGAGCGGCTGGCCGGCGACGGGCCCCGGCCGGACGTCCCGGCCGACGCCACGGACTCCGAGCTGCCGTGGACGGCCGGACCCTATGTGCCCGCGGTGGCGCTCTCCGAGGCGATCGGTCTCACGGGGCCGCTTCCCGAGCACGCCGTGCGGACGCTGGGCGCGGGCATCGCCGAGACCCTCGCCCGGGTGCACGCCACCGGTGCCGTGCTCCAGGGCCTGGCCCCCCGGACGGTGCTGCTGGCCGAGGACGGGCCGCGGCTCACCGCGTTCGGCCCCCTGGGCGCCGCGGCCTCCGCCGAGGCCCGGCCCGGCGGGCAGTTGTCCGTACGGCTCGGCTACCTCACCCCCGAGCAGGTCGAGGGCGAGGAGCCCGGCCCGGCCTCCGACCTCTTCGTACTGGGCCTGCTGCTGGCGTACGCGGCGACCGGTACCACTCCGCTCGCCGACGGTCCGGCCGCCGAGGGGGCCGAGCGCATCGCCCGCACGGACCCCGAACTGGGCGCGGTTCCCGAGGAGTTGCGCGATCCGATCGCTCGCTGTCTGGCGAAGGACCCGGCCGACCGGCCGAGCGCGGAGACGGTGGCGGCGGAGCTGGCCCCGGAGGGGGTCGCGGAACTCACGAAGGACGGCTGGCTGCCGGAGCGGCTGGTCGCGGCGCTGGCGGAACAGGAGGCGCGGGTACGGGAGTCGACGGCGTCGGGCCTGCCGCTCGCGGCCCCGGCGGAGGACCCGGCGGAGGACCGTACCGAGGCCCCGGCAGACACCCCGGACGAGGGAACGGCCGAGGGAACGGCCGACGGGGCAGGGGCCGAGGCCGCCGGGTCCTCCTCCCTCGTCGGGGACACCCGGACCACCCAGCTCAGCGGCATCGGACGGCGCGCCCCGAGGACCGACCGTCCGACCACCCAGCTGTCCGTCCCGCCCGAGCTCACCGCCCCGCAGCCGGCCTCCACCCCGGCCCTGCCGGCAGGCTCCGGGGCCGGGTCCGGCCCCGGCACGGAACTCGTTCCCGCCGTTCCCGCCCTTCCCGCTCTGCCCGCCGGTCCCGTCCCCGCGCTTCCCGCGGCGCTCCCGCCCGCCGCCGTCCCGTCGGCCGCGCCCCCGCTCCCGGTGCCCGCCGGGTCCGCCGCCCCCGCCCGGCGGTCCGTCGAGGCCGCGCCCGGCCGGCGCGGGCTGCTCGTCGGGCTCGCGGCCGGGGCCGCGGGGCTGCTCGTCGGCGGGGGCGGTGTGCTCGCGCTGGGCGACGACGGGTCGACGGACGACCCCAAGCCCGCGCCGAAGCGCAGCGCTCCCCGCCTCGCCGGGCTGCCGCCGTCCCCCCGCTGGATATACACCCACCCGGAGTCCCTGCCCGCGCCGCTCACCGCCACCCTCTGGAACGACCGGCTGCTGGTGCTGACCGGGGAGAACGGGGCGACCGCCGTCGACCTGCGGACCGGCCGCCGTGCCTGGGAGAACGCGGACGCGGCCCGGGGGAAGGCGGCCGTCACCGCCGGGGATTCCATCTGTTTCGTCATCGGTCCGTCCGAGTTCCTGTGGCTCTCGGCGAAGAACGGCGAGGTCACGCACCGGGAGGCCCACGCGGACCTGTTCGCCGGGGCGCCGGGGCTCACGGTGTCGGAGATCGTCGGCTCGGCCGACCCGGTGGTCTGGTTCACCGGCTCCCACAAGGTCACCGTCAAGGCCCCGCCGCCGAAGAAGGGCAAGAAGCGCGGCAAGGACAAGCAGGTCGTCAAGTCGTACCTCTTCGCCTACGACATCGCGCGGCGCAAGGAGCTGTGGCGGGCCCCCGTGCCCAACGGACGCGGCGGGGCCCCCGTCCACCGGCTGATCGCGCTCCGGGAGAACGACATCGTCGTGCGCCAGACCCAGGACACGCTCGCCCCCGGCGACGTGCGCGCCGCCAAGGGGAAGGCCGTCTTCCGGTGCTTCGACCGGAAGACCGGCAAGCAGCTGTGGAGCAGGTCCCTCGGCTCCGTCGCACCGGACGGGGCGGCCTCGGGCGATGAACAGGGGCTGCTGTACGCGGCGGTGGGCGACGACCTCCTGGCGTTCGAGACCCCGTCCGGCAAGCCGAAGTGGACACTGAACGGCACCGGCAGCCCGTTCGGGACCCCGGTCGCCGGCGGGGCTCTGCTCCACACCGCCAACCGCTCCCAGGAGGTGGGGGCGGTCGAGCGGGAGACCGGGCGGCTGCGCTGGCGACGCTCCACGGAGGTGCTGCCCGGCACCTCCGCGCCCGCCGTCTCGCTCAGCACGACCGGCAGGACGCTGCTCGCCTCGGACAGGTCCCAGGTCACCGCGTTCGCGGCGCAGGACGGGCGACGGCTGTGGAAGTTCCAGGACATCGGGGTCCAGGACCCGAAGGGCCCCGCGGTCACCGCCCCGTACCGGGTGCTGCCGACCGGACGGCTGGTCGTCGTGCAGCGCGACCGGATGTTCTACGCGCTGCCCGTCGACTGAGCCCGGGGCCCGGGTTCCGATCCCTTCGTCCAAAGCGGCGCGTCCCGGCGGCCGCTCCGGACGAAGGGGCCCGGAACCCGGGCGGCGCACCGACCCCGCCGCCTTCCGGGCGAACCCGTCCACCGCCGCACGCGCGGTTCTTGCATCTCCCGGCACCGAGTGACCGTATTGACCCGTTGCGCTCACTCATGGGGTAGTTCCGCGACTGCCCCGTCACCGGAGGTGATGTCGTGTCGGCCGGAGTCCTGCGTACGGTCTGCACCGCGACCCTGGCGGCCCTCGTCGTGACCTCGCCGGCGGTGGCCGCGCCCGGGGCCCCGGACCCCGTCGCGGGTGACACGGCCGGGTCGCCCGGCTCCCCCGCGACCGCGGGCAGGAGCGTCTCCCTGCTCCTGACCGACCTGCGGAAGCTGTACCAGCAGGCCGAGGAGGCCACCGAGACGTACAACGGGACCGCGGCGGAGCTGAAGAAGCGCACCGCAGAGGCGAAGAAGCTCGACACCGCGCTCGTCGCCGCCCGTACCGCGCTGGCCGACAGCCGCGACGCGGCCGGGCAACTGGCGCGGGAGCAGTACCAGGGGCGGTCCGACTTCTCCACGTACATGCGGCTCCTGCTGTCCCCCGACCCCGAACACCTCCTGGACCAGGAGCACATGATCCGGCGGGCGGCCGCCGGGCGGGCGGCGACCACGAAGCGGCTCACCGCCGCCGAGAAGCGCGCCGACGACCTGGCGACCGAGTCCCGCAAGGTGCTCGACCGGCAGCGGGTCCTGGCCGCGCGGCAGAAGAAGCAGCGGGACACGGTCCGGACGCGGCTGCGGGCGGTGGAGAAGATGCTGTCCACGCTCTCCGGCACACAGCTCGCCGAGCTGTCCCGGCTCGAACAGGAGGGCACGGCGAAGGCCCAGGGCGCCCTGGCCGCCTCGGGGGCGCTTTCCTCGACGAGGCGGCCGTCCGGGGCGGGCGCCGAGGCGGTGGCGTACGCGATCGGCCAGATCGGCAAGCCGTACGTGTGGGGCGCGGAGGGGCCGGACTCGTTCGACTGCTCGGGGCTCACCTCGCAGGCGTGGGCGCGGGCGGGCCTGGTCATTCCGCGGACCTCGCAGGAGCAGTGGCGGCAGTTGCGGAAGGTGCCGCTGAACGCGCTGCGCCCGGGCGACCTGGTGATCTACTTTCCGAAGGCCACCCACGTGGCGCTGTACATCGGCAACGGTCTGGTGGTGCAGGCGCCCCGGCCGGGCTCGCGGGTGAAGGTCTCGCCGATGGCGTCGAACCCGCTGCTCGGTGCCGTGCGGCCCGACCCGCAGGGCGCTTCGCTGTCCTCGTACCGCCTGCCGGCGCTCCCGTCGGGCGCCTCCTCCGGCTCGGACACGGGGTACGGCTCGTCGTCGGCGCCGGGGCGGTAGCCCGCGGGCGCGGGTCCGGGAACGGCCCGCACGTGGCAGGGGAACGGCGACGGGGCCGGGCCCGTCGGTGTCCCCGACCCGGCCCGGCCCCGTCGCGCCGTCCGGGCGTCTACGCGGCGCCCGACACCTCGGCGAGGTACGCGCCGGCCTTCTCCGGTTCGAAGAAGAAGTTCTCGAAGTCCGCCGGGTCGTTGAAGCCGTTGGCGAAGCGGTCGGCGACCGGCTGGAACTGACCGGCGGCGCCGATCAGGTTCAGCACGTGCTCCGGCGGTACGCCGAGCATCGCGTTGGTCCACTTCACGACGTGCTGCGCGGTCTCCCAGTAACGGTCGAACGTCGCCTGCATCCACTCCGCGTCGAACTCCCGGTCGCCGTGCTCGACGATCGCGTCCAGGTACGCGTTGGCGCACTTGGAGGCGGAGTTGGAGCCCTGGCCGGTGATCGGGTCGTTGGCGACGACGACGTCGGCCACGCCGAGCACCAGGCCGCCGCCGGGCAGCCGGCCGATCGGCTTGCGGACGGTCGGCGCGTAGCGGCCCGCCAGGGTGCCGTTGGCGTCGGTCAGTTCGACCTTGGTGGCGCGGGCGTACTCCCACGGCGTGAACCGCTCCATGAGCTCCAGCGTCTTCGCGAGGTGCTCGGAGGGGTCCTTGATGCCCTGGAAGACGTCGAGCGGCCCGCCCGGGACGCCTTCCCAGAACAGGATGTCGGCGCGGCCGGACGTGGTCAGGGTCGGCATCACGAACAGCTCGCCGACGCCGGGGACCAGGTTGCAGCGGACCGCGTCGAACTCCGGGTGCTCCGGGCGCGGGCCCATGCCGTGGACGTACGCGACGGCCAGGGCGCGCTGCGGGGCGTCGAACGGCGAACGGGACGCGTCCCGGCCGAACATGGAGACCAGCTCGCCCTTGCCCGCGGAGACCAGCACCAGGTCGTAGGTGCGGGAGAAGTAGTCCAGGTCGGAGACGGCCGCGCCGTGGATGACGAGCTGGCCGCCGCGCTGGGCGAACGTCTCCATCCAGCCGGCCATCTTCACGCGCTGGTCGACGGACTGCGCGAAGCCGTCCAGCCTGCCGACCCAGTCGACGGCGCGCGAGGAGTCGGGCGCGGCGACGGAGACGCCGAGGCCCTCGATGCGCGGGGCCTGGGACTCCCAGAAGTTGAGCTGGTAGTCGCGCTCGTGCTGGAGCGCCGTGTGGAACATGCACTGCGTCGACATGACCCGGCCGGACCGGATCTCGTCGGCGGTGCGGTTGGACATCAGGGTGACTTCGTAGCCCTTGGACTGCAGTCCGAGGGCGAGCTGGAGCCCGGACTGACCGGCTCCGACTATGAGTATTCTCCGCATCGCGGTTCTCCGTTACGTGTTGCGTACGAGCCGGGCGGGGGCCGGAGGGCGGGCCGAAGGGCCCGGCCCTGGCCCCGCGAGCCCCGGCCGGGCTCCGGGCCGGATCAGGCCGGGGTGGCGTCGAGGGCGTGGCCGACGAGGGCCAGCAGCGACTCGACGACCGTGATCCTGTTGCGCGCGTCCATGATCACGACGGGTACGTGCGGCGGTACGGTCAGGGCCTCCCTGACGTCCGCCTCCTCGAACGCCGGTGTTCCCTCGAAGTGGTTGACGGCGACGATGTACGGCAGGCCGCAGCTCTCGAAGTAGTCGAGCGCGGGGAAGCAGTCGGCGAGCCGCCGGGTGTCGGCGAGCACCACCGCACCGATCGCACCGCGCACCAGGTCGTCCCACATGAACCAGAAGCGCTGCTGGCCGGGGGTGCCGAACACGTACAGCACGAGGTCGTCGTCGAGCGTGAGCCGGCCGAAGTCCATCGCGACGGTCGTGGTGATCTTGTCGGGCGTGGCGGAGAGGTCGTCGGTCTCCTCGCTGGCCTGCGTCATCAGCGCTTCGGTCTTCAGCGGGGTGATCTCGGAGACCGATCCGACGAAGGTCGTCTTGCCCACCCCGAAGCCGCCCGCGACCACGATCTTCGTGGCGACGGGGGCCCTGGTGTGGTCCAGCTGCCAGGCCTGCGGCGCTTCCTCGGCCTGGTTGTCGGTGCCCGGCCGGCGGGGGGAGAAGAGCGGCGACTCAGAGACGGCGGAGGCCATTGAGCACCCTTTCGAGCAGTGCGCGGTCGGGCTGGCCGGTGCCGTGACCGGTCCCGTACACGCGGATCTTTCCTTGGTCGGCCAAGTCGCTGAGCAGCACCCGGACCACACCGAGCGGCATCTTCAGCAGGGCCGAGATCTCCGCGACGGTACGCATCCGGCGGCAGAGTTCGACGATGGCCCGCAGTTCCGGCATGAGGCGGGCGGACGCCCCCTTGCCCTGGGGCAGTTCGCGGCGCTCCTCGGGCGCTTCGAGCGCGGCGACGAACGTCTCGACGAGCAGGACGTGGCCGAAGCGGGTGCGGCCGCCGGTGAGCGAGTACGGGCGGACCCGTGCGGGCCTGCGGTCGGCACCGCGGACGGGGAGCCTGCGGGCGGGGTCGGCGGCGGGCTTCACTCGGCGCCCTCCATCGACTTGCGCAGCTCGCTGCGGAGTTCGGGGGTGAGTACGTGTCCGGCCCGGCCGACGAAGAGCGCCATGTGGTACGCGATGACGCTCATGTCGCAGTCCGGCGTGGCGTGCACCCCGAGCAGCGATCCGTCGCTGATCGACATGACGAAGACGCTGCCCTCGTCCATGGCGACCATGGTCTGTTTGACGCCGCCGCCGTCCATCAGTCCGGCGGCGCCGATGGTGAGGCTGCCGATGCCGGAGACGACGGTCGCGAGGTCCGCGCTGGAGCCCCTGGGCCCGTCCTGCGGGCCCCCGGTGGTCCGGGTGACCAGATGGCCGGGGTCGGAGGAGAGCAGCATCAGTCCGTCGGACGAGACGACGGTGACCGAGTGGACCCCTGGCACCTCCTCCACCAGATTGCTCAGCAGCCAGTGAAGGTTCCGGGCCTCGGTACTCAGCCCGAGCGTGCTGGGCGCAGTCAACTGTGTGCCTCCTCGACTGTGTCCCCCGTCTCATCCGTCTGGTCGTTTCGGACAGTTCCGCGGCCGGTCGTGCCGCGGTCGCTCTCGCCGCGCCCGGTGTGTGCGGGCCCCCCGCCGGGTGCGGCGGCCACCGGGAACGACCCGGTCGCCGTGAGTTCGGCGATCTCCGCCTCGACGTCCCTGCGGCCGTCCTTCGCGCCCTGGTGGAAGCCGCCGAGCCGACGGCGCAGCGCCTCCTTGTCCAGGTTTCCCTTGCGCTCGGCGGCGGGTGCCGTGGCGGGCTTGACGATCTTGGGGGTGCGCTTGGGCAGCCCCTTGTCGGTGAGGCGCTCGGCCGTCGCCCGCGACCGGTCCTCCTCCTGCTCCGGTCCCGGCTGCTCCGGTTCCGGTTCCGGCCGCCGGGGGCCGGGCAGGGCTTCGGCCACGGTCGTGGGGGCGGGAGCCGGCGCGGGCACCGGCTCGGGGGCCGGGGCGGTGTGCGGTTCCGGGGCCTCGTCCGCAGTGCGCTCGTGGCGGTCGGGACCGATGGCGTACGGGTCGGGCGCACCGGCCCCGGGAGCGGGCGCGGGGTCCGCCGGGGCGGGAACGGCCGCCGGGGCGACCGGGAGCCGGACCTGCATCGTGGTCTCGGACTCGGACTCGGGAGCAGGCCCGGGGGCGGGAGTGGGCTCGGGGGCGGCCACGGGCTCCGCTTCGGCGCCCTGCTCCTCGGCGCCCGGTCCCGCTGCGTCCGGTCCCTCTGCGTCCGGCTTTCCGGCGCTCGTCCCTTCGGCGCTCGTCTCGTCGGTGCCCGGCTCGTCGGCAGCCGTCTCTTCGGCGCCTGCCTCTGCGGCGCCTGGCCCGTCGATGCCCGACGCGCGGATCGCCCGTTCGGCCGCCTCGATCAGCGGGTCGCCGGAGCGGGCGGGCTCGCGTCCTCCCGGCAGCGCGTTGGAGTTGGCCTCGGCGACCGAGCCCGGCAGGTTCAGCGCGGGTGCCTCGCCGGGGACCTGGACCGGCGGCGGCGCGGCGGCCGGCGGCGCCTTCGGCAGCAGGGCCTCGGGCAGGACGACGACGGCCGTGACCCCGTTGCCCTTGTGTTCGCGCAGCTGGATCCGTACGCCGTGGCGCGCGGCCAGCAGGGAGGCGACCCGGAGCCCGAGTCCGGCCTCCGGCGCGCCCTCGCCGTCCTGCTCGCCCGGGTCGAACAGCGCGGGGTCGCCGAGGCGGGCGTTGAGCTCGGCCATCCGCTCGGGCGACATCCCGATGCCCTCGTCCTGGACGGAGAGCATCACCTCGCCGCTCTCCAGCAGCCAGCCGGAGAGCTGGACGTGGGAGTCGGGCGGCGAGAAGGAGGTCGCGTTCTCCAGGAGTTCGGCGACGAGGTGGCTGAGGTCGTCGGCGGCGAAACCGGCGATCTGGGCGTGCGGCGGCAGGGACTGGATCGTGACCCGCTCGTACCGCTCGATCTCGGACACGGCCGCGCGCGCCACGTCGACCAGCGGGATCGGTCCCGCGTGCCCGTGGCTGTGCTCGGCGCCCGCGAGGACCAGCATGTTCTCGCTGTGCCTGCGCATGACGGTGGCCATGTGGTCGAGCTTGAAGAGGGTCGCGAGCCGCTCCGGGTCGTGCTCCCGCTCCTCCAGGCTCTCGATGACACCGAGTTGGCGCTCGACGAGGCCGAGGGTGCGCAGCGAGAGGTTGACGAAGGTGTGGTGGACCGTGTGCTCCAGCCGCTTCAGCTGGGCGGTGAGCTCGGCGGTCTGCGCCTGGAGCTCGGCCCGCTGTACGTCGAGGGCCTCGCGCCCGGCGACCAGTTCGGCGCGCTCGGTCCGCAGCTCCTCGAAGCGGCCGTTGAACTCCTGGAGGAGCCCCTGGAGCCTGCCGTGCAGGCCGTTGAGGGACCGTACGACCTGGGCGAACTCGTCGTTGCGGCCGGTGTAGCGGATCGGCTCGGCGGTCTCGGGCTCCGCGGCGAGGCGGGCGGCGCCGATCCGCAGGACGGCGAGCGGCTGGGTGAGGGTGCGGGCCACCGCCGTGGAGACCCCGACCGCGATCAGCAGACAGCCGCCGAGCAGCGCGATGCGCAGTTCGAGCGCGGTGACGTCGTCGTCGCGCAGCTGCTCCAGGCGCCGCACCTGCTGGGTGCCGAGGGCGGATTCGACGCTCCGCATCCGGTCGACCCGGGCGGAGAGCGCGGCCTGGGCCTTCTTGCGGCTGGTCCGCAGGTCCGATTCCGACAGCTCGGGGCGGTCGGTGAGGGTGTTGAGGTACTTCTCCGCGCTGTTGACCTCGGGCCCGGTGACGGTGGACGACAGCTTGTCGCGGGCGGTGGAGCCCGCGACCTGGTCGAAGTCCGCGAGCGCGGCGAGTTCGCGGACCCGGGACTGCTGGGCGGCGGCGCTCAGCTCGTCGCGGACGCGCTCGTTCTTGTCGCCGCCCCCGTCCTGGGGCTGGACCGGCAGGCCGGTGATCGGGTCCAGCTGCGGGGTGGTGACCGGCCTGGGCACCGAGAGCGCGGCGATCAGCAGGCCCCTGGTGGCGGACGCCTGCTCGGTGGCCTGCCCGAGGGTGAGCGGGGCACGGGTGGCGTCGGCCGCGCGCGGCGGGGTCTTCTCGGCGAGTTCGTCGGCGAGGTCGTGGAGTTTGGCGATGACCTCGGAGTACGCCCGGTGGGCGTCCAGCGCCGTGCCCTTGCCGCTGAGCGCGTCACGGCGCAGGGAGGGGATGGTGGAGAGGTCGCGGCGCAGTGCGGCCGGGGCCGCGTCCCTGATCTCGTCGACCCGCTGGTCGACCCGGGCGCTCCGGCTGCCGTCGCCGTCCCCGCCGTCCGACGCCGGGCCGGACTTCTCGTCCCGGCCCGCCGCGATACGGGCGGTGAGCTCGTCGCGCTCGTCCGCGAGGGCGTGGGCGAGGGCGATGGCCTGCTGGTTCAGCTCGGCGAGGGTGACCAGCCGTTGTGAATCGTTCAGCACGGAGGAGGCGGTGAGGATCGCCGGGGTGCCTGCGGCGATGACGGTGATGCCGACGACGGCGACACCGGCGACCAGCCGGCTCCGTACCCGCACGGGGCGCCTGGTGCTCCCGCTCCCGGCGGCTTCCGGCGGCGTGACCCCGGAATCGCCGTGCCTGCTGCCCTTGCTCCGAGGCCGCTTCTTCTGCACCGGTGCTCGCAATCTTGTACTCGTCCGCCCTTGAAGCAGAGGTGACGCACGGTCACAAGTGATGAGCGTCCCGACCCCTGGTACGGCTTCCGACCATTCCAGTGCTTTTGAGAGGGGGGCGCGCATCAACCACTCCGCCACCTGAACGAGTGAACATCACTCCAGAGTTAGCAAACAAGTTTCCCTTCAAACCTTCTCGGATACCCGCGATCCGTCGGTTGGAACTTCCGCTCGGGCTTTGGCAGGATGCCCGCCCGCACGCCGCACGGAGGCTTTCCTTCCGCCCCGGCGCATCCCTGACCTGCTGATGCAGGCCGATATCGGCCTGATGCGGGCTTCGTGAAGGCATCGTGCAGACTGGCCGCATGCGCATCGACCTGGCCACCGCCGCAGGCAGCCCGGAGCGTCCGAACGAGGACTGGGCCGCCACCGCACTGCCCGCGTCCGGGCAGGGTGGGGCGTTGGTCCTGCTCGACGGGGTGACTCCGCCCCCGGACGACGACGGTTGTGTGCACTCGGTCCCCTGGTTCACCGCGCGACTGGGCGGCGCCCTGGTCGAACTGTCCGGTTCGCGGCGGGATCTGACCCTCCAGGAGATTCTGGCCATGTCCATTCGGCGCACCGCCGACGCACACCGCGCCTCGTGTGACCTTTCTCACGTTCGTACGCCGCAGGCGACGGTCGTCATGGCCCGCTGGGACGGGGACGGGGTCGAGCATCTGGTGCTCTCCGATTCCGTACTGCTGATCGAGGCGCACGACGGAACCGTGCGCCCCCTGCTCGACGACCGGCTCGACCGGCTGCCGCCGGGTTCGCTGGCCAGTGCCGCGATCGCCGACGCCCGGGTGCGGAACAAGGAGGGCGGCTTCTTCACCGCCGCCGCCGATCCCTCCGTGGCGGACCGCGCGGTCACCGGGCGCACCCCCGCCGACCGGGTGCGGGCCCTGGCCGCGCTGACCGACGGGGCGGCCCGCTGGACGGAGATGTTCCACGAGGGCGACTGGGCGGACTGCCTCGGAGTGCTGCGCAAGGAAGGGGCCCAGGGGCTGATCGACCGGGTGCGGGCCCTGGAGGACGGGGACACGGAGCGCACACGTCTGCGCCGCGGCAAGACCCATGACGACGCGACGGCGCTCTACGCGGTGCTGTGACGGAGAACCAGAAGGACGAAGGAACGGAAGACCGACGGGCCGACGGGCCGAAGAGCCGGAGGACCGGAGGGCTGACGGGTCGGCAGGGCGGATCGGCGGCCGTGAACGCCCCACCCCGCCCTGCCCCGCCTTGGCGTCACTCCTCGGCGCGGGCGTTCAACTGATGCAGCAGCCTGGCCAGTTCGGCCACCTCGGCCCGGTCCCAGTCGTCGAGCTTGCGGACGTAGCGCTCACGGCGGGCGTCGCGCACGCTGCGGTAGCGGGCCAGCCCCTCGGCGGTGAGGTGGACCAGGAAGGCCCGCCCGTCGGCCGGGTCGGGTTCGCGCGCCACCAGCCCGAGGCCCTCCAGGGCGCGCAGTTGACGGCTCATGGTCGCCTTGCCCACCCCGAAGTAGGCCGCGAGATCGGTGGCCCGCTGCCGCCCCGCCGACTCCAGCCGGACGAGGAGTCCGTACGCGGCGGACTCCAGCTCCGGATGGACCTCGCGCGCCATCTCCCCGGAATTGGCCCGCGCCCGGCGCAGAAAGACGGCCAACTCGCGCTCCAGTGCGAGGAATGCGTGGTCCACACCACTCCCTCCGGTCGCGCCGCGTTCACTACCGCTTTCGCTCCCGTGCACGTCAACACCCCTCACAAGCTTTCCTGCTGCTGAAAAATTCTTTCGCCGCTGGTCATCACCGCAGCTCGGCCAGTATTTCGCAGGCATAGACCAACGACGGCGCCCGGACCCTCTTCCGCAGCGCGTTTCTACGTGCGTAGAGTCATGCCTGGCATGTCCACACCATGACATGCGGCAGGGGGCGCAGGGCGTCCCCTGGGATCAGCGCGTCCCCCCACCGAGTCCTCGGAGGCACTCCCATGCCGGTGCTCAGATCCACGTCCGGACAGTCCCGTCGGCCCCGCCTCGCCGCGGCCGGGACCCTGCTCGCGGCCCTCTCCCTCCTCATCGCCCTGCCGGGCGCGGCGAGCGCCGCCGACCACGACAGGGCCGCCAAGAAGCCCGCCCGCGGCACGGCCACCATGGGCATGGGCGTCATCGCCCACGACGGCCAGGGCAAGCAGGACAGCGGGTCGGTCAACACTCTCGCCGTCCAGACCGAAGGCGTCGACGTCTCGGGCCACCAGGGCAACGTCGCCTGGTCGACGCTCTGGAACAGCGGCGTGAAGTGGTCCTACGTCAAGGCCACCGAGGGCACGTACTACAAGAACGAGTACTTCGCGCAGCAGTACAACGGCTCGTACAACATCGGCATGATCCGGGGCTCGTACCACTTCGCCACCCCGAACACCACGAGCGGCGCCACCCAGGCCGACTACTTCGTGAACAACGGCGGCGGCTGGTCGCGGGACGGCAAGACGCTGCCCGGCGTGCTCGACATCGAGTGGAACCCGTACGGCGACCAGTGCTACGGCAAGACCCAGGCCGGCATGGTCTCCTGGATCCGCGACTTCGTGAACCGGTACAAGGCGCGCACCGGCCGCGACGCGGTCATCTACACCGCGACCAGCTGGTGGAAGACCTGCACCGGCAACAACAGCAGCTTCGGCACCACCAACCCGCTGTGGGTGGCCCGTTACGCCTCCACTGTCGGCGAGCTCCCGGCCGGCTGGGGCTTCTACACGATGTGGCAGTACACCTCGTCCGGCCCCTACGTCGGTGACCACAACCGCTTCAACGGTGCCTACGACCGTCTCCAGGCGCTCGCCAACGGCTGATCCGATCTCGCCGCCGGCCGCGCGGCACACCTCCCCGCACCGCCACGCCCCGGTGACCCGCCCGGTCACCGGGGCATCGCCGTTTCCCGCACCCGACCAGGGGTTTCCCCTCCGGCCCGATGCGCGGGCCCCCCTATGAACCCGCTGTATACACCCTGTGTATATTCCTTCTCCGTCGCACATGCCTGTGCCCGCAACAACTACGGAGGAGTGAGCCGCCTTGTCCCTGAAGACGAAGTCGATCGGTACGGGGTTGGTCGCAGCCCTTGTGACGGCCCTCACTCTGACGCTGAGCGGCTGCTCCATGGAGACCACCGCACCGGGCTCGGCACGTGAGGACGCGGGCTCCGACGCCAAGGGCTCCTTCGGCCCGGTCGACTGCCGCAAGGCGAAGTGCATAGCCCTGACCTTCGACGCCGGCCCCGGCCAGTACACCCCGCGCCTGCTGGACATCCTCAAGGAGGAGAAGGTCCCCGCCACCTTCTTCCTGCTGGGCAAGAACCACGTCAAGAAGCACCCCGACATGGTGCGCAGGCTCGCCGCCGAGGGGCACGAGGTGGCCAACCACACCTGGACCCACCAGGTCCTGACCGACCGGGAACCGGACGAGATACGCGCCGAGCTGAAGCAGACCCAGGACGCGATAGCGGAGATAACCGGCAAGAAGCCGCGGCTGATGCGCCCGCCGCAGGGCCGCACCGACGACACCGTCTCGGAGATCAGCAAGGACCTGGGGCTCTCCCAGATCCTGTGGAGCGCCACCGCGAAGGACTTCTCCACGAACGACTCGGAGCTGATCAAGAAGCGCATCCTGGACCAGGCGAGCAAGGACGGCATCATCCTGCTGCACGACATCTACAAGGGCACGGTGCCCGCGGTGCCGGGCATCATCGACGCGCTGAAGAAGCAGGGCTACACCTTCGTCACCGTCCCCCAGCTGATGGCGCCCGCCGAGCCGGTCCCCGGCACCATCTACCGCCCCTGATCCATCTCCCGTCCCCGGGCCGTCCCCGGGCCGTCCGGGATCCCGGACGGCCCGGACACGCGGAACGGCCCGCCCTCCCGTCGCCTTGCCGGGAAGGCGGGCCGTCCGTACCGGTCGCGTCCGTACCGGTCGCGCGCGTGGCGCCGCGTCCGTCACGCCGTGGCGGTCACGCCGCGGCCGGGATCCTCTCGTCGGTCCGGGCCGAGGCCGGGGCCAGGGCGATCTCCAGCACCTGGCGGACGTCCGTCACCGGGTGGACCTCCAGCGTGTCCAGGACCTCGGCGGGCACGTCGTCCAGGTCGGCCTCGTTCCGCTTCGGGATCACCACGGTGGTGATCCCGGCCCGGTGCGCGGCCAGCAGCTTCTGCTTCAGGCCGCCGATCGGCAGCACCCGTCCGGTCAGCGAGACCTCACCGGTCATCGCCACGTCCGTACGGACCAGCCGCCCGGAGAGCAGCGAGGCCAGCGCCGTCGTCATGGTGATGCCGGCGCTCGGGCCGTCCTTCGGGACCGCGCCCGCCGGGAAGTGGATGTGCACGCCGCGGTCCTTCAGGTCCGCGACCGGCAGTTCCAGTTCCGCACCGTGCGACCGCAGGAAGCTCAGCGCGATCTGCGCGGACTCCTTCATCACGTCGCCGAGCTGACCGGTGAGGGTCAGTCCGGACGCCCCGGTCTCCGGGTCGGCGAGCGACGCCTCCACGAAGAGCACGTCGCCGCCGGCGCCGGTCACCGCGAGTCCGGTGGCCACGCCCGGCACCGACGTCCGGCGCTCGGACGGGTCCTGGGCGGACTCCGGGACGTGGTGCGGGCGCCCGATCAGGCCCCGCAGGTCCGCCTCGGTGACCGTGAACGGCAGTTCCCGGTCGCCCAGTTCGTGCTGGGCCGCGACCTTGCGGAGCAGCCGGGCGACGGCCCGTTCCAGGTTCCGCACGCCCGCCTCGCGGGTGTACTCGCCGGCCAGCTTGCGCAGCGCGGACTCGTCGAGCGTGACCTCGTCCTTCTCCAGGCCGGCCCGCTCCAGCTGGCGCGGGAGCAGGTGGTCGCGGGCGATGACGACCTTCTCGTCCTCGGTGTAGCCGTCGAGCCTGACCAGCTCCATGCGGTCGAGCAGGGCCTCCGGGATGGCTTCGAGCACATTGGCCGTGGCGAGGAAGACCACGTCGCTGAGATCGAGTTCGACCTCCAGGTAGTGGTCGCGGAAGGTGTGGTTCTGCGCCGGGTCGAGGACTTCGAGGAGGGCGGCGGCCGGGTCGCCCCGGAAGTCGGAGCCGACCTTGTCGATCTCGTCGAGCAGGACGACCGGGTTCATCGAACCGGCCTCCTTGATCGCCCGGACGATGCGTCCCGGCAGGGCGCCGACGTACGTACGCCGGTGGCCCCGGATCTCCGCCTCGTCCCGCACGCCGCCGAGGGCGACGCGGACGAACTTGCGGCCCATGGCATGCGCGACGGACTCGCCGAGCGAGGTCTTGCCCACGCCGGGCGGTCCCACCAGCGCCAGCACGGCGCCGCCGCGCCGCCCGCCGACGACCCCGAGGCCGCGGTCGGAACGCCGCTTGCGCACGGCCAGGTACTCGGTGATGCGTTCCTTCACGTCCTGGAGACCGGCGTGCTCGGCGTCGAGCACCTGCTGGGCGCCCCGGATGTCGTAGGCGTCCTCGGTCCGCTCGGTCCACGGCAGTTCGAGGACGGTGTCGAGCCAGGTCCTGATCCAGGAGCCCTCGGGGCTCTGGTCGGAGGAACGCTCCAGCTTCTCGACCTCCTTGAGCGCGGCCTCACGGACATGCTCGGGGAGGTCGGCGGCCTCGACACGGGCCCGGTAGTCGTCGGACTCGTCCTCCGGGTCGCCGTTGAGCTCGGCGAGCTCCTTGCGCACGGCGTCGAGCTGGCGCCGCAGCAGGAACTCGCGCTGCTGCTTGTCGACGCCCTCCTGGACGTCCTTGGCGATGGACTCGGCGACGTCCTGCTCGGCGAGGTGCTCGCCGAGCCACTGGATGGCGAGCTTCAGCCGGGCGACCGGGTCCGTGGTCTCCAGGAGCTGCACCTTCTGGGCAGTGGTGAGGAAGGGCGAGTAACCGGAATTGTCGGCGAGCGCGGAGATGTCCTCGATCTGCTGGACCCGGTCCACGACCTGCCAGGCGCCGCGCTTCTTCAGCCAGCTGGTGGCGAGCGCCTTGTACTCCTTGACCAGCTCGGCGGCGGCGCCGGGGAGCGGGTCGGGAACGACCGCGTCGACCCTGGTCCCCTCCACCCACAGCGCTCCGCCCGGCCCGCTGGTCCCGGCCCCGATCCGCACCCGGCCCCGGCCGCGGATGAGCGCGCCCGGATCTCCGTCCGAAAGCCGTCCTACCTGCTCGACGGTGCCGATCACACCGGTACCGGTGTACGTGCCGTCGATCCGCGGCACCAGGAGCACCTCGGGCTTGCCCCCGCCGTCCCGGGCTGCGACCTGCGCGGCCTCCACCGCGACGCGTACATCGGTGTCGGACAGGTCCAGAGGCACCACCATCCCGGGCAGCACGACCTCGTCGTCGAGCGGCAGCACGGGCAGGGCGAGCGGAGTGACCGCATTGGAATCGATAGCCATGATCTCCCCTTCGGCAGTCAAGTTGAGCTATGCAGACTCAATGCTCCTGAGCCGTCCATTGTTCCCCGGGGAGTGTTCGCTCTGAGCGATCACCCGGTCGCCGTCCAGAACCGGTACCCCTCGCGCAGGCCGGTCCGGGCTGCACGTGGCCCTGACCGAGGGCATTCGCCCGGCAGAGCTCACCGAGGCCGAGCTCTACCCCGCCGGCGTCCGGGAGCGCGGCAAGTCGCTCGACCACGTGGCCAGCCACTACCGGGCACTGGTTCCGTTCTTCCGGGCAGCGGCGGATGCCGGGGAAGCCATGCTCATCCGACTGGGCCGACGGGGAGGCGCCCGTCCGGTGCCCGGCCATCCGCATGGCGCCGGACGGATGAGCACGTCGGACCCGCGTGGCACCGGGCGGATGCGCGCACCGGGTCCGTCACTCCGCGGCGGCCGGGGAGAAGTCCGGCACCGGCACCGGGCGCGAACCGTTCCTCAGCGACTCCGCACCGGCCACACCGACCAGCGACGCGGCCACCGCGGGCCGCACCGGGACCAGCGGCGGCTCCCCGCGTTCCACCGTGGCCCGGAACCCCTGGAGGACGCGCACCGTGCCCTCGGCCCGCCGCTCCACCGGCTGCCCGTCCAGGATGAGGGGCGGCGCGACCCGCTCCTCCTCGTGCGCGACGCCGTCGTCGCGGGTCCAGCCCTCCGCCCGGACGCGGACGGACCAGGACCGCTCGCCCGACGCACGCACGGACTCGGCCAGCGCCCGGGTGCCGCGGACGGACAGCCAGCTCCAGTGGCTGTCGGGCTCGCCCTGGAGGAAGCCGTGGCGGGTCACGGCCAGCGCGCCGGTGGACAGCCGTACGGTCATGACCACGGCACGGGCCGGATCCGCCTCGTGCGCCCGGAACGCGGACACCTCCACCGGCCAGGCGTCCGTGAGGGCCAGCACCGGCGAGACGGTGTGCGTGCAGTACGCAGTGGCGGCAATGCGGCCGCGCCAGCTGCCGGGGTCGCCGATCAACGCGTCGACGTCCTGCGGCGACATGCCGTGCAGGTAGTCGGCCTCGATCAGGTCGACCCGGCCCAGCTCCCCGGCCCCGATCGCCTCCCGGAGCAGGCGGACGTGCGGGTGGAGGACGTAGTTCTCGGCGAAGGAGTAGGTGGCGGTGGACCGCTCCGCCGCCTCGATCAGCCGTCGGCCCTCCTCCTCGTCCACGCAGGCCGCGCACTCGGAGAGCACATGCACGCCCCGTTCCAGGAACGCGATGGCCAACGGCGCGTGCGCGTCGAAGTCGTTGGCCAGGACGACCCCGTCCAGAGGGAGGTCCAGCAGGTCCTCCCACCGGTCGGTGAGCACCGCTCCCGGCAGCTCCTCCCGCGCCGCCTCCAGGCGTTCGGCCTCCCGGTCGCAGGCGGCCACCACCTCCATGCCCACCCGTCGGCACCAGCCCGCCAGGTACAGCCCCATCCTCAACCCGATCACAGCAACGCGCATACGCGCATGCTCTCTTGGCGCCGTCCGCCCGCGCCAAGCCTTTTCCGGCCGTCCTGCCCTGTACGTACGGGTGCCCGCCCCGCGCGTACAGGGCCCTGCCCCCGCGGGTACGAGTCCCCGCCCTGCGCGTACGGCCCCGGCCCGACACGTGCGGGAAAATCGTTCGGCTCCGCGCGGCGCACCGGGCACAGTGCCCACATGGACGACGACAGCGACGGTGGCGGCAGCGGGGACCGGGGGCTGGGCGAGGACGGGACGATCCGGCGGGAGGGCTCGCTGAGCCGGGTGCCCGCGGCGTTCGCCCCCGTGGTGGCGGCGGCCCGGTCCCGGATCTCCGCGGCGTTCGACGGCACGCGGCTGCACAGCGCGTACGTCTACGGCAGCATCCCGCGGGGCACGGCCGTGCCCGGTGTCTCCGACCTGGACCTGCTGCTGGCGCTGCACGACGCGCCCACCCCGGCGGACGAGGCCGCGGCCCGCGCCGTCGAGGCCGGCCTGGACGCCTCGTCCGACCTGATCGACGGGGTCGGCGTCCTGCTCTTCGACGTCGGGACGCTCACCAGCGAGCTCGAACGCGACGACCTCGGCTTCTTCGTCGCCTGCCTCTGCACGCCGCTGCTGGGCGAGGACCTCGCCCAGCAGTTGCCGTCCTACCGCCCGACCGCGCGGATCGCCCGGGAGACCAACGGGGACCTCCATCTGCTGCTCCCCCGGTGGCGGCGGAGGGCCGCCGAGGCCACCACGGACGCCGAGCGCCGGTACCTCAGCCGCGGGGTCGCCCGCCGGCTCGTCCGTTCCGGCTTCACCCTCGTGATGCCGCGATGGGGCGGCTGGACCAGTGATCTGGTGGAGTCGGCCGAGGTGTTCGCCCGTTACTACGCCGACCGTCCGGAGCGGGTCGAGCAGTTGCGGTCGGCCGCGCGCATCGGGCGCGCCCCGTCGGCCGACCCCGCCGTCGTCGCGATGCTCGTCGAGGACCTCGCTCCGTGGCTGGCGGCCGAGTACCTCGCGGTGCACGGCCCGAGGGCGCCTCGCCCCTGAGCACCGCACCGCACCGCACCACGGCAGTACCGTCCGTCCGGCCGTCCGTGAACCGGTCCGCTCCCGGTGCCCGATAGAAGGGGTGTGAAGCTGTTGCACCCCTCGGGGGAGGACCGGGACGACGAGTCGCTGTTGCGCGCCGTCGCCCGCGGGGACACGGAAGCGCTGGCGACGCTCTACGACCGGCACGCCGGCTGGCTGCTCGCCCGGCTGAACAGGCGGTGCGCGGACGGCGAGACCGTGCGGGAGGTGCTCCAGGACACGTTCGTGACGGTCTGGCGCTCCGCCGGTTCGCACCGCGGCGCGCAGGTCGGCGGCTGGCTGTGGGTGATCGCCTCGCGCCGTCTGGTGGACGCGCAGCGGACGCAGGCCCGCGCCCGGCTCACCGCGCTGGCCGAGCGGGCGGAGCACGGGGAGCGGGCCGCCACCGCGCCGTCCGCCGAGGAGCGGGTGCTCACCGGTCTGGAGTACGGGGACGTGGGCGCGGCGCTCGACCGGATCTCGCCCGAGCTGCGGGAGGTCCTGCGCGCCACCGTGATCGACGGTCTGACGACCCGTGAGACGGCCCGGCTCCTCGGCATACCGGAGGGCACGGTCAAGACCCGGGCGATGCGGGCCAGGCGCGAGCTGCGCGCCGCGCTGGAGCTGCCGGTACCGGGGGCCGGACCGCTGGGGGGCACGGCATGACCGCGACGGGAGGTGACGGGATGGCCCCGTGGCACGTGGACGGTGAACTGGCCGGGCGGTACGCCGCGGACGCGCTGCCGGAGACGGACGCCTGGTCCGTGGAGAAGCACGTGGAGGCGTGCGGGGAGTGCGCGGCGGAGGTCTCGGCCGCGGTACGCGCGCACCGGGAGACGGCCGCGGTGCTGGCCGCGGTGCGGGAGGGGGTGCTGGCCGCGGTGACCGCGGAGGCCGGGGCGCCGGACGGCGCGGGCCCGGTACGCCGCTCCGCGCCCCGGCCCCGGAGCGGCGCGGATCCGGTGCGCCGCCTGCTGCGCGCCGTACGCGGACCGGGCCCCCGCACCCATCGCGACGCGGGCCAAGGGCGCCCGGGGGCCGCCGCACCAGACCGAGGCGGCCCTGTCGGCCGGGGGCGTCCGCCCGTCGGCGTGCCGGGGGCCCGGGGCGGGCGTCTGCTGTGGGCCGCGGGGCCCGCGCTGCGCGGGCCGTGGCTGCTGGCACTGGCGCTGGTGGCCGTGGGGGCCCTCGCCCTGGCGTACGGGGCCGGGCTCGGCGGCGCCGCGCGTCCGCTGCTGCTCGTCGTCGCGCCGGTGCTGCCGCTCGCCGGGGTCGTCGTCTCCTACGGGCGGCACACGGACCCGATGCACGAGATCGCCGCGGCCACCCCGTCCGGCGGGCTGCGGCTGCTGCTGACCAGGACCGCCGTGGTGCTGGGCGTGAGCATCCCGGCGCTCACCCTCGCCGGGGCGGCGCTGCCCCCGTCCGCCACCGGGCCGGGCCCGGCTGCCTGGCTGCTGCCGGGGCTGGCGATGACGCTGGCGGCGCTCGCGCTCGGTTCGTACGTCGGCTGCCGCACCGGCGCCTCGTCCGTGGCCGCCGCCTGGGCGGTCGCCGTCGTGCTGTCCGCGGGTGCCTCGCCCTCCGCCGTCGAGGCACCGGTGACCGGGGCCGCGCGGTACTTCGCCGGTCCTTCCGCTCAGGGCGCCTGGGCCGCGGCGGCGCTGCTGTGCGCCGTCCTGCTCGCCGCGCGCCGCAGATCCTTCGACCATCTGGAGACGTCGTGAACGTGAACGGCACCACGGCCGTGAACACGGTGGAGGTCAGGGGACTGACCGTCCGGCACCGCAGGACGACCGCGCTGGACGCCGTCGATCTCGACTTCGCACCCGGTGTGCACGGGCTCCTCGGCCCGAACGGGGCGGGCAAGACCTCGCTGATCCGGGTGCTCGCCACGGTCGCGGCACCGTCCGGCGGCCGGGTGGAGCTGCTCGGCAGCCGGGTCGGCGACCGGGCGGACCACCGCAGCCGGGCGGAGGTCCGGCGCAGGCTCGGCTACCTGCCGCAGGAGTTCGGCCACTACCCGGGCTTCACGGTCCGCGAGTTCGTCTCCTACGTGGCCTGGCTCAAGGAGATGGACGCGGCGACCGTCCCCGCCGCCGTCGAACGCGCGGTGGACCGGGTGGGTCTGACGGACCGGATCGACGCCCGGGTGAAGACCCTGTCGGGCGGCATGGTGCGACGGGTCGGCATCGCCCAGGCGATCGTCAACGACCCGGATTTGCTCCTGTTCGACGAGCCCACCGCCGGTCTCGACCCGGAACAGCGGGTCGAGTTCCGGGCGCTGATACGGGAACTGGGCCGCACGGCCACCGTGATCGTCTCGACCCATCTGGTCGAGGACGTGGCCGCGGCCTGCACCGAGGTCACGCTGATCGAGGCGGGCCGGGTCGCGTACCGGGGCACGACGCGCGAGCTGGCGGAACTCGGCGGCACGGACGACGCGGGCGGCACGGCGGGCGACGGAACGGAACTGTCGGACGGCAACCCCGTCGAGCGCGGCTACACCGCCGCGCTGCGCGCGCACCGGGCGGCGGTGACAACCCGATGACGACCCCCACCACCCCGGAGAAGACCTCGTCCGGAAGGCCCGGGCCCGGAAGGATCCGGCCCCGTGCCCTCCCGAACGCCGCCCTGCGGACCGAGCTGCGGCGCGGAATCGCCCCGTGGACGGGCCTCGCCGTCGCCCTCACGCTCCTCGTCCCACTGTGGAGCAAGGCGACCCAGTGGCAGGGGAGCTGGGGCGATACGCAGACCGAGCTGCACTCGGCGGCGACCCTGCTCGCCGGCCCGCTCGTCGCCGCGGCGGCCTGCTGGCAGGGCGGCAGGGAGCACCGGCGCGGTACTGCCGAGCTGCTGCTCTCCGTGCCGCGCGGCCGGTTCGCCCGGGTGGTGACGGCCATGACGCCCGTCGCGCTGTGGGCGGCTGCCGGGTATCTGGTCGCGCTGGCCTCGGTGTTCGCGGCGACCGCCCCGTACACCGGCGCGGGCGGCCCGTCCCTCGCGATCGCCGCCACGGACCTCGGGTTCCTGCTGTCCGTGGCTCCTGTGGGCTTCGTCGTCGGCCGGCTGGTGCGGTGGCGGCTGGCCGCCCCGGTGCTCGCGGCCGTCCTGTACGTCGCGCTGGGCGCCCCGGGCTATCTGGAGTCGAACGCCCGTTTCCTGAGCCCGGCCGAACAGTTCTACCTCGAAGGGTCCGTGCCGGTGTGGTGGTTCGCACCGGTCCTGCTGGCCTGGACGGGCGGCATCGGCGCCACGGTGCTGCTGGCGTACGCGGCCCGGCGGCGGCTGCCGGTCGTCGTACCGCTCGTGCTGGCGGTCGCGGCCGGGACGGTGATCGCGCGCACGGGCGACGGCCTGCTCCGGGACGATCCGGCCACGACGCGCAAGGTCTGCTCGAAGGCCGCCCCCGGCACTCCGCAGATCTGTCTGGCCGCGTCCGACTCCCTCGTGCTGCCCCAGGTGTCCGAGGCGCTGGAGGGGGTGTTCTCCCGGCTGGAGGGGGTGCCTGGCGCACCGGTCCGTTACGTCGCCCCGCGGTACGAACCGAAGGACGGCGAGGCCCCCCTCGCGCACGCCGTACGGGGCTGGGGCATCACCCGGGACCGGCTGACCGACCCCCGGGAGTACGCGGCGAGCACCGCTCTGGGCCTGACCGCCCGCGACTGCCCGGACGGCGAGGACCGCAGGAGTGCCCGGGAGGCCGACCGGATGGAGCGCACCGACGACGCGGTACGGAGCTGGCTGGCCGGCGAGGAATCACGGTGGTACCCGGAGTCCCGTCGGCTCGCCCGTCTCGAAGCCATGCCGGACACCGACCGCAGGGCCTGGCTCGGCCGCTACCTGGCGACCCGGAACAGCTGCACGCCCTCGGAGGTACCGGCCCTGTGAGCACCCGTCCAGGCCCTGCCGTTCCTCTCCTTCCCCTTCCGCGCCTGCGGTCCCGTCCCCCTGTCCTGTACCTCCGTTCCCGCGCGCTCCCGCTCACCGTCGTCACCCTGGTCTGCGTCGCCCTCGTCGCCGCCTGGGCGGCGCACTGGCTGGAGAGCCGGCCGTACTTCGACCACACCGCCCGCGTCCCGGTCGTCGTACTGGCCCCGCTGCTCGCCTCCGCCGCGATCGGCACCGGCCTGTACGCGCACTCCGACGAGCTGGACCGGACCGCGGTGCGCCGCTGGTGGCCACGGAGACTGCTGCACCTGCTGGCACCGACCGCGCTGGCGGCCGGCGCGCTCGCGGCGGCCGTCCCCGGTCACCCGGAGGCGTACGGGGCCCTCGCCATGGTGCGCAACGTGCTCGGCGCGACCGGGGTGGCCGCGGCCTCCGCCGCCCTGATCGGCGCCCGGCCGAGCTGGCTGCCGATGACGGTCTACGGCGGGGCGGTCTATCTGGCGGCGCCGCGCACCCCGGGCGGTGCCGCGGCGGTGTGGGCCTGGCCGATGCAGCCGGGCCCGCAGGGGGCGGCGTGGGCGGTGGCCGTGACGGCGTTCGTGGCGGGGTCGGCCCTCCTCGTGGTGCGCGGCGCACGCCCGGAACGCGGGTAGCCCGACGGCGCACGGGCCGAACGCCCCCACCGGCCCCGACGACACACCGGCCGAACACCCCCACCGGCCCCGGCGGCGTACGGGCCGGACGCCCCACCGGCCTCCGGCAACGGACGGTCCCGGCGATCCGGCCCCGCCCCGCCCCCGGACCCGGCAATCCGCTGGCCTCCGGCCGCGCCGACCGGACAGGATGGCGGGGACCCTGTCCACGCGTCCACCGGAGACCCGCACCATGCCCCACACGCACCGCTCCGACGCCCCCACCCCCGTCACGCTCGACCGTCGCGAAGGCCCGTACGGCGAGGTCGTCCTGCGGGAGCGCGGTGACGACTTCGAGATCATCGCCAACGGGTGCTTCCTGATGGACACCTCGGACGGGCGCTCCGAGCGGCTGCTGATCGACGCGGCGCTGGCCGCCCTGCCCGCCGACCGGCCGGACCCGTCGGTGCTCATCGGGGGGCTCGGGGTCGGTTTCTCGCTGGCCCGCGCCGCCGCCGAGCCGCGCTGGGGGCGGATCGTCGTGGCCGAGCGGGAGCAGGCGATCGTGGACTGGCACCTGGAGGGTCCGCTGGCCTCGATCTCCGGCGCGGCGCTCGCCGATCCGCGGGCCTCGATCCTGACCGCGGACCTCGTCGCCCACCTGCACACGACCACGGAGCGTTACGACGCCCTGTGCCTGGACATCGACAACGGGCCGGACTGGACGGTCACCGATGACAACACGAGCCTGTACTCGCCCGCCGGTCTGGCGGACTGTCTGGAGCGGCTGACGCCGGGCGGCGTTCTCGCGGTGTGGTCCGCCCAGCCTTCCGCCGACTTCGAACAGGCCCTGCGGAATGCCGGTTTCAGTGGGGTAAGAACCGAAGAGGTCAGTGTTGCCCGAGGTGTTCCCGACGTGGTGCATCTCGCACTTCGGACGGACTGAGATTCCCCCGCCGGGTATCGACGGCCCCGAAAGCCCCGGGGCCAAGCATCACAAGGCCGACACTCCGCCACTTCCTCGCGCCCGAGCCGTTACACCCTGCGTAGCCGAGAGCAGTCCGCTGCCTTTACGCTGCTGACCCGTAACGGGGTCACCCACGAAATCCACAAGCGAAGACCGTGCGTCCGGGGGAACGGCCCCCGCGAGGACGGGCAGGGGCGGGGCGATGGAACAGACACACACCACCCACAACAACGTCGCGGCCACCCCGGGAGCGCAGCGCCGGGTGCTGGTGGTCGAGGACGACGCCACGATCGTCGATGCCATTTCCGCCCGACTGCGGGCCGAGGGCTTTCTGGTGCAGACCGCACTCGACGGCCCCGCGGCGGTGGACGCGGCCGAGGCCTGGCAGCCCGACCTGATGGTGCTCGACATCATGCTTCCCGGCTTCGACGGCCTGGAGGTCTGCCGCCGGGTGCAGGCCCAGCGGCCGGTGCCGGTGCTGATGCTGACGGCCCGGGACGACGAGACCGACATGCTGGTCGGCCTCGGGGTCGGCGCCGACGACTACATGACCAAGCCGTTCTCGATGCGTGAGCTGGCGGCCCGGGTGCACGTCCTGCTGCGCCGGGTCGAACGTGCGGCGCTGGCCGCCGTGACGCCGCGGAGCGGGATACTGCGCCTCGGCGAGCTGGAGATCGACCACGCCCAGCGGCGGGTCCGGGTGCGCGCCGAGGACGTCCACCTCACACCGACCGAGTTCGACCTGCTGGTCTGTCTGGCGAACACCCCGCGCGCCGTCCTGTCCCGGGAGCAGTTGCTGGCCGAGGTCTGGGACTGGGCGGACGCCTCCGGCACCCGCACCGTGGACAGCCACATCAAGGCGCTGCGCCGGAAGATCGGCGCGGAGCGGATCCGCACCGTGCACGGTGTCGGCTACGCCCTGGAGACCCCGGCCCCATGACCGCCTCCGGCCCCGGGCTGAGGCCCTTCTCCGTCAAGGCCAAGCTGGGCACGCTCGTGGTGGTCTCGGTGTTCATCACCACCGGGCTGCTGATGGTGGCCGTGCGCACCCGGACCGAGCTGCGGTTCATCACGGTGTTCTCGGTGATCGCGACCCTGCTGATCACGCAGTTCGTGGCGCACGGCCTGACGGCGCCGCTGGACGAGATGACGACGGTGGCCCGGTCGATATCCCATGGCGACTACACCCGGCGGGTGAGCGGCGCCGACCGGCGCGACGAGCTGGGCGACCTGGCCCAGACGATCAACCTCATGGCGGACGACCTGGAGGCCGTGGACCGGCACCGCAAGGAGCTGGTGGCCAACGTCTCGCACGAGTTGCGCACTCCCATCGCGGCGCTGAGAGCCGTGCTGGAGAACGTCGTGGACGGGGTGTCCTCGGCCGATCCGGAGACCATGCGCACCGCGCTGAAGCAGACCGAGCGGCTCGGCCGGCTGGTGGAGACGCTGCTGGACCTGTCCCGGCTGGACAACGGGGTGGTCACGCTCAGGGCCCGCCGCTTCGAGGTGTGGCCGTACCTGTCGGGAGTGCTGAAGGAGGCGAACCTCGCCGTCTCGCACCGCAGGCTGTCGTCCGGTTCCGGGAACCACACCCGAAAGGACGTACACCTGCATCTGGACGTCTCGCCGCCCGAGCTGACCGCACACGCGGACGCGGAACGCCTGCACCAGGTGGTGGCCAATCTGATCGACAACGCTGTCAAGCACAGCCCGCCGCACGGCCGGGTCACCGTGCTGGCGCGGCGCGGGGCCGGACCGGAGTCCCTCGTGCTGGAGGTCCTGGACGAGGGGCCGGGCATTCCGGAGGCGGAGCGGCACCGGGTCTTCGAGCGTTTCAACCGGGGCGAGGTGTCGTCGCCGCACGGTCCGGGCAGCGACGGGGGCACGGGGCTCGGTCTGGCGATCGCCCGCTGGGCGGTGGATCTGCACGGCGGACGCATCGGCGTGGCCGAATCTGCTCGCGGCTGCCGAATTCAGGTCACTCTTCCGGGGACCACCCAGGCGCGAGGTTGACATAGGGTTCGAACCGGAAGGGCACGTTCTGCGTGTTCCTTTCAAGGGGTGCGATCCAGGGGGCCGCAGCCGCGGTTCGACGTACCCTCAGCGAAGCGGAACCATGCTTGTTTCCCGCCATTTCCTGCCCCGAAACCCGCCTTCCGGTGTGACTTGCGCGACGAAGACCGGCCCGGCCTGCAAGTAACGGCCCGGGAGGCGTAGCCTTGATTTCCGCTGTCCATCACCTTGTGAAGCGGAAGAGGGCGGTTGCCGCCGTGTCGTCTCAGTCCCCCAGTAACTCGAGCATCTCGACCGACCAAGCCAGCACGGGTGCGAACCCCGCCGCGGCTTTCGGGCCCAATGAGTGGCTCGTCGACGAGATCTACCAGCAGTACCTCCAGGACCCCAATTCGGTCGATCGCGCCTGGTGGGACTTCTTCGCCGACTACAAGCCGGGCGCGTCCGGCACGGCGGACAAGCCCGTTCCCGGTGCCCCGGCCCCGGCGGCCCCGGTGACCCCGGCCGCTCCCGCACAGCCCGCACCGGCGCAGGCTCCCGCGCCGGCCGCGAAGACCCCGGCTCCCGCGGCTCCGGCCCCGGCGCCCGCACAGGCCGCCGCTCCGGCGAAGGCCGCGCCGGCCCCGGCCGCGAAGGCCGCCGCCCCCGCCGCCAAGGCCGCACCGGCCACCGAGGCCGCCGAGGGCCCCGAGTACGTGACGCTGCGCGGCCCCTCGGCCGCCGTCGCGAAGAACATGAACGCCTCGCTGGAGCTGCCGACGGCCACGTCCGTCCGCGCCGTCCCGGTGAAGCTGCTCTTCGACAACCGCATCGTCATCAACAACCACCTCAAGCGCGCCCGGGGCGGGAAGATCTCCTTCACGCACCTCATCGGGTACGCGATGGTGCAGGCCATCAAGGCCATGCCGGCGATGAACCACTCCTTCGCGATGAAGGACGGCAAGCCGACCCTGGTCAAGCCCGAGCACGTGAACTTCGGCCTGGCCATCGACCTGGTGAAGCCGAACGGCGACCGCCAGCTCGTCGTCGCCGGCATCAAGAAGGCCGAGACGCTCAACTTCTTCGAGTTCTGGCAGGCCTACGAGGACATCGTCCGCCGCGCCCGCAACGGCAAGCTGACGATGGACGACTTCTCGGGCGTCACCGTCTCCCTGACGAACCCGGGCGGTCTCGGCACGGTCCACTCGGTCCCCCGTCTGATGCCCGGTCAGTCGGTCATCATGGGTGTCGGCTCGATGGACTACCCGGCCGAGTTCCAGGGCACGTCGCAGGACACCCTGAACAAGCTGGGCATCTCCAAGGTCATGACGCTGACCTCGACGTACGACCACCGGGTCATCCAGGGCGCCGCCTCCGGCGAGTTCCTGCGGATCGTCTCCCAGCTGCTGCTCGGCGAGAACGAGTTCTACGACGAGATCTTCAAGTCGCTGCGCATCCCGTACGAGCCGGTCCGCTGGCTGACGGACATCGACGCCTCGCACGACAACGACGTGACCAAGGCCGCGCGGGTCTTCGAGCTGATCCACTCCTACCGGGTCCGCGGCCACGTCATGGCCGACACCGACCCGCTGGAGTACCGCCAGCGCAAGCACCCCGACCTGGACATCACCGAGCACGGCCTCACCCTGTGGGACCTGGAGCGCGACTTCGCCGTCGGCGGCTTCGCCGGCAAGTCGATGATGAAGCTCCGCGACATCCTCGGCGTGCTGCGCGAGTCGTACTGCCGCACCACCGGCATCGAGTTCATGCACATCCAGGACCCGAAGCAGCGCAAGTGGATCCAGGACCGGGTGGAGCGCACCCGCACCCAGCAGCCCGAGCGCGAGGAGCAGCTGCGCATCCTGCGCCGGCTGAACGCGGCCGAGGCGTTCGAGACCTTCCTGCAGACCAAGTACGTCGGCCAGAAGCGGTTCTCGCTGGAGGGCGGCGAGTCCGTCATCCCGCTGCTCGACGCGGTCATCGACTCCGCCGCCGAGGCCCGCCTCGACGAGGTCGTCATCGGCATGGCCCACCGCGGCCGGCTGAACGTGCTGGCGAACATCGTCGGCAAGTCGTACGCCCAGATCTTCCGCGAGTTCGAGGGCAACCTCGACCCCCGGTCGATGCACGGCTCCGGCGACGTGAAGTACCACCTGGGCGCCGAGGGCACCTTCACCGGTCTGGACGGCGAGCAGATCAAGGTCTCGCTGGCCGCCAACCCCTCGCACCTGGAGGCGGTCGACCCGGTCCTGGAGGGCATCGCCCGCGCCAAGCAGGACATCATCAACAAGGGCGGCACGGACTTCACCGTCCTGCCCGTCGCGCTCCACGGCGACGCGGCCTTCGCGGGCCAGGGCGTCGTCGCCGAGACGCTCAACATGTCGCAGCTGCGCGGCTACCGCACCGGCGGCACCGTGCACGTGGTGATCAACAACCAGGTCGGCTTCACCGCCGCCCCGGAGTCCTCGCGCTCCTCGATGTACGCCACCGACGTGGCGCGCATGATCGAGGCCCCGATCATCCACGTCAACGGCGACGACCCCGAGGCCGTCGTCCGCGTGGCCCGGCTGGCCTTCGAGTTCCGGCAGGCGTTCAACAAGGACGTCGTGATCGACCTCATCTGCTACCGCCGCCGCGGTCACAACGAGGGCGACAACCCGGAGTTCACCAACCCGCAGATGTACACCCTGATCGACAAGAAGCGCTCGGTGCGCAAGCTCTACACCGAGTCCCTCATCGGTCGCGGCGACATCACGCTGGAAGAGGCCGAGCAGGCGCTCCAGGACTTCCAGGGCCAGCTGGAGAAGGTCTTCGCGGAGGTCCGCGAGGCCACCTCGCTGCCGGCCCCGGCGCACGCCCCCGAGGTCCAGCCGGAGTTCCCGGTCGCCGTGACCACTGCGGTCTCCCAGGAGGTCGTGAAGGTCATCGCGGAGTCCCAGGTCAACATCCCCGACCGGATCACCGTCCACCCCCGTCTGATGCCGCAGATGCAGCGTCGCGCGGCCTCGGTGGAGAACGGCACGATCGACTGGGGCATGGGCGAGACCCTGGCCATCGGTTCGCTGCTGATGGAGGGCACCCCGGTCCGGCTCGCCGGCCAGGACTCCCGCCGCGGCACCTTCGGCCAGCGTCACGCGGTCCTCGTCGACCAGGTGACCGGCGAGGACTACACCCCGCTGCTCTACCTCTCCGACGACCAGGCCCGTTACAACGTCTACGACTCGCTGCTCAGCGAGTACGCGGCGATGGGCTTCGAGTACGGCTACTCGCTGGCCCGTCCCGAGTCGCTGGTCATCTGGGAGGCCCAGTTCGGTGACTTCGTCAACGGCGCGCAGACCGTCGTCGACGAGTTCATCTCCTCGGCCGAGCAGAAGTGGGGCCAGACCTCCGGCGTCACGCTGCTGCTGCCGCACGGCTACGAGGGCCAGGGCCCGGACCACTCCTCCGCCCGCCCGGAGCGCTTCCTCACGCTGTGCGCGCAGAACAACATGACGGTCGCCATGCCGACCCTGCCGTCGAACTACTTCCACCTCCTGCGGTGGCAGGTGCACAACCCGCACCACAAGCCGCTGATCGTCTTCACCCCGAAGTCGATGCTCCGCCTCAAGGCGGCCGCGTCGAAGGTGGAGGAGTTCACCAGCGGCGGCTTCCGCCCGGTGATCGGCGACGACTCGGTGAACCCGGCCGACGTCCGCAAGGTCGTCTTCTGCGCCGGCAAGGTCTACTACGACCTGGAGGCCGAGCGCGCCAAGCGCGGCGTCACGGACACCGCGATCATCCGTCTGGAGCGCCTGTACCCGCTGCCGGGTGCCGAGATCCAGGCCGAGATCGCCAAGTACCCGAACGCCGAGAAGTACCTCTGGACCCAGGAGGAGCCGGCCAACCAGGGCGCCTGGCCGTTCATCGCCCTGAACCTGATCGACCACCTGGACCTGGCCGTCGGTGCCGACGTCCCGCACGGTGAGCGCCTGCGCCGCATCTCGCGCCCGCACAGCTCGTCCCCGGCGGTCGGCTCGGCCAAGCGCCACCAGGCCGAGCAGGCCCAGCTGGTCGCCGAGGTCTTCGAGGCCTGACCCGCTGCCGCACGAAAAGGGGCCCGTTCCCGCGAGACGATCGCGGGGGCGGGCCCCTCGGCATGGGACGCCGCGGGAACGGGCCCGTCCCCGACGGCACCGCGGCGACAGGACCGTTCAGACGATCATGGGCTCGAAGTCCCAGAACTCCAGGTGCCCGGCACGCGCCGGTTCCTCCGTCGCTCTCCGGTAGGCCGCGGTGAGCGGGTGGTCCGCCCCCAACAGGGCCGTCGCCCGCGGGCCGTTCGCCCGGCCCAGCTCGTGCGCCCCGTCGGTCCGTCCGTTCCGCATCCGGACGAGCATCGCGTTGAACGCGCAGCCGAGCGCCCAGGGGTGCGCGGGGTCCACCGCACGGGACATCAGGGAGCGGGCCCGCTCGATCTCGTGACCGGCGGTGTCCAGTTCCCCCAGCACCCAGCGCATCAGCCCGAGATTCCCCTCCGTCCCGATGGTGTACGGGTGTTCGGGACCCAGCATCGACCGGTATCCCGCCACCACCTGCTCGTGCAGCGTCAGCGCCCGGTCCGGGTCACCCGCCCGCCGCTCCGCGCAGGCCGTACTCGCCGTGATCAGCAGGGTGAGCGGGTGGTGCTCGCCGAGGAGCCGCAGACAGTCCCGCCGTACCCGGGCGAGGTCGGACCGGGCGGCGACCGCATCTCCTGCGGAGTACCGGCACAGCCCGAGGTTGTGCCGGGCGCGCAGGGTCTGCGGGTTGTTGGCGCCGATCGCCTCCAGGTGCCCGCGGACCGTCTGTTCCAGGATCTCCTCGGCCTCGCGGTGGTGTCCGAGCAGCCGCAGGTCGATGGCGCAGTTCAGTTCCGAGTACAAGGTGGCGGGGGCCTGCCCGCCCAGCACGGAACGCCGCAGGTCCAGTGTGTGCCAGTCCTGTTCCAGCGCCTCGCCGTAGCGGCCCAGCAGCCGCAGCGACACCGCGAGGTTGTTGTCCGCGTTCAGGGTGCGGTGGTCCTGTCGGCCGAGGACGTCGAGGTAGCGGTCCCGGATCGAGGTGGAGAGCCGCAACGCCTCGTCGTACCGGCCCAGGCCCCGCAGGTCGGCGGCGAGGCCACCGGCGGCGCGCAGGTGCGCCAGGTCGTGCTCGCCCCGTTCGGCCCCGAGGTAGTCGGCCGCCTCGCGCTCCACGCATGCGCTTGTCGTGTAGTTGCCCAGGGCCCGGAGCAGATTGGCGTAGTGGTGGCCGAGGTCCCAGATCCTGGGGTGGGTCGCGCCGAGCAGGGTCCGCCAGGAGGCCATGGCCGGTCCGGCGAGCCGGACACCGCTGCCGTACTCGCCGGAGAGGTACATGTGACGCAGGCAGTCCAGGACGAGGTCCTGCACCGCGGGTTCGGTGCTCTCCAGCACCTCCGCCCACTTCAGGTGCGGGGTGAGCGCGGCGTATCCGGGCCACGCCCGTACGTCCGAGGGCCGTCCCCTCCTGACGGCGGCCAGCGCGCCGCGGGCCGCCGCGGCGCAGGTCGCGCGGTCGGCCGCCGTCAGTTCGTCCCGCACCATGCGGTGGACCATGCGGTGGATGTGGAGGGCCCCGGGCGGATCCGCCGTTCCCCTGACCGGGAGGGCCGTTGCCTCCAGCCTGACGACCGAGTAGCGCAGCAACTGCTGGACCGCACGGTCGAACACGTCCGGGTCCGCGAGCGCCTCCAGACCGCCGACGGTCTCCCAGGCGACCCGGTGCAGCAGATCCAGCGGGATGGAGCCGGGGGCGAAGAAACCGCACAGCCGCAGCAGACCGACGGATTCCGGGGCCGTCTCCTCGAGCTTGTTCAACAGGATCGACCAGGCGGTCCGGAAGGCGAGCGGGAAGTCGGCGGAGACCTTGACGACGTCCTGGCCGATGCCGCCCTCCAGCAGCAGCTCGATGTACTCCTCCACGGACATGTCGGAGTCGTTGAGCCAGCCCGCGGTCTGGTCGAGGAGCAGCGGGAGGTCCTCCAGTGCTTCGGCGAGCCGGTCGGAGTCGTACGGGGTCAGGCGCGGTGCGCGGCGGCGGATGAAGGCGACCGACTCGTCACGTCCGTAGACCGGGACCTCGACGAGATTGCTGTTGTGCTCGCTCCAGCCCGGGTCGCGGGAGGTGATCAGCACGTGTCCGGGGCCGGTGGGGACCAGGTCCCAGATGTGCTCGGGCTCGTCCGCGCCGTCCAGGACCAGCAGCCAGTGGGAGTGCGGTTCGCCGCGGCGCAGCGCGTCGCGCACCGCCCGCAGCCGCTCCCCGTACTCGTCCCCCGTGGACAGGCCCAGTACGGGTGCCAGCTCGGCCAGCTTCTGCCGGTAGAGGGACCGGCGGTCGGCGGGCACCCACCACACGACGTCGTACTCGGAGCCGAACCGGTAGACGTACTCCGCCGCCAGCTGGGTCTTGCCCACACCCGACATGCCGTGCAGGGTCACGACCCCGGCGCCGGGGCGGGCCTCGTGCAGGGTCCCGTACGTCGTGACGAGCAGGTCGTCGCGGCCGGTGAACCGGGTGTTGCGGCGCGGGACCCCGCCCCACACCTCCGGGGTGTCGGCCGGGTACCGGGGCCCCCGCCCGGCCCCGACGGGCTCGGGCAGCGGGTCGGTGGGCAGGCCCAGCCGGACCAGGAGCCGGCGCTCGGCCTCCTCGGCACCGACACCGGTGAGATCGGCCGCGCCGAGGGCCGCGGCGGCGGCGGGCAGCACGGCCCCGGTGACGCGGACGGCGGCGAAGCGGTCGGGGTCGGGGGCGACGACCTCGCGCAGCGCCCTGTTCCACTCCTCGTGGCCGTGCCCGCCCAGCCGGAAGTACTGGTCCCCGAGGACCGTGAGGACCAGTCCCGGGGAGAGCGTCAGATCCCGCAGCGACTCCTCCAGCGGCGTCTCCACCGGCGGGTCCCAGCGCTGCTGGACGACCGTCACCCCGCGCCGCTCCAGCCGGTCCCCGATCCACGCCGCCCAGGCACGGTTGAAACCGGCGAAACTGATCGTGACGTGGTCCACCTGGCCCGGTGCGGTGCGCGGCACCGGATCCGGGGCCGGGACCGGGAGCGCCTCGGTGTCCGTGGCGGCCGGTCCGTGCGGCTCGGGTGCGGCCGGCCCGTCGGGTACGTATCCGGCGACCGGGGCCGCCCGCTGCGAACCGGCCTCCGCCGGCTGGACGATCCGGCAGGGCAGGGCGGCCTTGCGGACCGGCATCCCCCACTGGTTGGTGATGGTCAGCCACAGTTCGGCGGGCCCGATGACCGGGCGCGCCGTGACGACGAACCGGGCCGGGCCGTACGTTCCCCCGTAGCGGTGCAGTACGAGGGAGGGGTCGTCGAGCACCTCGCAGACGAAGTGCCGGCCCCCGTCCAGCGCGACGGTGAAGGTCAGTTCCTCGTCCTGGTACGGCCAGGCCCCCGGGTCCTCCTCGCCCCGCGGCCCGAGCGGACCGCGCAGGTCGACGGTGACGAGGTAGGCGCAGCCGGCCTCGGCCTCGTGGGGCCGGCTGACGACGGGTTCGATGAGCAGGGCCGGGTCGTCGCCGTTCACCGTGCGTTCCCCTCCCCGTGCGTCGTCCCGCCGGGGCGCGGTCCGCTCAGGCTGAGCGTGCTGAGCGGATGCCCGTAGTACTGGAACATGAGGCTGTACAGCAGACGCAGGACGGGCCGTTGTCCGTCCACGTTCAGCCGTCCTTCGTGCCGGGCGCGCGGCAGGTTCGTCAAGGGGCCGAACTCGTCCAGCGCGCGGGCCCGGAACAGGCGCAGCGAGTCGGCGACCGGTCGCCAGGGTTCGGCCGCCAGGGTGTCGACGAGTTGCCGGATGAGTTCGCGCGCCTCGCTGTCGCCGACCTGTCCGGCCGCGACGACGCAGCCCCCGGCGCCCTTGCGGAGGAAGAGTTCGGTGAAACCCCGCAGGTCCGTCTCCCCCAGTCCGGTGTTGCGGACGAATCTGGCCGAGTGGCAGGCGTTGAGGCAGACCATCGAGTGGTCCTTGTCGAGCACCGTCATCGGGCGGTCGTCGTACTCGGACCAGGTCACCTCGGCGAGGGTGAGCGCGTCGACCCGGTCGTCGTAGGTGCCGTGGGCCGCCATGTAGACGAGGCCGACGGGATCGGTCGGACACGCGTCGAGTTCGTCGAGGAAATCATCGATCGTCACATGTGGGCGGTGCGCGTATCCCCGGAAGACCGCCATGTCGGCCCGCATGTCGTGGATGCGGCGTACTCCGTCGCGGTGCGGGCGGGCCGGGCGCGCGTCGTGGAAGTAGTAGCCGAGCACATCGCCCGCGGCCGCCACGGACGCCTCGGGCAGCACCAGGTCGGCGCTGCGGATGGTGAGCCACCGGGTGACCGGGACCAGGGCGCCGAGGAGTCCTTCGCCCAGCCCGTTCGCCGGGTCGGCCGGCAGCCAGAACGCCTCCCAGGGGATCTCGTAGCCGGTGTCGTCGTGGACGGTGATCCGCAGGTCGTCGCCGTGCACCGTGCGGGCGCGGTTGATCCAGGCGGCGAGCCGTCGCTGGTTGTGGGACCAGTGCCGGATGTCGCGGAGCAGCTGGGAGGGGGCCGGGCCGTCGCCCAGCGCGTTGCCCAGGCCGATGTCGGCGGGGCGCAGCTGGGTGGGTCCGGTGGTGTACGGGAGTCGGGGTATGCCTTCGCACCAGGCGCTGACCCCGAACGCCGGGAAGCCGCCGTGGCTCTCGTGGTGCGGGACGACCGTGATCCGGGCGGTGTGCGGCGGCGGCCGGCTGTCGGCGTCGGCCTCCGTGAGCCCGAGCCGTTCGCGCAGTCCGGTGCGCACCCCGGCGGGTACGGGGGTCCTGGCCAGGCGCCGGCCGGTGGCCACGGAGTTCTCCAACAGGCGGCGCAGGCCCGCGGATTCACCGCCCATGGTCGGCCGCCTCGAGTTCCGGCCTGCCCGTGACCACCCTGCCGTCGAGGGCCTCGGCCAGCAGGTGCGGGAGTTCCGGGTACGGCTGCCGGCCCGGGTCGACGACCAGTACGTGCAGCCGGGTCCGGTCCATGCCGCTGATCCGGCCGGCCGCGGCGAGCGCGTCGTCGATGCCGGTGCGGCCCACGGCGCCGTGCCCGGCCCGGCCGAGGCGGCTCGCGGCGAGCGGGACGTTGCCGCGCCCGTCGGTCACCACGACCAGCAGGGCCTCCACCAGGCCGGCGCGGTGGTGCCGGAAGGCCCGGCGCAGGGTCTGTTCGGCCAGTTCCAGTCCGTGGGCGAGCGGGGTGGCCCGGCCGGGCGGCCGGGCGAGGGCGGCGGCGATGCGCGGGGAGCGGGTGGACGGCGCGGTGAAGGACTCGGCCCGTACCTCGTTCGGTGCCCCGCGTCCGCCGATCTCGACCACGTGCACCGGGGCGCGGGTGACGTAGGCCCACTGCAGGAACGGTTCGAGCGCCGGGTGCCAGTCCCAGTCCTCGCGGCAGGTGTGGTCCAGGACGAGGGTGAGCATCCGGACGGGTTCCGGCGCCCGGACGTATCCGCGCAGGTCGCGCGGGAGGATCACCAGACGGTCGCCGCCCTCCCGCACCGCCCGGTACTTGGCCGCCTCCATGGCCGTGCGCACGGGTGCGAGGTCCCACAGGTCCCGGGCGGGGCGCACGCCGACGACGGGGCCGCGTGCGGCCCGGGGGCCGGTGGCGCGCCGGGCCGGGGTGCGCAGGGCGGTGTCCTCCGGCGGCGGTCCCGGGGCGTCCTCCGGGTAGGGGGTGTCGTCGGGCGGCCAGGGACCGGCCGCGCGGGCCGAACCGATGTGCTCGGCGGGCCCGGGTTCCAGGACGGGGGTGCCGGGTGCGGGGTGCCGGTCGGTGCCGGGCCGGGGTTCGGGGAGGATGCGGGGCGCGCTCCGGGCGGTGTCCGCGGTGCCGGGTTCGGGCGGGGGTTCGACGGACGGGTGGCGGGCGCCGCGCAGCCGGACGAGGCGGGCGGCTGCTTCGGCGTGTCCGGCGGTGAGCCGTCCGGCGCCGTCGAGGCGGGCCAGGGCTCGGGCGGTCCGGGCCAGGGCGAGGGGTCTGCGCTGCCCGGTGCCGTCCTGGTCGTCGAGGAGTTCCAGCACCCGGGACGCGAAGTCGGCGTCGGGGTGGAGGGGCGGTCCGGAGCCGTGGGTGCGGGCCCGGTCCAGGGCCGTGCTCCAGCCGGTGGGGAGAGGGCCGAGCGGGGTGCCGCCCGGCCGGGTGCGCAGTTCCGGGACGGTGAGGCGGAGCGGGAAACGGTCCAGGAGGTGCGAGGGGACGCGTTCGACGTCCTCGGTGCGGCAGGCGGCCAGCCAGCGGGCCTCCGGCCGCCAGCGGCGGCTCAGTCCGGCGTGTTCGACGGTGGCGACGTCGGCGCCGAGGAGCTGCACGGCGGCCCGTTTCCCCGGCACGCTGAGCCTGGCGAGGTCGGGGACGACGACGAGGGAGGGTCCTGGCACCGGTTCGGTGAGCGGTCCGGGGTCCAGGGCGAAGTCGATGCCGTGCGGGCCGCGGCGCACCCGGGGCCGTAACCACAGCTCCTCGTCCGTGGTGGCCGCGGTGAGGGTGGTGCGGGGCACCGGCGGGCCGGCGGGTCCGGCGAGCAGCCGGTCGAACGCGGCGGCGACGGCCGCGAGACGCGTGTCGGGGAGGTCGAACAGCAGCACCCCGGACAGTCCCGGTTCGACGGCGGCGCAGGCCAGTGCGGTGAGCAGCCGCCGGGGCGGTCCGTCGGGATCCGCGGCGGGCGAGGGCCGGGGCACGGGTGCGGGCATCGGCGGCTCAGTCGAAGAGGTCGGCGACGCGGTCGTCCTCGTCCGGCCCCCAGACGAGGGCGGCGCCGTGGGCGGAGTCCGGTCTGCGATGGCGCAGGGCGAGCGGCAGCACCCGGCGGACGTGGTCCGGTCCGACCCGTGGGGCCCCGTCCCGTGCGGCCAGTGCGCGGGCGGTCTTCGCCACGAGGAGGTCGCCGCGCTGCCCGACCGCGCCCACCCGTTGCGCCGCTTCGGCGCAGAGCCCGCTCATGTCCTCGTCGATCCCGACCTCCCCGAGCCGGCCCCGGGCCGCCAGGAGCGCGGCGCGCAGGGTGTCGTTCTCCTCCTGTGCGGCGCGCAGCCAGGCGGAGTCCTCGTTCTCCAGCTCCTCCTCGAAGGCGAGCACGGTCGTGATCATCCGCCGGCGTTCGTCGAGGTCCAGTTCGGACGCCGCCACCATCAGCCCGAACCGGTCGAGCAGTTGGGCGCGCAGGCTGCCCTCCTCGGGGTTCATGGTGCCGACGAGTCCGAACGACAGCTGTCTGGACACGTCGATGCCCTCGCGCTGGATGGACAGCACGCCGGTGGACACGACGTCCAGGATGATGTTGACGAGGTGGTCGTCCAGCAGGTTGACCTCGTCGATGTACAGCAGCCCTTTTCCGTCGGCCTCTTCGAGCAGTCCGGGCTGCGGCTTCGCCACGCCCCGCATCAGCGCGTCCAGTTCCCAGCCGCCGACGACCCGGTCGTCGGTCGCGTTGATCGGGAGGGTGACGGGCAGTTCGCCGCCGGACATGAGGGCGAAGGCGCGGACGACGGTGGATTTGGCGGTGCCCCGCTGCCCGGCGATCAGCACGCCGCCGATCCTCGGGGAGACGAAGTTGAGTTCCAGGGCCAGTTTGAGTTCGGTCTGCCCGACGATCCGGCTGTACGGGAGGATCGGCATCCGGCCCGCCGGGGTGGCGGGCGGGGGCGGTGCCCCGCTCATGAGGGGGTCGCCACGGCGGTGGCCCGTCCCTCGTCGCCGGGCTGCCAGCGGAAGGTGACCTGGATCTGCGCCTCGGCGCCGGCCTTCACCACGGCCGCCATGCCGGCCTCGAAGGTGATCCCGACCTGGAGTTCGATCTCGTCGGGGCGCATCCCCTCGCCCAGGTCGCCGAGTCTGCGCATCGCCTGGGCGGCGCAGCGCCGCGCCAGGTCGAGCCCGTCGCCGTACAGGTCACCGGCGCTGCTCAGGGCGCGCCGGGCGGCGTCCGCGCCGCCCCGGGTCTCCTCCGGGCTGTAGAAGGACTCGTCCGCCCCGGCCGGTTCCGGGTCGGCCGCGAAGGCCTCGGCGTCCACGACGACCGGGATCGGGCCGTCCTCCCCCGGTGCCGCAGATCCGACGACGACCGCCATTCGCTCCCCCGATCCATCTCAACGAACGTGCTGAGCAAGGATACTGACGGTCATTCAATTGTTGAGCCGCTTTCCTCGAACCGGATCAGATCATCTGCGGCTCGAAGTCCCAGTACGGGCGGTTGCGGGAGCGGGCCGAGACGGTGTGGACGTGCTGGTCGCCCAGGGTCGCCCGCAGGTCCTCCAGCGCCTCCGTCTCGACCTTGTCCGCGCGCTGCCGTTCGCGGAGGCCGCGCAGGTCCGCGGCGTGCGCGATCCGGGCGGAGAGGGTCAGCGGGTGGAGCCGGCCGAGGACCTCGGTGGCCCTCGTGCCGACGGCGTCCGTCAGCGCGGCCGCGGATTCCGGGTCGCCCACCAGGTTGCGCAGCGCGGAGGCGTTGATCGCGCAGCCCAGGGTCCAGGGGTGGTGCTCGCCCACGGCCCGCGTCATGTCGGCGAGCGCCTGTTCCAGGAGAGCGTGGGCCTGGTCGCGTTCGCCCACGTTGCGCAGGATCAGGGCGTGGTTGGCGCGGGTTCCCGCCACGTACGGGTGCTCCTCGCCGAGCATGTCCGCGTAGCCGTCGACCACCTTCTCGCTTATGGCCCGTGCCTGGTCGATGTCGGCGTGTTCCCGGGCGAAGAAGCTCTGGCTGGCCGCGAACATCATCGTCAGCGGGTCGTTCTCGCCGAGCACCCGCTCGCACCGTTCGAGGACCCTGGTGAACAGGGACGCGGCCTTGGACCGTTCCCCCGAACGGTACTGGCACAGCGCGAGGTTGTGCTCGGCGCGCAGGGTCTGCGGGTTGTCCTGGCCCATGACCAGGCGGTGCACCCGGACGCTCTGGTTCTGGAGCGACAGGGCGTCGCCGTACCGGCCGAGCAGCCGCAGGTCGGTGGCGTAATGGATCTCGGAGTAGAGCGTCCAGCTGTGCCGGTGGCGCAGAACCTGCCGCCGGGCCTCCAGTGTCCGCCGGTTCAGCTCCAGGGACTCCTCGTAGCGGCCGAGCAGCCGGAGCGACATGGCGAGGTTGTTCTGCGCGCTGAGCGTGCGCGAGTCCTGGTCGCCCAGCAGTTCGCGGTAGGACGCCAGGATCCAGGTCGACATCTCCAGCGCCTCGTCGTACCGGCCCAGGCCCCGCAGGTCGGCGGCGAGGCCGCCGGCGGCGCGCAGGTGTTCCAGGTCCTGTACGCCGCGCTCGTCGCGCAGGTGGTCGACGGCGGCGCGCTCGATGGCCTCCGTTCCGGCGTAGTCGCCGACGGCCCGCAGCAGGTTCGCGTAGTGGTGGCTGAGGTCCCAGACCCGGGGGTGGTCCTCGCCGAGGAGTTCCCGCCAGGCCCTCATCGCGCGTTCGCCCAGTTTGATGCCGGCCCGGTACTCGCCGGAGAGGTACATGTAGCGCAGGCAGTTGAGCACCAGGCCGTGCACGGCCGGGTCGGTGCTCATCAGTACGTCGGCCCACTTCAGGTGCGGGGTGATCTCGGCGTAGGAGGGCCACAGCCGGGTGTCGTGGGGGCGGCCGGGGTCCGCGGCGGCGAGGGCCCTGCGGACCACGTGGATGAACTCGTCGCGGTCCCGTTCCGGCATGTCCTTGCCGACGATCTGGTGGACCATGCGGTGCATGTAGAGCGACTCGCCGGACGACGACTCCTCGCCGGCCGTCTCGTGGGACTCCAGGCGGACCACGGAGTACTGGCGGAGCTGGCCGATCGCCTTGTTCCACAGCAGCGGGTCGTTCATCAGGCCGGAGAGCTGTTCCGGCAGGTCGCCGGGGGGCATCTCCCGCAGCAGCCGCACGGGGATGGAGCCGGGGGCGAAGAAGCTGCACAGCCGCAGCAGGTCGACGGATTCCGGGACGGTCTCCTTGAGCTTGTTCAGCAGTATCGACCAGGCGGTCTGGAAGGCGAGCGGGAAGTCGGCGGAGACCTTGACGACGTCCTGGTCGATGCCGCCCTCTAGGAGTTCGATGTACTCCTCGACGGACATGTCGGAGTCGTTGAGCCAGCCCGCGGTCTGGTCGAGGAGCAGCGGGAGGTCTTCGAGGGCCTCGGCGAGCTGGTCGGCCTCGTCCGGGGTCAGGCGCGGTGCGCGGCGGCGGATGAAGGCGACCGACTCGTCGCGTCCGTAGACCGGGACCTCGACGAGGTTGCTGTTGTGCTCGCTCCACTCCGGGTTGCGGGAGGTGATCAGCACGTGCCCCGGACCGGTGGGGACCAGGTCCCAGATGTGCTCGGGCTCGTCCGCGCCGTCCAGGACGAGGAGCCAGTGGGAGTGCGGTTCGCCGCGGCGCAGCGCGTCGCGCACCGCCCGCAGCCGCTCCCCGTACTCGACGCCGGTGGACAGGCCCAGTTCGGGGGCGAGTTCGGCGAGCTTCTGGCGGTAGAGGGCGCGGCGGTCGGCGGGCACCCACCACACGACGTCGTACTCGGAGCCGAACCGGTAGACGTACTCCGCCGCCAGCTGGGTCTTGCCCACGCCGGACATGCCGTGCAGGGCCACGACCCCGGCGCCGGAGCCCGCGTCCTGGAGTGCCTCGTACGTCGTGGCGAGCAGTTCGTCGCGGCCGGTGAACCGGGTGTTGCGGCGCGGGACCCCGCCCCACACCTCGGGGGTGTCGGCCGGGTACCGGGGCCCCGGCCGGGCCTCGGCCGCCTCGGGCAGCGGGTCGGTGGGCAGGCCCAGCCGGACCAGGAGCCGGCGCTCGGCCTCCTCGGCGCCGACGTTGGTCAGGTCGGCCGCGCCGAGGGCCGAGGTGGCGCCGGGCAGGGCGGAGGTGGTGACGCAGACGGCGGCGAAGCGGTCGGGGTCGGGGGCCACGACCTCGCGCAGCGCCCTGTTCCACTCCTCGTGACCGCGCGGGCCGAGCTGGAAGTACCAGTCGCTGAGGACCACCAGGACCCGGCCGCGGGAGAGCGTCAGATCACGCAGCGACTCCTCCAGCGGCATCTCCACCGGCGGGTCCCAGCGCTGCTGGACGACCGTCACCCCGCGCCGCTCCAGCCGGTCCCCGATCCACGCCGCCCAGGCACGGTTGAAACCGGCGAAACTGATGGTGACGGTTTGCGCCCCGGTTGCTCCAACTTGCTTACGCGTTCCGGGCATTCAACCGTCTCCCTGCCTCGATCCGAGCCTTGTCAACATACACCGGAGCACGGTCGCTCCGGTGGACGATCCCGGGGTCCCTCACGGCCTTCGCGGTCCGTTCCTCTGCTGCCATATCACCTTGGCGGTGGCCACGTACGCCTCCGCGCGCGCGAGGTGCCCCGCAGGGGGCGGACAATCGTCCAGACGGTGGTAGAGCGCGATCATCTCGTTGACCAGCACCCGGCCCTCCCGGGTGAGTGCCGCCGAGCCGGCCAGTACGGGCAGTACGGCTCCGACCTGTTCGCGGCAGCGGGCGTGCTCGGCCCAGGCCAGGTCCCGGTGGGTGACGCGGCGGGCGCCGAGGGCGAACCGCTGCCAGTAGTCGGCGAGCGCGATGTGCGAGTAGGCGCCCTGCAGGAGGCCGTCGAAGGGCCGGGGGTCGGATCGCCAGGGGGCGAAGTGGCGGGGCTCGGCGTCCTCGTGGTGCAGCGGTACGAGGGCGCAGAGCGCGGCCAGTTTGGTGTGCTGGAGTTCGTGGACGAGGGTCGAGGCGAAGTAGGCGGGGGTGGCGGGTTTGCTGCTGAGGACGGCGCCGAACGCCTCCCGCCTGGTGCCGCTGCAGTGTGCCGCGCTCTCGCCGACGGGTCCGGAGCCGGGCGGCGGCCCGAGCGGGACCAGGCAGCGCAGCAGGAGCGCCGCTTCGGTGAGGCGGTGTTCGCCGCCGATGGCGAGCAGGGGTGCCACTCCGGCCCAGGACTCGGCCCAGGACTTGCGTTCGTGGTCGTCGATGTGGGTGGCGACGCTCAGCCCGTGGCGCTGGAGTCCGCGGCCGTCGGTGCGGTAAGGGTCGACGTCGTCCAGGGGCACGGGGCCGATGCCGTGCCGCGCGGCGGGCAGGGCGAGCACCGGCAGCCAGCGCGGGTCGGCCGATCCGGTCGTGCCGTCCGGCTGCGGGTGTGCGACGAGGGGTGGTACGGCGGCGTCGTCCTCACGCATCGTCAGTTCACCGGCCCGGAAGGCGACATCGACGGCCACGGAGGTTCGGGACGCCGTGCGCAGGGCGCCCAGGGTGGGCAGCGGGAGGAGTCCGTCGTGTGCGGTGAGCCGGGCCGTGAACGGGATTCCGGCACGGATCGCGGCAGCGGCCGCCAGGGCGCTCAAGTGGTCGAGATCGGCGCGGAGTTCGGGGTCGGGGACGGCGTCGGAGCGGGTGACCGCGGCGGGGGCGGAGAGGCCGCGCAGGCAGCGTTGGGCCCAGGGCCCGGTGAGCGGGTGCAACAGGACGGTGCGCACCGCGGCCCGGTCGGCGCGTTCGGCCGTCTCCAGCAGGTCCCAGTCCGCGCGGAGGCGGTCGAGCGCCCGGGGCGGGCAGACGGCGGCGGGGGCCGCCCCGGCCGCGTCGAGCAGGGCCCGCAGCAGGACGAGCCGGCGGGTGTCCTGGTCGCGCACGAGGACTTCGAGGGTGCGGGAGTCGCCCTCGGTTCGGCCGAGCCGGCGCAGCATGTGGTCCGTGAGTGGGGGGATCATCGGCGTTCTCCTGCGGTTGCGTCGGACAGCCGGGCGGCGACGTGACGCACCAGCCGTTCGAGGTCGGCGCAGTAGACGGACGGGTTGGCGAAGCCGTTCTCTGCGCGGTAGCGGTGGGCGTAGTGGCCGCCCCCGCAGACGGTCAGCAGCGGGCAGGCGCGGCAGGCCGCGGCGAGCGCGTCGGCGCCCGTCAGACGGGCGGCGACGCCCGGGTGGCGCAGTGCGTCGTCGAAGGTGTGGTGGAAGACGTCGAGCCCGGTGGCCGCGGCCGTGTCGTAGGCGGACTTGAGGGAGTCGACCTGTTCGATCGTCCCGTCCGTCTCGACCACGATCGCGTCGACGGGGTCGAGGCCGAGGGACTCGGTGGCGCCGGGCAGGCCCAGCAGCAGGGCGACGCACTCCTCGAAGAGCCGGACCCGGGTCTCCCGGCGGCCGGTGCGCCACCAGCGGTCGAAGACGGTGACGAGCCAGTCGCCGTACGGGGTGGGACGACCGGGGCCGGGGCGTGACGTGTCCGCGGGCGGGAGGCCGGGGCCTACGTGCGGCGCGTCCGCGGGCGGGAGGCCGGGCGGCGGGTTGGTCCAGTTGCCGTGCGGCAGCAGCAGGTCGATCGCCGGGGGGCGCAGGTCGAGCAGCGACTCGTACGTCTCGATCGGGTCGCTGCGGGGATCGACGACGGTGAGGATGCCCGCGTAGGCGTCGGGGTGGTGGTCGGCGAGGAGCCGGGCGCCGCGTGACGCGGCGGGCCAGGAGGGGCGTCCCGCGTGGTCGGTGCGCCGGGCGTTGTGGGCGGCCAGGCCGCCGTCGAGGCTGATGCCGATGCGTATGCCGTGCCGGGCGAGCGTGGCGGTGCGGGCCCGGGTGAGGAGGGTGGCGTTGGTCTGGAGGGTGGGGTGGACGGTGCAGCCGTCGGGTGCCAGGTCGCGTACCCGGTCGGCGAAGGCGGCCAGCCGGCCGGCGCCCGCGAGGAGGGGTTCGCCGCCGTGCAGGACGAGTGCCACGTCGCGCAGTCCGTGGGCCGCCGCGTGTTCGGCGATGCGGTGCGCGGTGCGGTCGAGGACGGCGGGCGCGGCGGCGGCCGGGCGGTCGCGCCAGGTGCGGTCGGGGCCCTCGTAGAGGTAGCAGTAACGGCAGGCGAGGTTGCAGCGGCCGTGCACCTTGACGATGAACTGGCCGAAGGCGGGCCGGATCCGGTCGTTCCCGGCGCACGGGGGCGGTTTCGGCGTCGCCTGTCGAGACACTCCCGCACCCCCGCGCCGTTCACATTCGCCGGTACGGCCCCCGTTGCCGTCCCGAGGCGAGTATCCCTGGCCTGCCGGGCGGGCAAACCCGTCCCGCTTCACGATGTCCTGTTCAACCGGCCCCCGGACCGAAATCGTGTGGCCCCGGCACCTTTCTTCCGGTGCCGGGGTGCGGAGGCGGGCGCCGGGGCGCCGGGGCCAGAAGCGGCGGGGGTCAGAACGCGTTGGTGAATCCCCACAGCATCTCCCGCGGCTGCTCGGCCCGCCCGCGCAGGTCCGCGACCACCTCGGCGAGCACCGGATGGTCCAGTGTCCGCAGCGACTCCAGGTCGAGCCCCAGCAGGTCCGGCAGCGCGTCCGGCCCGCCGGTCGGCCCGCCGTCCGGGATGTTCCTGTGCACCGTCTCGCTCATCACGCCTCCCCGTAAGCACCGCTCGTGCCCGCCCCGGCGCGCTCGCCCTCGAACGCGCCTGGCCGGACCCATGTCCTCGACCTGCGAACCTGTGGACCCGCGGCCCGTGACCCGGAGTCCGTGCACCGGCACGGGCCCCGTCCCCGTACGGGCCGCCACTGTACGGATGCCCCGCAGGGCCGGGGCTACGCCTTGTGGGACGCACGGCCCGACGGCGCCGGGCGCGCGACCCCGTACGAGGGCGGCCCCGCACCGCCCCGTCGTCCCTCCGCCCCTCCGGTCCGCCGCCGCTCAGCGTTCCAGTTCCGCCAGCCGTTCGGCGGTCGATTCGCCCGCGGCGCCGCCGCCGTCCGGCAGTTTGTTCCACTCCCGCCGGGCGGCCCAGTACGCCGTACGGGCCGCCCGGGGGCGTTCCGCCCGCTCGTACGTCACGCCCCGCCAGTGGTGGGCCGTGGCCTGCAACTCGACGGCCCGGCGCGCCTGTTGCGGTGCGTCCGGGTCCTCCTCCGCCACGCCCGCCGCCTCCGCCGCGCCCCGGAACGCCTCGGCCGCGTCGTCGAGCCGGGCGGGGCGCCGCAGCACCCGGGAGGCGTCGAGGTGGGCGCGGCCCAGTTCCAGCCAGCAGCGCGCCTCGGTCAGCGGGTCGACCGCCTCCTGGGCCGCGAGGCCGAAGAGGTGCTCGGCCTCCCTCAGATCGACCCGGTCCTCGGTGGCCCGGTGCCGCAGCATCAGCGCCCTGCCCAGCATCAGCAGCCGCTCGGCCTGGTGCGCGCTGCCCGCCGCCGTCTCCGTGCGGCAGTCGCGCAGCACCCGGATCGCGGCGCCGACGTGCGGCCCGCCGTCGGGCAGCCGGGCCCGGCGCAACAGGGTGCCGCCCCATTCGGCGAGCAGGTCGGCGTGGGCCTGCGAGTCGCGCGGGACGCCCCGGGCGGCCCGTGCGAACCAGTCGGCCGCCGCCACGAGTTCGTCCGGCTCACCGGTGTGCTCGTACCGTGCGACGCGGACCCGTCCGGCCCTGATCCGCAGTGAGGCGCGCAGCCGCTGGTCGCGCACGGTCTCCAGGGCCTGCTCGATCAGGGTCGCGGCCTCGTCCGGCTCCTCGCCGGAGCCGAGCAGGGCGTCCACCAGGTCCAGCAGGATGCGCACCTCGGTGCCCATGGTGTACCGGCCGCCCTGCTCGAACGCGGTGCGCAGGGAGCGGGCCGCCTGCCCGGCGTACACCCGGGACTGTTCGACGTCGGCGGTGGCACCGGCCAGTTTCAGCAGGGTCCTGCCGTGGGCCAGGGGGAGGGACGCGGGCCGGTTCTCCTGGTCGGGCCAGACGTCGGCGAACGCCTCCAGCATCCCGCACGCCGCCTGCAGCAGGGCGGTGTCGCCGTCGAGCCGCCACTGCGCCTCCAGGGCCCGGACCCGTTCCAGGGTGAGCCGGAGCGCCTCGGCGGGTTCCAGTCCGGGGGCCGCGCAGGCGGCCGTGTACTCGCGGTCGGCGCGCCGCAGCAGCTCCACCGCGCCGCGCCGGTCGCCGCGCAGTCGCCGGTCGTCGGCCGCGGCGTGCAGCACCTTGGCGAGCACGGCCCGTTCGCGTACGGAGCCGGGGTGCTCGGCGGCCCGTTCGGCGGCGTACTCGGCCTCGCGGAGCAGTTCCGCGTCGCCCTGGACCTCCCACAGGCGCAGGACGCAGCGGGAGTACTCCGCCCACAGGCCGGGTTCGGCGCCCTGAGCCCCCTCCCGTTCGGCGGCGCCGCGCAGCAGCTGCACGGCGTCGATGAGGTACTGCACCATGCTGTCCGACTCGAACTTCCGCAGGAGGCTCCGGGCGCTGTCCACCGCGGCGTTCGGGGTCCGGACGGCGCTCGTGGAGCCGCTCCGTCCGGTGCGTGTCACGAACTGTTCGGGCAGGGGCATGAAACGCTCCAGTACGCGGACCGCCACCTCGGCGAAGGGGTGCGGGACCCGTGACGCACCGCCCTCCCCGTTCTCGCCGCCCTCCTCGGTCTCCTCCTCGGGTGCGCCGTTCCCGGCGGTTCCCGTCCCCGTGGGACGGGCGTACCGCGACGGTCCGCGCCTGGCCTCGCCGAGCTGGGCGAAGGCCAGGGCGGGGAAGTTCGGCCCGCCCTTCCCGAACCGCTGCTCGATGTACTCCGAGCAGTGCTTCAGCACCAGCAGCGCCTCGTCGCGCCCCAGCGGGCCGAGCAGCGACTCCCGGACACCGGGCACGAACTCGAACCACTGCCCGTCGTCGTCGCCGTCCTCGCCCCTGCTCCGGGTCAGCAGGCCGCTCAGCAGCACCTCGGCCAGTTCGGAGGGGCCGGAGTGGGGCAGCATCGTGCGCTGCACCAGTTGCATCACCGGCAGGTGCAGCGGCGCCGCCGCGAGATAGACGGCCAGTTGCCCGGCGACCGGCGAGGCCGCCGAACGGAAGCGGCTGACCAGCTGGAGCGAGGACAGGCCGCCGCCGGGGCGCTGCGCCGCTGCGGCCGGCTGGTCGGCCCGCACCCAGCCGACCGCGCCGGAGACGTGTCCCGCACCGCTGCCGGAGAGCAGCCTCGCCCAGGCCGCCAGCGCGGCCTCCACCGGCGGGAGCACCGGGACCGCGAGGGCACCGGGGTGCACGGCGGGGCCGGTGCCCGGATGTTCCACCACCTTCAGGACGGCGGCTCCGCCGGGTCCGTCGCCCCGGGACAGCGAGCCGTAGGTGACCGGCAGCCTGGTCCGGTTCCACATCCGCTGCGGCAGCGGCTGGAGCACGGCGGCCGGGGCCTGTCCCGCCAGGTGGTGCAGCAGCCGGTGGGCCCGTCCGCCGTGCCAGAGCGGACCGGCGCAGTCGCTGACCAGGACGGTGACGCGGCGCCCGGTCGGATCGCTCAGCCGGTCCGCCGAGCTGAGCGGCGCGGCGCCCGGGTCGGGGCTGCGGCTCACCGCGGCCGCGCCGTCCGGCCCCTGGTGCAGATAGCGGACCTGGACATCCCTGAAGGCACCCAACTGGGCGAATATCTGCTGGAGTTCACCGAACATCCGGTCCCACACCAGCATCGAGGACGAGGCGTCCATGACGCACTGGAGAACCGCTTCGCGCCGGGACTCGCCCCGGAAGACCGGCATGACCAGTCCGCCGGCCCGGGCGCTGCGCTCCGCGGTCGCCACCTCGTCGAGGACGCGGCGCAGCGGCGGGGCGGCCGGGCGGTAGCGCTGCAACGGGCGCATCGCGCGCTGGAGCCGCAGCGGTGCGGGGAGGGCCGGCGCGGCGGGCACCCCGAACGTGAGGGCCCGCGCACCGCCTCTTCCCGCACCCGCCCGGCCGGTCTCCGGCGGGGTGCCGGGCCCGGCGGCGGGGGCTCCGGTGCGCGGTACGGGGTGGAGGGTGATTCGCCGGTCGGCGTCCGCCCGGTCCTCCCGCGCCCGGTCCCCGTCGTCCGGTTCGTCCTCCGTCCCGGCGTCCGGCCCGGTGGTGCCCGGTGGTTCCACGGCGTCGGGCCCGGGGCGTACGGACGGCCCGGCCGTCCCCTCCGGCGGGAGGCGAACGAGCGGAACGTCCCCCTCCGTGAGGTCGTCGACCGGTGGCGCGTCCGGGTGCCGGGCCCACCGGGCCAGCCAGAAGGCGTCGCGGAGCTGCTCGACGTCGGGATCGAGCCCGGCCTCGCGCAGCCGCGCCACGAACGCGGGGTAGAGCCCGGCGCCGTCGGCGGCGACCGACGCGTGCTCCGACGCTCCCGGCACACCTTCCGGCGCCGACGCCTCCCCCGGTACCGGCACGCCTTCCGGTACCGGCACGCCTTCCGGCGCCGCGGCCTTCCCCGGCGCCGACGCGTCCTGCGGTGTCGCGGCGTCGTCGGGGCCGTGCCCTCCGTCCGGCCCGTGTCGTGGCCCGGCGCCCGTCATCGGCTCATCACCTCGGCCGGTCGAGTCGCTGGATGAGCAGGTCCGCGAGCCGGTCGCGGCCCGCCGGGGCGGCGGCGTCGGTGAGGTAGATCGCGTTCAACAGCTGGTCGGTGGCGAGGAGTTCGCTGCGGGACCGCTCCAGGAAGTGGGCGATGAGGTCGTCCCCGGACCGGGCCGCCTCGTCGCCCAGGTGGGCGCGGACGAACGTGGCCAGGCGCTGGTGGTCGGGGCGGCCGAGCTCCAGGTGGATGCAGCGGCGCATCAGGGGCGCCGGGAAGTCCCGTTCGCCGTTGCTGGTGAGCACCACGAACGGGAAGGACGTGCACTGCACCCGGCCGCCGCGCACCTTCACCTTGTTGCCGTCGTCGTCGAGCACCTCCGCCTCCCCGCCGGGCAGCCGGTCGGCGATCCGCTCCAGCTCGGGGATGCCGAACTCGCCCTCCTCCAGCACGTTGAGCAGGTCGTTGGGGAGGTCGATGTCGCTCTTGTCGAGCTCGTCGATCAGCAGCACCCGCGGCCGTTCGGACGGCAGCAGCGCGGTGCCGAGCGGGCCGAGCCTGATGTAACTGCCCACGTCACCCGCGACGTCGGCGCCGCCCGCGCCCGCCGCGGCACTGTGCGCGGCGATCTGCACGTCCTGGAGCCGGGCGATCGCGTCGTAGTGGTACAGCCCGTCGAGCAGCGTCGTCCGGCTCACGATCGGCCAGCGCAGGACCCGGCCGAGCCCGAGCTCGTGGGCGACGGAGTGGGCCAGGGTGCTCTTGCCCGCGCCGGGGGTGCCGGTGACCAGCAGGGGACGCCGCAGGTAGAGCGCGGCATTGATCATTTCGAGCTCCTCGGCACCCGGCCGGTGGAGCTCGGCGACGTGCCGGTGGCCGCCGAGGCGGCGGTCGGCGGAGCCGTCCCCGTCCGCCTCGTCCGGGTCCGGCGCGCCACGGCTCGCGAAGTCCCGCCAGGGCGGCGGCGGGGGCAGCCTCTCGATGCCTTCGTGCGGTTCGCCGGCCCCTCGGTAGATGAGCCACTCGCTGGGTTCACTCATAACGTGTTCCTCGTCGTCACTCGTCCGCCAGGGCCGGCAGTCGAACGTGCTTCACGGTAGTCATCCGGCACACACCCCGTAAGGGGGTTCACGGTGCTTGCAGCAACTCACCGGCGCCGCACGCCGGTTGTTGCGGGTCGTCGAACATCAGCACCACCCCATGGGACCAATACGTCTCCGCCTGCCCCGCGAACACCCCTTTTCTCAGTTCATGGATCCTTCGCGGGAGCTGGTCGGCCGGCCGGCTCCCCGCGACCGCGTCGCCGACACGGAGGTGGAACTCCGTGCAGACCGCGGCCGGTTCGGATCCGGGCCGCCGCCACAGGGCCACGCCGAAGCCGCCGTCGAGCACGCGCACGAACCCCGCGAGGCTCTGGGCGTCGCCGATTCCGCCGTACCGGCAGAGCACCGGGACGGTCTCGTAGCCCAGTTCGCGCAGCTCCGTCACCGCGGGTACGGATACCCGCAACGCGTCCGCGCAGTCGACGACCGCGGCCCTCATCGGGCCGGTCCGGGTGCGGTTCCAGCGCGCCTCGCGTTCCCGGAACCCGTCGTCGGACGGTTCGGGGCGCTCGTCCGAGCAGCGGACGACCACCGGCCGCTGGACCCCGAGCGGCCGTCCGTCCGGCGGCAGCCGCCACTCCTCGACCTCCAGGTCCAGCAGCGCGAGCGGCACCGAGACCTGGAGGACGGCGGGGCTGCCGGGTTCGTCGCACAGCCGGAACGCCTCGGTGAGGGGCGCGGCGAGCCTGCCCCGCAGGTCGCCGACCGCCGTTCCCTGGCTGTCCTCGGTCATGGGCACGTCCTGGCCGGAGGGGAAGGCCACGATCCGCCAGTCGTAGCTGCCGGGTTCCCAGGCGCGCGCCTGCAGGCTCAGCAGGACGAACGGCGCGGGCCGCGGCGGGCCGTCCGGGCCGCCGGCCGACGGCTCGGGGTCCCGCCGGGGCCCGAGCTCCCGGCCGTACCCGGCGGGGTCGTACGGGGCCGGGTCGTGCCGGTCCGGGGCGTCCTGGGCCGGGTCGTACCGCTCCCGGTGCCGGAGCCTGGTCATCTCCAGGCGGAACGGCGGGCCGAGCCGGTTCTTCGCCGTCTCCTTCACCCAGTCCCACAGGGCGTCCTCGGCGAGCTTGGTGGAGGGCACCGCGTAGGGGCGCTCGGCGGCGATGACGCCCATGCAGTAGCGCAGGACGAGCTTCAGCGCCTCGTCGCCCTCGCGCGCGTCGTAGAGGACGCCCAGCCCGTCGCGCCAGCCGCGCGGGGCCGGGACGCCGACCGGCCGGTACACGTGGCCCAGGCCGCCGAGGATGTCCAGGAGGTTGCGGGTGCTGACCGGCGGCGGGAGCTTGGCGAGCCGGCCGAGCAGGTCGACGCGTTGCTGCGGGGTGAGGGCCGGGCCCGCCGTGGTGCCCAGGTCCCGTTGGACGTCCGCCCAGGTCTCCTCGCCGTCGACGGGGTTGTCGTGCCGGTCGGCGTGGTAGCGGTCGTGGGCGTGGAACACGGCCTGGTACGGGTCGTCGGACTCGGCGGTCGCCGCCGACTCCGGCACGGGGAGCGTGCGCAGCCGCTCGATGCCGATGGCCGTGCCGCCGGGGGCGTCGTCGGAGCGCGACTTGAGGACGCCGACGACCTCGCCGCGGGCCAGGTCCACGAGGGGGCCGCCGGACATCCCCGGATACAGCTGGCTCGCCTCGATCAGCATCTGTTCGTCGTCGTCGGACCAGTCGTCGATGCTGCCCACCACCCGGCACTCCCGACCGAGCCGCTTGGGCGTCCCGGTCCCGCCGTCCGCCCAGCCCGCGAAGTAGTACATGCCGCGCTTCAGTCCCGTGGAACGCTCGCTGAGGTACACGCAGGGGTGGTCGACGGGGCGCAGCAGCTGGATCAGCGCGAGGTCGGGGGACGGCCATCCGCCGGTGACGGGCCGCTCCTCGGGCAGGGCGGCCACGACGGTGCCCCCGACGGTGACGGCCTCGCCGCCGCGGGCCGTCCTGTAGACCACGTCCACCTGGCGTCCCCTCCCCTCCGACGCCACGTGCGCGCACGTGAGGACCCAGCTCGGGGCGATGAAGAAGCCGCTCCCCAGGAAGTCGCCCCCGGATTCCCCAGGGGCATACCCGGGCTCCGGACGATGGATGCGCACCGTCGCGTCCTTCACGAGGCTCATCAGAGCGGACTCCCCGCCGCTCGGGCCGGGCCACGCGCCCCCGCCCGGCGGCCGCGTCACGATCCGCTTCCGTCCTCCGGCCCGGTGCCGCTCGCATGCGCCGGTGCGCCGGCGGATGCCCCGGCGGACGGATCGCCGTCGTCCGGTTCACCGTCGTCCGGGGGCACGGGTGCGGGCGCGGGTCCGGCGGCGGGCCGCCCGGCGGAAGGCGCCGGTGCCGGTGGGTCCGCCGGTGGGCCGATCAGGGGCGGTGCCGAGGGCACGGGCGGCGGGACGACGGCCGCGGGGCCGGACGGTACGGGCGGGGCGGCCGACTGCCCGGTCGTCTGCGCCGGCACCTGCGCGGGGGACGACGGGTCGACGGGCGGGCCGCCCCCGTTCCAGGTCAGGGTGACCTTGATCGACCCCTTGGCCTCGCCGTCCGCGAGGAGTCCGACGACCTTGCCCGCCTTCGCGGTGAGCTCGATGCCGAACTCGACGCTGACCTCGTCGGGCCGCACGGACCGCAGCGGCTCGGCGAGCGAACGCGCGACGCCGGTCACGACGCCGTGCAGACTCTCGACCCGGGCCTGCACCCGGTCCGACATCCGGTCCGCCCTCCGCTCGGTCCGGATGTCCGTGAAGGACGGCCCCGACCCCGGGCGCGCCCCGACGTCCGTGAACGACGGCCCCGTCGACGCCACCGGCTCCGCCGGCTCCTCCGGTTCCGTCAGCTGCTCCGCGCCGGAGATCCGTGCCCAGATCTCCGTACCGTCGGGCATCTCGATACGCGTGATGCGGGCCTCACTGTCGCCCATGAAAACCCCCCGTTCCCCAACTACTCGCAGGCTAACGGCAGTACGCACCCGAAGCGAGGGACACGAGGAAGTGCGCGGACCGGGGTGCGGGGGCGGTCCGGGCAAGTTCCGGACCGGGGTGCGGGGGCCGTCCGGGCCGGTTCCGTACGGGCTCCGGAGCGGGTCCGGGACGGGCCCGTGGGGCCTTCACCAGGCATTAGGCTTGGCGCATGTACTTCACCGACCGCGGTATCGAGGAGCTGGAGAAGCGGCGAGGCGAGGAGGAGGTCACCTTCGAGTGGCTCGCCGAGCAGCTGCGTACGTTCGTCGATCTCAACCCCGACTTCGAGGTGCCGGTCGAGCGCCTCGCGACCTGGCTGGCCCGGCTCGACGACGAGGACGACGAGTAACCACCCGTAACGACCGCCCGGACCCGCGCCCGCCCAGGACGCGTCCGGTCGTCGCACCCGTCCCTCTCAGCCGCCCGCTCCCGCCTCCTCCCCCTGCCCGGACCTCTCGCGTCCGTCGCGGGCGACGAGGAGGCCGAGCGCTCCGTGCACCAGCAGCAGCGCCCCCGCGAGGACCCAGCCGCCCCCGCGCCGCCTGATCCCCCAGAGGGCCAGCGGCAGCCCGACGGCGAGCTGGGCACCGGCCAGCGCACGGGCCCGGGGGCCGCGCGTCCAGGGGCCGAGGCGACTGTTCCCGACCGCGTCGAGCCCGGCCCGTACCGCCTCGCGCGGGCCGGGCCGGACGATCGGTTCCGCCCCGGGGCACTCGTCGGCCGCCTCGTACAGCCGGTCGCCGGGCGTGTCCGGGTCCAGGCCCTCCGGAAGGAACAGCCCGATCCGGGTGAGGACGGCCAGCAGTCCGCGCAGCCGGGTGCGGGCGTCGGCGTCCGGATCGGGCCGGATCAGCTCTTCGAGCGCCTGCACGTCCAGCACGGGGTCGAGGCCGAGCCGATCGGCGAGCGTGCGCACGGCCTCCTCCTCACCGGCCGGGGTGCCGTCCGCGAGCCAGACGTAGCCGACCGGGCGGCGGAAACCCGACGCGAGCAGGCAGCCGGCCCGGTCGCCGTCCCACCACAGGGCGAGCACCGGCCACGCCGAACCGACCGCGAGCGCGGCGGCCCAACCGGCCACGACCCGGTCCACCGGCTCCACGCCGTCCCCGTGCGCACCGTCCCCCGCCCCGGCCCCCGCGCCCGTACCCGTGCCCGGTTCCTGCCAGGGCCTTCCCTCCGGCACGAGGGCGGACCAGTCGTCCCCGGCGGGCACGAGCAGCATCCGTTCGCGCAGCAGATGGGCCACCGGTCGCACGATCTCGGGTTCGGCACGGCACAGCAGCAGCGCCCCCACGGGGGATGTCGCTTTCATGCCCCACACCGTAGGCCGGTTCGTCCCTGTTCGGCGCCCTTTGATCGGCCACTGGAATCGCGACACGTCTTGACTTCCCAGAACCGCGATATATCGTCTTCAACAAGAGACGCGATATGTTGCGTCATTCCGTGTTCCTTGGAGGTCAGATCCATGCCTGTGTCGTCATGGGCCATCGCCGAGCCCCGGAAACTGACCTTCGACGACCCCGTGACGTCGCTCAACGTGCGGATCGTCGGGGGCACCGTCAACGTCGTCGGCACCGACGAGCCGACCGCCCGGCTGGAGATCTCCGGCGTCGAGGGCCCGCCGCTGACCGTGACCCGGGAGGGCGGCACGCTCACGGTCGCGTACGAGGACCTGCCCTGGCACAACTTCCTCAAGTGGCTCGACCCCAAGGGCCGGCGCCGCAGCGCGGTCGTCTCGGTCGCCGTGCCGGCCGGCTCGGCGGTGGAGGTCGGCGTGGTCGGCGCCGGGGCCGTCGTGTCCGGGGTCCGCGGGCGCGCGGAGGTGCGGAGCGTCACCGGCGACACCGCCCTCGTCGGACTCACCGGCCCGGTCCGGGCCGAGACCGTGTCCGGGAGCGTGGAGGCCCAGGCGGTCACCGGCGAGCTGCGCTTCCACTCGGTCTCGGGCGACCTGACGGTCGTCGAGGGCGCGGGCACCTCGGTACGGGCGGACTCGGTCAGCGGCGACATGGTGCTGGACCTGGCCCCGGGCGGGAATCCCACGGACATCCGGCTGACCACCGTCTCCGGCGGGGTCGCCATCCGGCTGCCGCACCCGGCGGACGCGACGGTCGAGGCCAACACCGCGAGCGGCACCGTCTCCAACGGCTTCGAGGACCTGCGGGTCAGCGGCCAGTGGGGCACGAAGAAGATCACCGGCACCCTGGGCGCCGGTACCGGCAAGCTGCGGGCGACGACCGTCTCGGGATCGATCGCCCTACTGCGCCGACCGCCGACCGAGGACGACCCGTACGTTGCCGAGCCGACCGGAAAGGTGCTCTGACATGCCCCCCGTATTCGCCCACGGCCGTCTCCGCCTCTATCTGCTGAAGCTCCTCGACGAGGCCCCCCGGCACGGCTACGAGGTGATCCGGCTGCTGGAGGAACGTTTCCAGGGGCTGTACGCCCCCTCCGCGGGCACGGTCTACCCGCGCCTGGCCAAGCTGGAGGCCGAGGGCCTCGTCACGCATGCCACCGAGGGCGGTCGCAAGGTCTACTCGATCACCGAGGCGGGCCGCGCCGAACTGGCCGACCGCACCGGTGAACTGGCCGACCTGGAGCTGGAGATCCGGGACTCGGTCTCCGAACTGGCCGCCGAGATACGGGACGACGTGCGCGGCGCCGCCGGCAAGCTGCGCAGCGAGATGCGGGCTGCGGCGCGCGAGACCAGGCACACCGGCTCCGGCGCCGGGGGCGACCGGGATTTCCCCTTCGGGAGCTTCGGGAACTTCGGCGACCTCGGGGACTTCGGCGACCTCGGCGACAAGGAGGCGTGGCGGGTCGCGAAGGAGGAGCTGAGCAAGGCCAAGCAGGAGTGGAAGGAGCAGGCCCGCCGGGCGAAGGACGAGTCCCGTCGCGCCCGGGAGGACGCCCAGAAGGCCCGGCGCCAGGCCAAGGAGGCCCAGGAGCGGGCGCGCGAGCAGATGCAGAACGCCGCCCGCCAGGTGCAGGAGCACTTCGCCCGGGGCGACTGGCCCTCGGGCGTGCGGGAGGGACTGGCCGAGCTCACCGGTCAGCTGAGCGGCTTCGCCAGGACGGGCACGTGGCCCGCGTACATCAAGCCGGAGCCCGCCGACGCCGACCCCGACTGGGGCCGGGACACCGCCCGCACCGGCGACCCGGCCCGCGACCTGGACCGGCTGCTCGACCGCTTCCGCGACGACATCCGTGACGCCGCCAGGGACCGGGGGGTCACGGCGGAGCAGGTGACCGAGGCCCGTCGCCATCTGTCGACGGCGGCGGCGCACATCGGCGCGCTGCTGCGGAAGGAAGACGGGGACGGCGACGACGACGGCGACGGCGACGCCGAGAAGCACTGACCGGCGGGGCGGGGCGGGGAGCGGGCGCACGCCCTCCCCGCCCCGCCCGCGGTTCAGCCCGCCCGCCGCCAGGTGCCCGTGCCCCCGTCCGCCTCCTCGGCGCCGTACAGCGCGCGGTTCACCGCCCCGTACGTCGCGCCGTGCGCGGCCAGCACATCGGCGGCCACGCCGGGGCAGGCGGTCAGGGCCAGCAGGATGTGCTCGTCGCCGATGGAGCGGTCCCTGCGCCCCGTCGCGATCCGCAGCGACCTCGTCAGGACGTCCTTCGCCCCGCGGGTGAACGGGCGGTGCCCGGTGCCGCGCCGCCTGCCCCGGTCCAGCGCCCCCTCCCCGTGGGCCTCCTCGACGCGGGCGACGACCTCGGTCACGTCGATGCCGAGTCCGGCGAGCGCTTCCGTGTCGGCCCGGGTCAGTCCGCCGCGACGGCGCGCCTCGGCCAGGTCGGCCTCGACGGACGCGCGGCGGTCGGTCAGGCCGAGCGCGGCGAGGGCGAAGCCGGCCCGGCCGCCCCGCCGGTCCAGCAGGGCGAGCAGCAGGTGTTCCTCGGTGATCGATTCGGCGTGGGTCCGTTCGGCGTGGGTCCGTTCGGCGTGGGTCACGGCGCCGGTCACGGTCTCCCGGGCACCGCGGGTGAAGCGTTCGAACATCAATGCCTCCCGTACTTCTTGTGCACGGCCTGTCGGCTGACACCCAGTTCGGCCGCGATCTCCTGCCACGACCAGCCCTGCATCCGGGCGCTCCTGACTTGCACGGCCTCCAGTTGCTCCAGCAGTCGGCGCAGCGCGGCGACCGCCCGCAGCCCCACCCGGGGGTCGCGGTCGCCTGCGCGCGCGGCGAGATCCGTCGCTTCGGTCATGCTGTCAATTTAGGTTGACACCCCACCCCTGTCAACCAAAGTTGACGGGAGCGGGGTGGAGCCGGACGGGAAGTGCCGGCAGGGCGGTGTTCAGCGCTCCGTCCGGCCGGGTGCCGTCCCGGTCGCCGTGACCGTGACGCGCTCCCCCGCGCGGGCCCGGACCCGTACCTCGTCGCCGTGCCTGCGGACCTCGGCACGGCCTCGCACGGAGATCCGCCACCTGCCGGCCTCCGCCGGCAACGAGATCTCGGTGACGCCCCGGCGCCCCGCCGTGTAGACGAGCCGGTAGGTGCGGCCGGTGTCGTCGTACGTGTCGGAGTGGACGGTTCCGGCGACGGCGGGCGCGTACGGGGTGGCGGTCCGCTCCTTGTTGGCGGCGAAGGCACCGTTCTCGTCCAGGGCGCAGTAGCCCCCGCCGTAGCACCACACCCAGCCCGCCCAGCCCGAGCTGTAGCGGCTCAGGGAGGCCATCGCGTCCCGGTAGAAGCGGCCCATCTGCGGGAGCTTGTTGTTCAGCGGACCCCATTCGCCCACGACGACCGGGATCTTCCGCTGCTCCGGGTACGCGGTGATGGCGGCCTCGTACGACTCGATCCAGCCGGCTGCCGGGTCGTAGTCGGCGCCGGCCTCCATCGCGGTGTTGTAGAAGTGCGGGGCGTAGACGGTGCGGTGGTCCCTGATCGCACCCAGTCCGGTGGGGACGCCCTCGCCGACGATGGGGGTGGGCTCGACGAACAGCCAGTTGTCGCGGTCGACCGAACGGATCGCACGGGCCAGCCGGTTGTACATCGGGGTGATCTGCTGTGCCTCGATGCGGCGGGCGGCCGTCGGCAGGTCCTCGCCCTCGCGCATCTCCCCCATCGGCTCGTTGATCAGGTCGTAGCCGAGGACGGCGGGATGGTTCCGGAAGCGTTCGGCGACGACCTGCCACATCCGGGCCTGGGCGCGCCGGAGGTCGGCGTCCTCGTAGAGGTGGGTGAAGGCGCGCTGCACGGCGGGCTCGAAGTACTCCGAGAACCAGTCGTCGGGGTGCGGGGTGAAGGGCAGACCGTCGGTGCGGGTCGCCCAGGCCGGGATGCCCCGGGCGTTGAACGCCGGGCCGAACACGTCCTGGTGGGCGTCGAGCAGCACCTGGATGTCGTACTTCCGCGCCCAGTCCAGGACTCGGTCGATCCGGCGCAGGTACTCGGCGCTGTAGTGGCCCCGGCGCGGCTCCAGGTCGTCCCAGAAGAAGAGCAGCCGGGCGAAGTTGAAGCCCTTGGCCCGCAGATCGCGGAAGTGCTTCTCGGTGATGGCGTTCAGCGCCTGGTCACCGCTGTTCGCCTTGTCCGCGACGCTCCATCCGCGCAGGGTGAGTGTGCGCCCGGCGTCGTCGGTGAGGCGGGGGATGCCGGTCCGTCCGGAGGCCGACGGCGGTGCCGGGGCCGTTTTCCGTTCCGGTGGTGCGGGACGTGCGTCGGCGGCGGGGGCGAGCGCCCCCGCCGCGAGCACGAACGACGTGACGATCGAGGTGAGTACGCTGCCCATTCGTATCCGCGTCCGCATTCGCATGGCGCAGATCAGAGCAGCTCACCCCGGACACCTCAAGAGCAGGTGAGCACAATCTTTCCGAACTGGTCGCCCGATTCCAGCCGTTGGAAGCCCTCGCGGGCCCGGTCCAGCGGCAGCACCTCGTCGATGACGGGCCGCACCCCGGTCGTCGCGCAGAACGCCAGCAGGTCCTCCAGCTCGTCCTTGGAGCCCATCGTCGAACCGACGACCTTCAGCTCCAGGAAGAAGATCCGGGTCAGCTCGGCGTGCGAAGGACGGTCGCCGCTGGTCGCGCCGGAGATCACGATCGTGCCGCCGGGGCGCAGCGACTTCACCGAGTGGGACCAGGTGGCGGCCCCGACCGTCTCGATGACCGCGTCCACGCGCTGCGGCAGCCGCGCGCCCGGTTCGAACGCCTCGGTCGCGCCGAGCTCGACGGCGCGCCGGCGCCTGGCCTCGTCGCGGCTGGTGGCGTAGATCCGCAGTCCGGCCGCCCGGCCGAGCACGATCGCCGCCGTGGCGACACCGCCGCCGGCTCCCTGGACGAGGACCGAGTCGCCGGGGCGCACCCCCGCGTTGGTGAAGAGCATCCGGTACGCGGTGAGCCAGGCGGTCGGCAGGCAGGCGGCCTGCTCGAAGGTGAGCTCCTTCGGCTTGGGCAGCACGTTCCAGCTGGGTACGGTGACCCGCTCCGCGAAGGTGCCCTGGTAGCGCTCGGTGAGGATGGAGCGGGGCTCCCCCGGTCCGACGCCGTGGCCGCTCTGGCCGATGACGGAGTGCAGGACGACCTCGTCGCCGTTCTCGTCGATCCCGGCGGCGTCGCAGCCCAGGATCATCGGCAGCTTGTCCTCCGCGAGGCCGACGCCGCGCAGGGACCAGAGGTCGTGGTGGTTGAGGGAGGCGGCCCGTACGTCGACGGTGGTCCAGCCGGGCCGCGCCTCGGGAGCGGGGCGTTCACCCAGCTCAAGGCCGTTGAGGGGGTGGTCGCGGTCGATGCGGGATGCGTAGGCGGCGAACATGGCCCCGACGATAGGCCGGGGCACGGGCCGGCGTAACCGGCCACGGGTGTGACGCGCACCGCGCACCCTCCCCGCACCGACGCGCCCACGTACCCGAGTGCCTACGAGTACGGGCACGGGCGCGGGCACGAACACAGCCGCGGGCACGGAAAAGGGCGGGGTGCGGAACGGGTCCGCCGCGGGCGAGCCCTTCCGCCCGCGGCCACACTCCTCGACCGGGCACCCACACCCGTGTCCGCACCCCGCCCGGGGCCTCCGTCAGGACCCCGCCGGACCGCCGCACCGGGCGGTCGGCGGTCCGGACGGAGGCCCGGGGTTCAGCGCCGTGCCACGCCCTCCGCACGGGCCGCCGCGGCCACCGCGGCGGTGACCGCCGGGGCCACCCGCTCGTCGAACGGCGACGGGATCACGTAGTCGGCGGCCAGCTCGTCGCCCACGACGTCGGCCAGCGCGTTCGCCGCGGCGATCTTCATGCCCTCGGTGATCCGGGAGGCCCGGACCTGGAGGGCGCCCGCGAAGATGCCGGGGAAGGCCAGCACGTTGTTGATCTGGTTGGGGTAGTCGGACCGCCCGGTCGCCACGACGGACGCGTACTTGTGCGCGATGTCGGGGTGGACCTCGGGGGTCGGGTTGGCCATGGCGAAGACGAACGCGCCGGGCGCCATCGAGGCGACGGCCGCCTCGGGGACCGTGCCGCCGGAGACGCCGATGAAGACGTCCGCGCCGGCCAGCGCGCTCTCCAGCGTGCCGGAGATCCCGGCCCGGTTCGTGATCCCGGCCAGCTCCCGCTTGACCTCCGTCAGGTCCTCGCGGTCCCGGCTGACGATGCCCTTGCGGTCGGCCACGGCGACGTCGCCGAGCCCCGCCTCCAGCAGGAACTTGGCGATGGCCACCCCGGCCGCGCCCGCGCCGGAGATCACCGCGCGCAGGTCGCCGAGGCTGCGGCCGGACAGCTTCGCGGCGTTGCGCAGGGCCGCGAGCGTCACGACCGCGGTGCCGTGCTGGTCGTCGTGGAAGACCGGGATGTCGAGCCGCTCCTGGAGCCTGCGCTCGATCTCGAAGCAGCGCGGCGCCGAGATGTCCTCCAGGTTGACCCCGCCGAAGGACGGCGCGAGCCGGACGACGGTCTCGACGATCTCGTCCGCGTCGGTGGTCGCGAGCGCGATCGGCACCGCGTCCACACCGCCGAACTGCTTGAAGAGGATCGCCTTGCCCTCCATCACCGGGAGGGAGGCCTCGGGCCCGATGTCACCGAGGCCGAGCACCGCGGTGCCGTCCGTCACGACGGCGACGACCTGCGACTTCCAGGTGTAGTCGTGGACCAGCTCGGGGTTCTCGGCGATGGCGCTGCACACCTTGGCGACGCCGGGGGTGTACGCGAGGGACAGGTCGTCCTTGTCACGGATCGGGACGGTGGCCTGCACGGCCATCTTCCCGCCGCGGTGGAGCGCGAAGGCCGGATCGAACGGCTCATCGGTGGTGCTGTCGGTGGTGCTGTCGCTGCGAGGATTGACGATCTCCGCTGCCATGGTGTTGACCCCTTAAGTCTTCATCGTTTGAGGGTGGCCACTCCTGGTTGAGGAGGGGTGGGCGGGCACCGCGTACGTGCCCTGCACCGGCGGTTGGCCCGCCCCGGCAGGGGGAAATACATACGCGCGGGCGCGCCGCACACGCGCCCTGAGCCCCGGATGAGGGGTGTAAAGGTCTTTCTTACCGGACGGACCGCATTACGGACGAGTTCATAACAGTGCGGTGACGTGGCTCATAGTCGAATATCAGGACAAGTAGAACAAGCGACGAAAAAGTGTCCGCCTGTCGAGACGCGCCACAGATCCTCCGGCGCGGACGGGAAAACCCCAAAGATGGTCCGGCGCGAGCGCTGCGGACCCTGATGTTCCGGGTCCGCCCGTTATCCGATTTTGACATGGCAGGCCCCCTGAACAGGCTAGTCCGAATGGCAAGATGCCCTAATCGCACAGGGCGGCGGCATCCGACGTCGTGTGTCTGCACTGCCTGGCAACACCACGCACAACTGCCGGAGGAACCTGATCATGACCGCATGCACCACTCGTCGTACGCCTGCGAAACACCGAATTGCAGCGGTCGGCACCATCGCGGTCGCCGGCACCATGCTGCTGACCGCCTGTGGCGATCAGACCAACAGCGGGTCGACGAAGACCGGCGGAGAGACCACATCCAGGAACAGCGCCCCGCTCTTCGGCAAGCTGCCCGAGAAGTACCAGAAGTCCGGCGTCATCAAAGTCGGCACAAATGCCGAGTACGCCCCGATGGAGTCGGTGGAGAACGGAAAGATCGTCGGCGTCGACCCCGATATCGCCGAGGCCCTCGGCAAGCAGCTGGGTGTGAAGTTCACGTTCACCTCCGGCTCCTTCGACGGTCTGATCACCGCGCTGAACACCGGGCGCCACGACATCGCCATGTCGTCCATCACGGACAACAAGCAGCGCCAGGAGGGCCTGGACGACAAGGGCAAGAAGCTCGGCAAGGGCGTCGACTTCGTCGACTACTTCCTGGCCGGTACCGCCGTCTACACCAAGAAGGGCAACCCCGAGGGCATCAAGTCCATCGAGGACCTGTGCGGCAGGACCACGGCGGTCCAGCGCGGCACCACGTACGAGGCGACCCTGCAGAAGCAGTCCAAGGCGTGCGAGGCGGCCGGCAAGAAGGCCGTCGACATCGAGTCGTTCGAGAACGACACCGAGGCCCAGACCCGGGTGAAGTCCGGTGGCGCGGTCGCCGGGGTCAACGACTACCCGGTCGCGCTCGACCTGTCCCGCAAGTCCGGCGGCGGCAAGGACTTCGAGGTCGTCGGCGAGCAGGTGGACGCCGGCCCGTTCGGCATCGCCGTGAGCAAGGACAACACCGCACTGCGTGACGTGCTCAAGGAAGCCGTGGACGCGATCATCGCCGACGGCTCCTACCAGAAGGTGCTCGACAAGTGGGGCGCGGGCACGGGGGCGATCGACAAGGCCGCCATCAACGGCGGCAAGTGACCGGCTTCCCAGCGAAGGGCAGTCACCATGACTGACAAGTTCGACAAGGTGCCCGGCGGTCCGTCGCCCGTCGCCTCACCCGTCTCCAAGGCGCCCTCGGTCGCACCGGAGGCCATCCGGGCCGTTCCCGTACGGCACTACGGCCGCTGGCTCAGTGGCATCGTTGTCTTCGCGCTCCTCGTCGCCCTCGTGTACGCCTTCTCGCAGGGCAACATCCAGTGGCAGGCCGTCCGGGACAAGGTCTTCGACGAGACCGTCCTGGCCGGGGCCAGCCGCACCCTGCTGATCAGCGTGCTGGCGATGGTCCTCGGCGTGGCGCTGGGCGTGCTCCTCGCGGTGATGCGGCTCTCGAAGAACCCCGTCACGAGCTGGGTCGCCTGGCTCTACATCTGGTTCTTCCGCGGCACACCGGTCTACGTGCAGCTGCTGCTCTGGTTCAACCTGGCCCTGATCTTCCCGATCCTCAACATCCCGTTCATCTACAAGGACGAGATGACCGATGTGATGACGCCGTTCATGTGCGCCCTGCTGGGCCTCGGCCTCAACGAGGCCGCGTACATGGCGGAGATCTGCCGGGCCGGCATCCAGTCGGTGGACGAGGGCCAGACCGAGGCGTCGCACGCGCTGGGCATGACGCAGGCGAAGACCATGCGCCGCGTGGTGCTCCCGCAGGCGCTGCGGGTGATCATCCCGCCGACCGGCAACGAGTTCATCAACATGCTGAAGACCTCGTCGCTGGTGTACGCGGTCACGTACAACGAGCTGCTGCGCTCCACCTCGCAGATCGGTTCGACCAGTTACGCGGTGATGGAGATGCTCTTCGTCGCCTCGATCTGGTACATCGTGATGACCAGCGTGTTCAGCGTGGGCCAGTACTACCTGGAGCGTCGTTACGCCCGGGGCAGCCTGCGGAGTCTGCCGCCCACCCCGTGGCAGCGGGTCAGGGCCAACCTCGCGTCGTTCAGCAACCGCCGCACGGGAGGTGCCTCCGCATGAACGCCATGGTGAAGGCCGAGGGCGTCCACAAGTCCTTCGGCGCCGCGCACATCCTCAAGGGCATCGACCTGGAGGTCGCCCCGCGGGAGGTCTTCTGCCTGATCGGCCCGTCCGGTTCCGGCAAGTCGACCTTCCTGCGGTGCATCAACCACCTGGAGAAGATCAACGCCGGCCGGCTGTACGTGGACGGCGACCTGGTGGGCTACCGCCAGAAGGGCGACAAGCTGTACGAGCTCAAGGACAGCGAGGTCGCCCTGAAGCGCCGGGACATCGGCATGGTCTTCCAGCGCTTCAACCTCTTCCCCCACATGACGGCGCTGGAGAACGTCATGGAGGCCCCGGTCCAGGTCAAGGGCGAGTCCAAGGCCGTGGCCAGGGCCCGTGCCGAACGGCTGCTGGACCGGGTCGGCCTGGCCGGCAAGGCGAAGAACTTCCCCTCCCAGCTGTCCGGCGGCCAGCAGCAGCGGGTGGCCATCGCCCGCGCCCTGGCCATGGAGCCGAAGCTGATGCTCTTCGACGAGCCGACGTCGGCGCTCGACCCGGAGCTGGTGGGCGACGTCCTGGACGTCATGCGCGGCCTCGCGGAGGACGGCATGACGATGGTCGTCGTCACCCACGAGATGGGCTTCGCCCGCGAGGTCGGCGACGCGCTGGTCTTCATGGACGACGGCGTGGTGGTCGAGGCGGGCCACCCGCGCGACGTGCTGACCAACCCGCAGCACGACCGGACGAAGTCCTTCCTGTCGAAGGTGCTGTAGCGGCAGGGGCAGGAACGGGAGGGCGGTACGGACTCCGGTCCGTACCGCCCTCCCCCCGTTCGCTCGCCCCGTACTACTTCTTGATCCGCAGCTCCGGGCTGAGCATCAGGGTCCGCAGCTGGGCGCGGGTGAGCGGCGTGCTCTTCAGCAGCGGCCCCTGCGACCGGTCGCTGACGAAGCCGGTGCTGTCCCGGACGGCCAGCAGGGAGCCGTCCGGGAGCGTGAGCCGGGCGGTGAGCTCGGGCCCCCAGTCCGGGGTGCCGCCGTCGATGTTGTCGTTCGCATCGCTCCAGATGGTCAGGACGCGGCCGTCCGGCAGTTCCTCGCGCGCGCATTCGGTCGGGCGCGGCTCCCCGTTGGTCGGCTTGCAGAGGTCCGCGGACGGCTCGAAGCCGCCGAGCTTCCGCTTCACGCTCTTCGCGTCCATGGTGTTGATGGTGAGGTAGCCGACGCCTCCGTCCCTGCGAACGGCGTACTGCCCGTCCAGCGGCCCCACCGGGTGTTCCTCGGCCTGTTCGACGGTAGCGTGCTTGATGACGACGGCCAGCGAGACCTGTTCGACGCTCCCCACGTCCTTGGGCAGCAGCTTGACCAGCCGGTCGGCCCTGCCCTTGTTCCCGGCGAGCTCGGTCGGGGCGGCCACCGACGACTCCTGCGGCTTCGCCCCCGGGGCGAGGCCCGGCAGAGCGACCGCTCCGACGGCGACCGCGGCAAGTGCCGTGGCCGACACGGCGACCCGGCGGCGCAGGCGCGCCCTGGCCGCACCGGCATAGACCGCCCGGGTGGAAATGACCGGCTGCCCCGCGTTCTCGGCGACCCGCGCCAGCAGGTCGTGCACGTCGTTCATACGAATTCCTCCGCCATCTCGGCGCGCAGCGCCGCCAACCCCCGAGCCGCATGGCTCTTGACCGTGTTCTCCCGCATCCCGAGCAGCTCGGCCGTGGCCTCGACGCTCAGGTCCTCCCAGTAGCGCAGCACCAGTACGGCTCGCTGCTTGGCCGTGAGCCGGGCGAGGGCCGCCCGCACCGCAAGGCCGGTGTCCGTGTCGGGCGCACGGCCCGCCCGGTCGGGCAGTTCGCCGTACGCCTGTTCGCGCCGCCAGAATCGGCGACGGGCCGCGATGAAGGTGTTGACCAGGGTCTTGCGTGCGTACGCCTCGATGTTGTCGAGCCGCCCGTGCCGCCGTCCGCCGAGCACCACTTTGACCAGCGTCGCCTGGACCAGGTCCTCGGCCTCGTGCCGGTCGCCGCACAGCAGGTACGCGCTGCGGAACAGGGCGGTGCGTCTGTCCTCGACGAAGGCGTGCAGCGCGGCATCGTCGTCGATCCGCATCGTCGGCACCCCTCTCCGGGTCCGCGGGTGCGGACCGTCTCACCCTTCCAGTGCGGCGGGACGCACAGCAGGTTGCGGCAGAGGCAGAAAAACAAGAAGAGGCGGCACGGCCCCTGTCCGTACCGCCTCCTCCGCGCGAGCTGCCGCTACTTCACCGCGAGCACCAGGGTGTCCGAGGGGGACGCCCAGACGGGCCGCGCCTCGCCGAATCCGGCCTTGCGCAGGGTCTCGGTGTGCCAGGCCACGGAGGGCATGTCGCCGTCCGCGTGCTCGCCGTAGATCCGGAACCGCTCCGCGGTGGGCTCGGCGAGCGCCGGGTCCTCGGCGGCCAGGGCCCACCAGTCGGCCCAGTCCAGCGCGCCGGCGGCCCGGGCCCGGTCCATGACCGCGTGCCGGTGGGCGCGCTCGGCCGCGTTGATCCGGGGGGTGGTGGTGTCGATCATGTGGTCGGCGTTCATGAACACCCCGCCGTCCCTGACGAGCCCCCCGATGTGCCCGTAGAGCGCGGCGAGCGGCTCGGTGTGCAGCCAGTGCAGGGCGGTGGCGGTGAGGACCGCGTCGTACGAGTCGTAGGGCAACAGCCCCGTCCACTCCGGGTCCTTGAGGTCGGCGGTGACAAAGGTGACGCGCCCGTCGCCCTCGAAGTGGCCGCGCGCGATGGTGAGCAGCGCCGGGTCGAGATCCACCCCGGTACTGGTGGCTTCGGGGAACCGCTTCAGCAGCCGGTCCGTAATACTTCCCGTACCGCACGCGAGGTCCAGCACCCTCGGCCGCGGCCCCACGAGGGCCTCGACCATGTCCAGCATCACCCGGAACCGTTCCTCGCGGTCAGGCATGTACCACTCCTGCTGCCGGTCCCAGCTCTCCTGCCAGGCCCGCCAGTCCGTACCGGTCGTTTCCGTCACCATCAGAACCTCCATGTAATACCCTGGGACCGCAGAAGCCCATTACATCGTTGGCTGTATCGACCTTAGACCGCCGCCGTAAGGACTACAAGTGGAACTGGCCTATTACTCGGACTATGCCGTGCGCCTGGTCAACACTGAGGAGCCGGCCCGCAACAAGGACTGCCTCACCTCCGTCGAGGCGGTCCGGGAGCTGTTCGGTCCCAACCGCCAGGCGGCCCGGCGGGCGACCGACACGGACGTGACCCGCTTCAGGTCCGTACGGGCCCGGCTGCGCGCGGTCTTCGAGGCGGCCGACGGCGGCGACGAGACCCTCGCCGTCGACCTGCTCAACTCATTGCTGCTGGAGTTCCCGGTCAGCCCGCAGATCTCCGGGCACGAGACCCGGGACGAGGACGGCAAGCCGGACTGGCACATGCACCTGGCGGACCACCCGTCGAACGCCACGGCCGGGTACGCCGCCATCGCGGCGATGGGCCTCGCCTTCCACCTCACCTCGTACGGGGTCGACCGGCTCGGCCTGTGCGAGGCGCCGCCGTGCCGCAACGCCTACCTCGACACCTCCACCAACCGGTCCCGCCGCTACTGCTCGGACCGTTGCGCCACCCGGGCCAACGTGGCCGCCTACCGGGCCCGGAAACGCCTGGAGACGGAGCGCGCCGCCGAGACCGGCCGCAACGCGGAGAAGGCCCAGGCCACCACGCCCGGCACCGACCGCTGACCCTTCTTCAGCGGCCGGTAGCGCACCCGGGCGGTGGCCAGCACGAGTTCCTCCGGCACCGTCCCGTAGTCCGTGCTGTCACCGCCCGCGAAGGTGTTGTCCGCCAGCACCCACCAGCCGCCCCGCCGGCGCTCGGCGGCCCGCTTGACGACGAGCAGGTCCTGCTGGAACGGATGCCGCAGGATCACCACGTCACCGGGCCGCACCCTCGCCCCGTACTGCACGAGCAGCCAGTCCCCGTGATGGAGCGTCGGCACCATCGACGGCCCGGTCACCTCCACCACCTGGAACGGCACCCGTCCGGTCCGCCCCTGCGCCGTCCCGGGCACCTCCGGCATCTCCGGCACCTCCCGCATCCCTCCGGCACCTCCCCGCTCCATCAGTAAACGTCCCGATACGGCGTTCCGTACATTCGGCCACTGGTCCCATCCTCGCCCCGGACTTTTGGCCTAAGCCCACGGGGGCACCCACGAAAACCCGCCTCCCACCGAGTAATGTCCCACCTGAGAAGACGATCACGAGGAAGGACAGCTCAATGCTTTCCCGCCTGTTTGCCCCCAAGGTGAAGGTCAGCGCCCACTGCGACCTGCCCTGCGGCGTGTACGACCCGGCCCAGGCCCGCATCGAGGCGGAGTCCGTCAAGGCCGTCCAGGAGAAGTACCAGGCCAACGAGGACCCGCACTTCCGGGCCCGCGCGGTGGTCATCAAGGAACAGCGTGCCGAGCTCGCCAAGCACCACATCTCGGTGCTGTGGAGCGACTACTTCAAGCCCCCGCACTTCGAGAAGTACCCGGAGCTGCACCAGCTGGTCAACGACGCCCTGAAGGCCCTCTCGGCCGCGAAGGCGTCCACGGACCCGGCGACGGGCCAGAAGGCGCTGGACTACATCGCCCAGATCGACAAGATCTTCTGGGAGACGAAGAAGGCCTGACCTTCCTCTCTGCTCCACCCGCCCCCTCACGGGGGACGGACCGCACCCGGTCCGCAGTTCGCCGTCGACGGCGTTCATGGCGGCCGGGTGCGGTCTTCTTTTTCCGGGTGCGGGCGCGCGTGGGTCCGCGGCGTGAGGACGGCGGACGTGTGCCCGAGAACCAACTGCACCTCGCTCGACGCGCTCCCTACGCCGGCAGACATGAACACGTCGTCGGCTTCTGGTCGTACTTCGTCGAGGGCGGGCCGGGCATCGACATCACCGCACCCACACCGTTCACGCCGTACGCCACGAGCACGCAGGAAGCCGTCGACTGCCTCGGGGTCTGGCCGCCACAGGGATGACCTCACCGGCGGCAGACGAGGATGCCTCCGAGGCAGGTGATCTCGTACGCCCCGTGCCGGACGATGTGGTCGGCCACCAGTGTGCGGGCCCGGTCGATGGTCGCGTCGAAGGGCACGTCGTGCTGGTCCGCCCAGGCACGGTACGAGGCCATGTGGGCGATGACCGGCTCGGGGTCGCGGACCGTGATGGTCCCCGGCAGTTCGACGACCTCCACCCGGCCGAACTCCTCACCGAGGAAGGCCGGGGCCTTCTCCAGGGAGAAGCGAGCGCTGAGCGAGATGCGAGCCGGGCCACGGTCGATCCCGAGGACATCACCTGCGGCCCGCTGCCAGAGCTCGTCCAGTTCGGCCTTGTCCCGGTCGCTGTTGGTGGAGACGACCACCAGCCCGTCACGGGTCACGGCCCGGGCCAGCTCTCTGACCGCCTGGGGGATGTCGGGCACGTGGTAGAGCATGTGAAGCGCGAGAGCGGCGTCGATGCTCGCCGATGCCAACGGCAGTCTTGTGGCATCCGTGACAGCAACCGGTCCGGGAACTCCGGTGAGGATTCCAGGAGCGATGTCGAGGCCGAGCAGTTCCAGATCCGGCCGGTCCTGACGGAGCCGCTGGATGAACTTGCCGTTGCCGCAGCCGATGTCGACGATCCGACCGCGTACGTCGACCAGCTGCTCGGCGACGAGACCCGGCAGATCGTACCGGGGTGTCTGCCACCGGTAGAGCGACTGTCGGGCGGCGAGGTCCCGGTCTCCGTTGTAGGCGCTGCCTGCCAGTCGGGCCCGGTCGGTAACGGCGGCGTCGTGGGCGGCGGACAGATCGGTCACGTCGGCAACTCCGGAGGATGGGCGGCGGGCAGGGACGCACGGACGGCCGTGTGCTGGAGTCGTTCGCGCAGGTGCACCGCCTGCGCGGCTCCACCGTACTGCGGCCCTTCCAACTCCATTCCGAGAACGGTGAGTCGGCGTACGATGCTTGCCGACATGCGCTCGGGCGAGGCCGCAAGGACGAAGTCGAGCATCTCCTCGGTGCCGCCCAGGTCGCCCAGGTCGCCCAGGAGCATGTGCCCGCGGGCGAGATCGAGGTGCGAGGCGAAGAGGTCTCCCACGGACTGGTCGTCCCCGTCCGCGCTCCGATAGAGCCGGATCGCCGTCTTTTCCGCGTACGGGCCCCGAGCTGCAGTCGCCAAGGCAAGCGAAATCATGAGCATCCTGCGGCAGTAGTGGCCTCACCCCAGTCCTGGGTATCCGCCCCCTCACGGGGGCCGGACCGCACCCGGTCCGGAGACCGTGGCCGCGTGCTCCCGTGTTCGACGCGTCACGCTCCGCCGGGCGCAGCCCGCCCTGCGTCTCGTCCTCGTGTGGTGCGGTCTGTTGTCGTTCGTCGTCGGGGTGGCGTTCCTGGGCCTCCACCGGGCCGGGAGCCCCGAGTTGCTCGGGGTGACCGCCGCCACCCGGTCCCTCGGGGCGGTGGTCCCGAGGGCGCGTTGACCGGCTGTCCGGCCACGTCGGCGGGGCGGTACGGCGGAGCTAGTGGGAATCCTCCAAGCCCGGTCGGGCATCGTTGTGCCGGTCGGGGTCACCGCGTTCATCCGTGCGGCCGCAGACTTGCAGGACGGGGCGGCCGAGGTGGTCACCGCGTCCATGTCCGTGACGACACCTGGGGCACCACACCGTGAGCGAACGCGTCATTGCGCCCAAGAACCGGGGTTTCCTGTTCCTGGACTCCCACCCCGACGGCTGCCGGCAGCTGGTGGACGAGATGTGGCGTGCCGTACCCGACCCGGTCGCCCCCGGGGGCGAGGGGCCGGTGGCCCTGGTCATCGGCTCGTCCGCCGGGTACGGCCTGGCCGCCACGATCGCGGGCCTGGCCCGGGTCGGCATCCGCGGCATCGGCGTGTGCTTCGAGAAGGCGCCCGCGCGACGCACCGGCACGGCCGGCTGGTACCGCACCGCCGCCACCGCCCGGCTCGCCCGGGAGCACGGGCGGGACATCGTCTTCCTCAACGGCGACGCGTTCGGCGACACGATGAAGGAGCAGGTCGCCGATCTCCTCGTCGAGCGGTTCGGGGGACGGCTCGACCACCTGATCTACTCGGTGGCCGCGCCCCGCCGCACCGACCCGGACACCGGCGACACGTACGCCTCGGTCCTCAAGCCGATCGGTTCGCCGTACACCACCAAGACCCTCGCCTTCGACGAGAACGGCGTGCCGGAGGTGAAGGAGGTCACCACCGAACCGGCCGAGGGCGACGACATCGAGCAGACCGTGGCGGTGATGGGCGGCGCCGACTGGGAACGGTGGATCACGTTCCTGGCCGACCGGTCCCTGCTCGCCGACGGCTTCACCACCGCCGCCCTGTCCTACATCGGTTCGCCGCTGACCGGGGCGATCTACCGGCAGGGCACCATCGGCGCCGCGAAGTCCCATCTGGAGGCCACCGCACGCACGTTGGACGAGCGTCTCGGCAAGACCCTGGGCGGCCGGGCCGTGACCTCGGTCAACGCCGCCGCCGTCACCCAGTCCTCCACCGCCATTCCCGGCATCGCCCTGTACGTCGGTCTGCTGCGCGGCGTCCTCGGCGACACGATGGTGGCCCCGATCGGTCAACTGGTCGAGCTCTGGGACCGGTTGACCGGTGCCCGCCCTCTCGACCTCGACGACGAGGGCCGGGTGCGTCTCGACACCTGGGAGCTCGAACCCGCCGTGCAGAACGCCGTCGCCGAGCGCTGGGCCACCGCCACCAGCGACAGCATCACCGGACTCGCCGACCTCGACTGGTTCAGTGACGAGGTCCGTCGCCTCTACGGCTTCTCCGTCCCCGGCATCGACTACGCCGCCGCCGTCGAGACCGACGTCCCCTGGCCCGCCCCCACCGTCTGACCCGCACCACGGGCGCCCCCGGTCACGCGTGCCGCGGAAGCGGAGCGGAACGGGGGCGCCGCGCCGTCCCGTCGTCGCGCGGCGCCCGTGGTCAGTACGTTCGGCCCGCTCCTCGCTTCGCGTCGTGCCTCCGTACGGACGGGAGCGCCAGCACCACGGCGACCGCGGCCAGTTGCCACAGCACCCCGAACCCCAGGAGCCGGTCCACGCCCACGGCTCCCGACACCGGCCCGGCCAGTGCCAGGCCGAGCGGCCCCAGGGCGAAGGCGCCCAGGCTGTCGAAGGCGCCGATGCGGCCGCGGGCCTCGGCGGGGATCTCGCGCTGGATGACGGTCGCCATGAGGGCGCTGCACACCGCCGCACCGACTCCCGCGACGAGCGCGGCGGCCGCCACCCAGGCCAGCGGCGCCCGCACGGCCAGCGCGGCGACCGGAACGGCCCAGCCCGCGGATGCGGCCACGGACCAGGCGACCGCCCGGCCGGGGTTCCGGCCGAGCAGTGCCAGGCCGCCGACGACCGAGCCGACGCCGTACAGGGCCAGCACCAGCCCCCAGGCCCTCGCGCCGCCGAAGCGTTGCTGGGCGAGCATCGGCCCCAGCACCAGGAACGGGGCCCAGAGGAAGAAGTTGAAGAGGCTGATGTGCAGGGTCGTGGCCCACAGCCAGGTGCGGGAGGTGAACTCCTTCCAGCCGAGGCCCAGTTCAGCGAGCAGCCCGCGGCGGGGCGCGGCCGGCTGTGACAGGGGCAGCCCGACCAGGGCCAGGACGCTCACGCCGTAGCTGACCGCGTCGACGGCGATCACCGTGCCCGGGTCGGAGACCGCGATGAGCAGGCCGGCCAGGCCGGGCCCCACGACCGAGGTCACCGCCTGGGTGATCTGCAGCAGCGCGTTGGCGTCCGCGAGGTCGTCCTCGGGGACGAGGCCGGGCACCAGGGCCGTCAGCCCCGGGCTGAATCCCCCCTCGCCGATTCCGAGGACCACCGCCAGCACGACCACTTCCCAGACCCTCGCACTGTGGGTGAACAGCAGCACGGCCAGCACGCCCTGGGAGCCGAACCGCAGCAGGTCCGACGTCAGCATGACCGTACGGGCCCCGAGCCGGTCGGTCAGTACGCCGCCGAGCAGCAGCACGACCAGCACCGCGAGGATCCGGGCCGCCATCACCACTCCGACGGCGTCGACCCCGCCGCCGGGCAGCTGCAGCACGACGAAGGACGTGGCGATCGTGTTCATCCCGGAACCGAGCAGCGACGTGCTCTGGCCGACGAGGAAACGACGGAACCGCGAGTGCCGCAGAACGCGCAGACGGTGAGCGGCGGACCGGGTCCCGGGCACGGCGGGAGAGCGAGTGCGAAGCGTCATGGGTCCGCACTCTTCCTCCGCCGGACCATTTCCCACAAGCGTTTCCGGAAAGAAAGTTGAGTCTTTTTCGATCAGTTTTACTTCCTCGCGAATTGCCGCAGTAAATAGCCTTCATTTACTGCAACATGCCTGGTGGTAGGCTCACTTGAGGGAAAGCGGGAGAGTAATTACGAGGCTCATTTACTGCGGGAGGACGGCATGGGAGAACATCGGATCGACGACCCGGGCGCGCTTCGTCCGGCGCCGGTGGAATACGGTGCCGCCGTCGACCGCTATCTCGTCGCGGCCGGTCTCGGCAGCGCCTCCCGCCGCGTCTACCGCATCTCGCTGCTCGGGTGGGCCTGGCCGTTGGTCGACCGGCGGGCGCCGACCGGCCGTGAGCGCAGGGGCGCCCGTCCGCCCGTCGTTCCGCTCGCCCTGCTCGACGCCCCGGAGACACCGGAACGGCTGCGGCGGGCGCTGGCCGACCGCGCCGGCACCGCACGACCGCGCACGCTGGACCGCGAGCTGGCCTGCCTCCGGGCAGCCACGGCGTGGTGGGCGGCACGGGGCTGGATCACCGCGGACCCGGCCGCCGGACTGGCTCCGCCGACGCCGCGTCCCGACCCGGTGCCCGCCCCCGCCGACACCCCTGTTCCCGCGGTCGCGGTACCGGCCGGGGGCGATGCGGACCGGGCCCGCGCCGCCCTCGCCCTGCGGGCTCCGCTCAGGGAGTTGACGCTGTGGCGCCTCCTCCACGAGTCGCGGGCCACCGTCGAGCAGGCGCTCGCCCTCGACATCGACCACCTCGACCTGCCCGGCCGACGCACCAAGGAGAGCGCGCCGGGGTCCCTGCGCTGGGGGCCGGGTGCGGCGCGTCTGCTGCCCATGCTGCTGGCCGGGCGCACCGCGGGGCCGGTGTTCGTCACCGACCGGCGGGCCCCCACCGGTACGGCCGCGGCCGACCGCTGCCCGGTGACCGGCCGGGGGCGGCTCTCCTACCGTCGGGCCGCGGAGCTCTTCACCGCCGCGACCCGGCCGCTCGATCCGGCCGGCCGCGGCTGGACCCTGCTCGTCCTGCGCGACCGGGCACCCCGGGACGGTCGGGAGCGGGGGAGACGGGGGGCGGCTTGACTCTCCCGTGGAGGGAGAGTCGAAGGTGGGGGCATGGAAAGCGGCACGCTCTGCTCGATCGGCGAACTCGCCCGGCGCACCGGGCTGACGGTCAAGACCATCCGGTTCTACTCCGACCGCGGCATCGTGGTGCCGGCCCATCGCACTCCCGCCGGTTACCGCCGCTACGGCCCGGACGCCGTCGCCCGGCTGGCCCTGGTGCGGACACTCCGTGAGCTGGGGCTCGGCCTCGACGAGATCCGGCAGGTCGTCGACCGGGAGCTGACGCTCGGCGAGGTCGCCGCCCAGCACGCCGCCGCGCTGGAGGTACAGATCGGCATCCTGCGCCTGCGGCGGGCGGTGCTGACGACCGCTGCCGGACGCGACCCCATGACACCCGAGGAGATGGAACGCATGCACCGACTGGCCCGGCTCACCGGGGACGAACGTCGGCGGTTGACCGACGAGTTCCTCGACGCCGTCTTCGCGGGTCTCGACGAGGACGCCGGTTGGGCCGGGGTCCGACGCTCCATGACGCCCGAGCTCCCCGACGATCCGACGGAGGAACAGCTCGGGGCCTGGGTCGAGTTGGCGGAGCTGTCCCTGGACCCGGACTTCCGCGCCCGCGTGCGGAGCGGGGCCGAGGGCCATGCGGCCGGCCTGCCCGACGGCGGCTCCGGGCAGCCGCGCCCGGATGTGGTCGTGATCGCCCGTGACCACGCGGCGGCGGCCCTCGCCGCCGGGATCACCCCGCGATCGCCCCGGGCCGACCGCGTCGCCGCAGCGATCACCGCGGACTGTTCACGCGCCCTGGGCCGGCCCGACGACGGCGAACTGTGCCGTTGGGTGCTGCAACGGCTGACGGCCGTGAACGATCCGCGCCGGGACCGGTACTTCCGGCTGCTCGCCCTGATCAACGGCTGGCCGGCTCCGGAACGCCTGGCACCGGCACTCGACTGGTCGGTCGCGGCGCTGCGTCTGCGAGCGGCTCGCTGACGCGGCGCCGTGACCGGTTCGTCGACACGGCCGACTCGTCGACATGAGCAAGTCGTTGATGCGAGCGGACAGTTGGCGCGAACGGCCAGTTGGTGCGAGTGGCTCGTCGATGTGACCGGGCCGCCACGTCGGGGCACGTCCGTACGCCCCGTACGCCCCGTACGCCCCGCGGTTCAGCTCGCGGCGGCGGGGCCGGGCGGGATGTGGACCGTCATGATCAGGTGGCAGGTCTCGGTGCCCGCGCCGCGGTAGGTGTGGGGGGTGTCGCCGTCGAACGTGGCGGTCTGCCCGGCCTCGACGGTGTGCTCGGTGCCGTCTACGACCAGGGTCATCCGGCCGGAGGTGACGCTGAGGGTCTCCACGACCCCGGCCTGGTGGGGGTGGCTGGGATACTCCTCGTCCGGCCGCAGCCGCCAGCGCCAGACCTCCACGGGCGCCGGGCCCGAGGTCGTCAGCATGAGCCGGGCATCGCCGCCGTGCTCACCGGTCCACAGAGGCGCCACGGTGTCGGCGGTCACGACCCGGACGCGGCCTTCGGAGGGGCCCTGCATCAGGGCGGAGACGGAGATGCCGAGGGTGTCGGCCAGCCGGACCAGGGTGGCCAGGTTGGGGTTGCCCTGGGCCTTCTCCAGCCCCACCAGGGCTCCCTTGCTGACCTGGGCGCGACGGCCGAGCTCCTCCAGGGACAGGCCCGCCCGGATGCGGGCCGCCCGGACGTTGTGCGCGACCGTCCGCAGGGCTGCGGCCGTCTCGGTCACGGGATCACCATCTCTCACAGCTGAACTATTTCAATGAACCGTCCGGTCGTTTCATTGACACACCCCGGTCGGTCCGTTGTACGGTGCGGTCATTCCATTGAATGGTAAGGGATGTGCTGTGATCGCTCTGCTCCTGGCCCTGGGCAGCTCGCTCGCTTACGGCTGCGCCGACTTCCTCGGCGGCCTCGGCGCCCGCAAGGCCCATGTGCTGCGGACCGTGATGATCGCGGCCCCGTCCAGTCTCGTGGTCGAACTGCTGCTGTGGCCAGTGCTCGGCGCCTCGTTCAGCGTCGGCGCCCTCGGCTGGGGTGCCGCCTCGGGGGTCGCGTCGGCCGCCGCGTTCGCACTGCTCTACCGCACCCTGGCGATCGGGCCGATGAACGTGCTGTCGCCCGTCACCGCGCTGGTGTCCGCGGCCCTGCCCGTCGGCGTGGGCCTGTTGCAGGGTGAGCACCTGGCCGCCGCCGGGCTGATCGGCCTGCCGCTCGCGCTGGTCGCGGTGGTGCTGGTCAGCGCCGGGCACGGTGCCGGGGCGGCGCGGCCCTCCCGCACGGCGCTGCTGCTGGCCTTCGGGGCCGGCGCCGCCATCGCCCTCCAGTTGGTCTTCCTGCACCAGGCGCCCACCGACAGCGGAGTGGCCCCGCTGCTCATCGGCCGTACCGTCTCCTCGGCGATCACCCTGACCGCGGCGGGGCTGCTGCACCGCCGACTGGGCCCCGAGCGGCCCGCGTACGCGACCTCGGCGGCCGCGGGCGCGCTGGACTCCGTGGCGAACCTGCTGTTCCTGCTCGCCGCCCGCAGCGGGGACCTCGCCGTCGTCGCCGTGATCACCGCCCTGTACCCGGTCGGCACGGTCCTGCTCGCCCGCAGCGTGCTCGCCGAGCGCATCCACCGCGGCCAGCTCGTCGGCCTGGGCACCGCCGCCGTCGCCGTGGGCCTCCTAGCCCTGACCTGACCCGACCCGGCCCGAGTCCGATCAGGTCCCCGGTCCCCTCGCCCCGCCCCTGCCCGAGTCCGGGCAGGTTCCCCGAGCCCCTCGCCCCCTCGATCCCCGTACGTACGCAGTAATCAGGAAACGGAACCACCCCCCCCCCATGACCGCCTTCCGCATCGCCCCCACCGTCGTGGCGGCCTTCCCCGACACCCTCGTCGCCCTGGTCACCGCCACCGGTCTGCGCGGCCGCGAGCCCTGGCCCGGTACCGTCGCCGCCCTGGCGGAGCTGGAGGGACGGCTCGCCGACGGCAGCTGGCACCCCGCCGACGAGACCGATCCCCGCATCGAGGCGTGGCACACCGCCTACCGCTCCTTCGGCACCAACCCCCGCCGCGTCCGCCCCAGCGTCGACGCGCTCGGCCGCCGTCTCGCCAAGAAGGGCGCCCTCCCCCGCATCAACCCGCCCGTCGACTCCTACAACGCGGTCTCCGTCCGGCACGGTCTGCCCGCGGGCGCCTTCGACCTGGACCGGGTCACCGGCGACGTCGAGATCCGGCACGCCGACGGCTCCGAGTCCTTCACCCCGCTCGGCGAACCCGACACCGTCGAGAACCCCGGCCCCGGTGAGATCGTCTATGCGGACACCACCGGTGTCCTGACCCGGCACTGGAACCACCGCGACGCCCACCGCACCCGTGTCACCGAGGACTCCACGGACGTCGTGTTCATCCTCGAAACCCTCCACGCCGCCCGCGACGGCCACCTCGTCGAGTCCGCCGCGCACGAACTGCGGGACCTGCTCGCCCCGCACGCCGGCCGGACCGCCGTGCACCGCCTGGACGCGGCGCGGCCCCGGGTCACCGTCTGAGCCCGTCCCCCGGACGTGACCGGGACCTCGGGGTCGGACCCGGGTATGACGTCACGCGCCCCGCGCCCCGCACACCGACGCCGTACGCCCCACGCACCGGGCCGCACGCCCCGCACGCCGACGCCGTACGCGCCCCTGCTCCGCGACGCGCACGCCGTCCCCGCGCGATTCGGACGGGGCGGTCGTTCGGTGCGGAGTGCATCCGTGTCGCCGGGCGGGTTCGGGGCCGTCCGCGGGGGACCATATGGAGTCGACCGTTCCCTGTTTCCTCACGGGTGTTCCCCGTACAGCGATGAGTTTTCGGGGCGGGATCGGTCGATATGGGTGGACATGCGCAGACGACGGGGCTGCGCGCATTACGGGGTTGCGCACTTGACGGGGTTGCGCACACGACGGGAGACAGCGATGACCACCGAAGGCTTCACCACGTGTCTGTGGTTCGACGGGCAGGCCGAGGAGGCGGCGGAGTACTACCTGACGGTCTTCAAGAACTCACGCCTCGGCAGGATCGGCCGCTACACCGAGGCGGGTCCGGGGCCCGCCGGATCGGTGATGACGGTCGAGTTCGAGCTCAACGGCCAGAAGTTCGTCGGACTGAACGGCGGGCCGGAGTTCACGTTCAACGAGGCCATCTCGTTCCAGATCCGCTGTGCGGACCAGGCCGAGGTGGACCACTACTGGAGCAGCCTCACCGACGGGGGCGAGGAAGGGCCCTGCGGCTGGGTGACGGACCGGTACGGCGTCTCCTGGCAGGTCGTGCCCGAGGCGCTGCTGGAGATGGTCCTCGACCCGGACGCCGAGAAGGGCGCCAGGACCACGCGGGCGATGATGACCATGAAGAAGCTGGACATCGCCGCCCTGCGCGAGGCCCACGACGGGGGTTGAGACGCACGGTCGCGGCGATGCCGGGCCGCGGACGGATCAGGCCGATCCGCCGCCCGGCATCGCCGCACCGCTCCCCGGCCTCACCCCCGGGCGCCGTTGCCCGCGCCGCTCCCGGCGCCGGGTCGCGCACCGCGTCGCGGTCCGAGGAAGGCGCCCACGAGCAGCGCGCCCGCGAGGACCAGCGCCGAGTTGACCAGGATCGCGACCGACACCCCCGAGAGGACGCCCTCGGGGCCGGTGTCGCCGAGGGCGGACATCCGGGCGGTGGCGACGGCGCTCATGACCGGGATGCCCATGGTGATGCCGACCTGCTGGGTCATGGTGGCCAGGCCGGTGGCCAGCCCCTGCTCCTCGTCGGGCAGTCCGGAGGTCGCGGTGACCATGAAGCCGACGATCATCAGCATGTTGCCGATCCCGCCGACGAAGGTGGCCGCCAGCAGGAGCAGGATCCACTCCCCCGCCGTCCCGAGCGCCACCAGGGAGAGCGTGGCGACGGCCTGGACGATCCCGCCGGCGACGATGGTCGTACGGTTCCCGAAGCGCCCGACCGCACGGCCGCCGAACGCGCCGCCAATCACGGTGCCGACGCCCAGGACACCGAAGGCGAGGCCGGTGGCGAGCGGCGAGTGGCCGAGGACCTCCTGCAGGTAGAGGGTCAGCAGGAAGACCAGCGAGGTCTCGGTGACGAAGGCGATCAGACCCGCGGTGTTGCCCCAGATGACGCTGCGCCGCTTCAGGATGCGTACGGGAACCAGCGGCGACGCCGCCCTCTTCTCGACGGTCCAGAAGCCGACGAGGAGCACGAGGCCCGCGAGGAGCGCGGCCAGGGTGGTGGGCGTGGTCCAGCCGGACTCGCCGGCCTGCGTCAGCCCGTAGACGAGCAGGAGCAGACCGCCGGTGACGGTCACGGCTCCGGGGACGTCGAGCCGGGGACGCCCGGCGGGGCGCGATTCGGTGATGACGGACGGGGCGAGGGCGACCACCAGGGCGGCCACGGGCACGTTGATGAAGAACGCCCAGCGCCAGGAGAGCAGATCGGTGAGCAGGCCGCCGAGGACGGCTCCGGCGGTGAACCCGGCGGACATCAACGCGCCGTTGAGGCCGAGAGCCCGCTCCCGCAGGGGGCCCTCCTTGAAGGCGGTGGTCAGCAGCGCGAGCCCGGCCGGGGTGACGGCCGCCGTGGCGAGCCCCTGCAGCACCCGTGCCACGAGCAGCACTTCGGGCGAGGTGGCGAGGCCGCCCAGGACGGAGGAGAGGCCGAGGACGGTCATGCCGCCGAGGAACAGCCGCTTGCGGCCGACGAGATCGGCGACCCGCCCGAACAGCAGGGTGAAACCGGCGGCGGCGAGCGCGAACGCGGTGGCGATCCACTGCAGGTTCGAGAGGGAGAACCCCAGCCCCTCGCCGACGACCGGCAGCGCGACGTTCAGGATCGAGAAGTCCACGGCGATCATGAACTGCGCGCCGAGAAGGAGAGTGAGGACGAGCTTCTGGCGCCCGGTAATGCGGATCTTCGACGAGGGGGCGTCGGCGGTGACTCCGGCGGCGCCGCCGGAGGCGCTGTCGATGGCGATCTCGGTGACGGTTTCGGCAGCGGTGTCGGTGTCGGTGGTGCCCGACGGGGCCTGGCAGGGTGCGGACATGAGGGGACTTCCTCAGACAGGAGTTTTAAACGGGACAGCAGTTCCGTTAAGGTGAAGTCACCGTAGCAGAGGAAGAGCTGTTAATGGAACTGGAGACCCGTTATGACTTCTGAGGGTGTGGAACCCGGCAGCGTCCGGCCCGGCGGCCGTACCGCCCGGGTCCGGGAATCGGTGTTGCGGGCCGCGGGCGACGCCCTGGCCGAGCACGGTTTCGACCGTCTGGATCTGGCCGATGTCGCACGCCGGGCGGAGGTCGGCAAGACGACCGTCTACCGGCGCTGGTCCACCCCCACCGGCCTGGTCGCGGACCTGCTCGACGACATGGCCGAGCAGTCCTCGCCCCGTACGGCCACGGGTTCGCTGATCGACGATCTCAGGGCCAACGCCCGGCTGGTGGCCACGACCCTCTCCGACCCCCGGCAGGGCCCCCTCTTCAAGTCCGTGATCGCCGCGGCCACCTGCGACCCGCGCACGGCCGGGGCGCTGCACCGGTTCTACGCGGTCCGCGTCGAGGAGTGGTCCGGCTGCGTCACCGAGGCGGTCGAGCGCGGGGAGCTGCCCGCGGGCACGAACGCGGGCGAGGTGATCCGCGCCGTGTCGGCACCGCTCTACTACCGGCTGCTGGCCGGCGGCGGGCCGCTCGACGAGGCGGCCGCCGACCGTGCCGCCGAGGCGGCGGCCGCGGCGGCACGGGCAGGGGTGTACGTGGACTGAGGCGCCGGGTGCCCCGTCACACGGAACAGGCGGTACGGCCGGGGCTGCCGGTACCGGCGGGGGCTATCCGTACGGGCAGTGCGGTCGGTACGCGGTCAGGACTGCTTCAGCAAGTGCCGGTAGCTGTCCGGGTGTTCCCTCAGATAGGTGGCCAGGTCCGTCGCCGGATGCCCCGTCAGGTCCGGCACCGCGTCCGAGACCGTGGCCATCTCACCGGTGGCGATGGCCTCGTACGACGTCACCCAGCCGGTCACCTCCCAGTCCTCGGCCCCGTACTGCGCCCGTGAGGCGTAGGCCTCCTCGCGGGTCTCCGGTACGTAGGTGACGGTCCGGCCGGTGACCCTGCTCAGTTCCTCGGCCGCCTCGGCGAGGGTGAACGCCTCGGGGCCCGTGAGGTCGTACGTCACCCCGTCGTGGCGGGTGTCGACGCGCTCGGCGTCGGCCAGCAGCACGGCGGTCGCGGCGTCCGCGATGTCCTCGTGCGCCACCGCCGCCACCCGGCCGTCGCCGCCCGGACCGCGCAGCACCCCGTCCGAGCCGGTCATCGCGGGGAGACCGGCGAGGTACAGACTGTCGCGCAGGAAGGTGTGGCGCACGTCGGCGGTCCGGATGTACGCCTCGGTGTGCCAGTGGTCCCGGGCGAAGGTGAATGTGGCGTCCGGCGCCGCGCCCAGGAACGAGACGTACACGATGCGTTCCACGCCCACGGCGACCGCCGCGTCCACGGCGGTCGTGTGCTCGCGCACCCGGTAGGGGCTCTCGTGCGCCGATACGAGGAACAGCGTGTGCGCGCCGGCGAGCGCGCGGCGCATGGCCTCCCCGTCGCCGTACCGGGCGGGCGGGGCCGCGACCGCGCCGGGCAGTTCGGGCAGTCGCGCCGGATCGCGCCCGAGGAGCCGCACGGGCACTCCGGCGCGCGCCAGACGTCGTGCGACCCGGCCGCCCACGGCGCCGCTCGCCCCGGTGACGGCGACGACGGGGGCTTCGGGGTTCACCGGACCCACGGGGTCCTCAGGGGGTGGAGCGTTCATGCGGGGTCACCTTCCTTGTCCGGCCAGGGACGCACTTCCACGACCGCGTCCACCGGGACGGGCCCGTAGATGTGCGGGAACTCCTCGCCGCCGGGCGCGAGGGACTCGTACCGTACGGGCGCCGGGAGCCGGTCGGGGTCGATGACGAGGACCACGAGTTCCTGGTCATCCGCCCCGGCCCCGCTCCCGGCGCCGTACAGCATCTCGGCCACGCCGGCGAGCTGGTGCGGCGACGAGCAGTGGATGAAGCCCTCTTCGTGCAGGGTGCGGCCGCGGGTGGACATCTCGTACGTCCCGATCCCGCGGGCCGCCTCCCACAGGGGCCCTTCGGTGAGGTGCAGCAGCAGTTCGGCCATGGGCCAAAGCTAGCTGCGTCGGCGCGCCCTACGGGCCATCAGCGTGGCCGCCGAACCGGCCGCGAGCAGAGCCGCCGCGATGCCACCGATGACCCATTCACCGCCGCGGGCGCCCGTATGGGGAAGCTCTCCCCCGGGGTGGGGCTTGTGCGGCCAGGTGTGGGTCGGGACGGGATCCGGCCCGGGCACCGTCTCCGAGGGCCACGGCCCGGGAGTGTGGGTGCGCGTCGGGGTACTCGTGGGCGTCGGCGTGTCGGTGGGGGCGGGGGTGCCGGTGGGCGCGGGCGTGTCCGTCGGCGTCGGCGTATCGGTGGGCGTCGGGGTGTCCGTCGGCGCGGGGGTGTCCGTCGGCGTCGGCGTATCGGTGGGCGTCGGGGTGTCCGTCGGCGTCGGGGTATCGGTCGGCGTGGGGGTGTCCGTGGGCGTCGGCGTGTCCGTAGGAGTGGGCGTCGGTGTGGGTTCCTCGGCGCAGCTCGGCAGGTCCCCGTCGAAGGGATAGGCGTGCAGCTCCTGGCCGCCCGACTGCCCCGAGGACGTGTGGATCAGCGAACCGGCGGTGTAGAAGCGGCCGTTGGTGCCGCTCATGTCCAGGGTGGTCGTGCTCGACGGCCGGCCGATCAGCACGCTGCCCTGGAACTGGGTGGAGCCGTGCAGCCCGATCTCGGTGGCGTCGGGGAAGTTCCACAACAGGCGTTCGCGCAGTCCGGCCTGGGGCAGCGACCCCATGTACGTGTTGATGTTGCGGCTGCTCCCGTAGACGTTGACGAGCACCGTCGCACCGTCCGGGATCGCGTTGAACGTGATGCCCTGCTGACCGCCCCCGCCCGCCGCCACATCCGCGTCCACGGCGAACACCTGGAGGGCGGAGGTGCCGTCGCCGACGAAGGCCGTCTCGAAACCGGCGTTCACCGTGGTGCCCGTGACGGGGCGTCGGTGGTCCTGGCCGTCGTCGTACGCGTAGCAGTGGCTGGCCGCGGTCAGCTGGTCGCGCAGCGCCGTGTACGGGTCCGTGGCCGCGGGGTCCCTGCGCGGCGCCGGGGTCACCGTTCCGCTGACGGTGTCGGCGTACTTGACCACACCGTGGTTCGGCCCCTCCTCCGCGATCAGCCGCTGCCCGTCCGCGACGGTCAGCGGCCCGCCCACCGTCAGGTAGTCGGAGTCGTTCGGGGGCGGCACCCGGGAGCCCACGCCGACCACGCCGACGTTGTAGATCTGTGAGATCCCCTCGCGCTTGTTCATGTCGAACCGGCCGAGGGCGACGATCTTCCCCTCGGCCTCCGCAGCGGCCTCCCGGACCAGGAAGTCGCCACCGACGAAGATGTTGATGTTGCTGTCGTGGTGGGTGACGGCCCCGTTGTTCGGGTCGAGCCAGGTGGTCGGGCAGTCGTCCCCCCGACAGGGGCCGAGCCCGCCGGGCAGCGGGTCGGCGAGAGCGGTGGCCGCCAGCGTGCCCACCAGTGCCGCGGCCGCCGCCGCGGCCACTGCCGCCTGGATACTTTTGCCGCGCCTGAGCGCATCTGTTGCCATAAACGGCAATATGTAGCTTTACGTATCGAACGAAGTGGAATGCCACGCCGGATCGGATTCGATGTACCCGGATACCCGGAACGCGTACCGGCGTCCCGTGCACGGAACGCGCACCGGCACACCTGCACACCGGCGCACCTGCGTGTCGGAACCGGTCCGGCGTGCGTGTCAGCCCTGCTTCGCCAGCAGTTCCGCCTCCACCCTCGGGTCCAGGCCGACCGTCGGCCGGTCCGGCCGCTGCGGAGCCCGTCCGCCCAGCTCCTCCAGCCACTTCCAGGTGTCGGCGACCGTCTCCTCGACCGGCCGGCAGCGCAGGCCGGACGCGTACGCCCGGCTCACGTCGCCCCGGTGCACCGCGTCGTACAACTCGCCCGGCGGCACCCAGACCGGCAGGTCGCTCCACGGCTCCACGCCCGCCGCGAGGACCGTCTCCGCGGGGGTCCAACGGAGCGTCGCGTCGGAGCCGGTGGCACGTACGCAGGCGTCCAGCAACTGCCCCATGGTGGCGTGGCCCGAACGGCTGACCAGGTTGTACGGGCCGCCCAGTCCGCCGCTGCCCGCGTCCAGCAGCCAGTTCGCGAGGTCGCGGGCGTCGATGTACTGGAGCTCCAGGTCCGGGGTCCCCGGGGCGAGCACCGGTCCGCCCCGGGCGATCCGCGTCAGCCACCAGGGCAGCCGGCCGATGTTCTCGCCGGGGCCCAGGATCAGGCCCGCGCGGGCGAGCAGGGCCCGGTCCCCGAAGGCGTCGAGCACGGCCAGTTCACCGCCCCGCTTGGCCAGGGCGTACGGGACCTCCCCGTCCTTCCCGTCCTCGTCGGGCGAGGCCCCGGCCACCAGCGGACCGTCCTCCGGCAGCCCGGGCGGGGCCGGGTAGCCGTACACGGAACGGCTGGACACGTACACGTACCGGCCGACCCGGTCGGCCAGCAGCCGGGCCGCGTCCCGTACGGCGGAGGGCGCCCCGGTCCAGGTGTCGACCACCAGGTCCCAGTCGTACGCGTCCCCGTCACCGCCCCTGCCGCCGTCCGCATCCCCGTCCCCGGCACGGGGGCCGGGCGCGGCCAGTGCCGCGAGCCCGTCCTCGGCGGTGCGGTCGCCGAGGAGTTCCGTCACCCCCGGCGGGGGCGCGTGCCGGCCCCGGTGGAACACCGTGACCTCCCAACCGCGTGCGAGCGCCTCCTCCGTGACGGCGCGTCCGACGAATTCCGTACCACCCAGCATCAGAAGTCTCATGGGCCGACTCTGCCTGCCGTGTCCCCGGTCCGGAACCGGTCCTCGCTCTCAGCGGAATCGAGCACCGGTTCGCCCCGCCGGTCACCCGCGCTCCTCATCGGCTGCCACCCGCGAAGGGCGTCGGTCAAGGGGCGCAGACGAGCGGGCTGCGGTTGCGCAGCAGCCACTGGTGGTAGTCGGCCGCCCGCTGGGCCGCCTCCCGGTAGGCCGCCTCCAGTTCCGCGTACGCCGCCGTCATGTCGGTGCCCGGCCGGGACACCAGCAGCAGCCGTACCGCGAGGGGGTCGTCGCGCAGCGGGCGGATCGCCATGTCGTCGCGCGGCCCCGAGGTGGGCTGGCAGGGGGCGACCGCCTCGCCGAGCACGATGAGGGAGGCGGCGGTGAGGTAGTCGCCGTGCAGGACGGTCGGAGCGAGGCCGGCCTCGTCGAACACCCGGCGCAGCCCGTCCCACTCGCCGTCCACCGTGGGGTCCACCATCCACCGGTCGGCGGCCAGGTCCTCCAGGTCGACCACGGACCGGGCGGCGGCCGGATGGTCCCTGGCCATGGAGATGAACTGGGGTTCGCGCTCCAGGAGCACGCGCTGTTCCAGTCCCTCGGGGACGGCCAGCGGGCAGCCCTCGACCTCGTGCACGAAGGCGACGTCCAGCCCGCCCGTCCCGACGTCGCGGAGCAGTGCGCGGGCCGACACGTCGACCCGCAGCGAGATGTCCGTGTCGGGCAGCCGGAGCCGCAGCCTGCGCAGCCAGCCGCCGATGACCCGGCTCGCCGTGCAGCCGATGCGCAGTCGCGGGCCGGTGGCGCGCACCGCGGCGGCCTCCGCCTTCGCGTCGCTGACCAGGGCGGTCATTCCGTCGACCAGGGGGCGGGCCCGGCTGAGGACGGCGCGGCCGAGCAACGTCGGTCGGCAGCCGGTCCGTTCGCGGGAGAACAGCTCGGCGCCCAGGGTGTTCTCGATCCGTCGCAGCTGGGTGGTCAGGGAGGGCTGGCTCACGCCCAGACTGCGGGCGGCCCGGTGCAGACTGCCCATGTCGGCGATGGCGCACAGCGCCCTGAGGTGTCTCACCTCAAGCTCCATGCCGTCGAGCGTAGGGCGGCGGGCAACGGTCGCACCAGACTCCCCAATCCCGCCAAAGCCTGTTAATTCACCTGGAGTTGACGCAGGATTCGGTGAAGATACCGAGGACGGTGATAGGGCGGCGCTATCGCCGGTTGACATCATCCGCCGGGGCCTCCGCTCCCCGACACTCTCTCCGTACCCCACCCGTCCCCGTCCGGTCATCGGACGGGTCCATCGGACCGGTAATCGGTAGGAGACCCCCCATGAGACACCCCAGGACCGTCATGTCGGCCGTGGTCGGCCTCGGCCTCGCCGCCGCGCTGGGCACGGCCCCCGCCATCGCCGCCTCCCCGGCCTCCGACTCGGCGCCCGCCGTCGCCGTGTCGGAGGCCCGGGCCGGCTACACCGCCTACTCCGAGTCGAAGGAGAACGCCGCCGCGAACAAGGCGTTCTTCGAGGCGGTCGCCAAGTCCGTGGCGAAGAAGCGGGCGGCGAACCCCGGCACCCAGGCGGTCACCGTCGTCTACAGCGCCTCCAACGCGCCGAGCTTCCGCAGCCAGATAGCCAGCAGCGCGCAGATCTGGAACAGCTCCGTCTCCAACGTCCGGCTGCAGGAGGGCTCGAACGCCGACTTCACCTACTACGAGGGCAACGACTCCCGCGGCTCGTACGCGAGCACCGACGGGCACGGCAACGGGTACATCTTCCTGGACTACGCGCAGAACCAGCAGTACAACTCGACCCGGGTCACCGCGCACGAGACCGGGCACGTGCTCGGCCTGCCGGACCACTACTCCGGTCCGTGCAGCGAGCTGATGTCGGGCGGCGGCCCCGGCACGTCCTGCACCAACCCGTACCCGAACGCGAACGAGCGCAGCCAGGTCAACTACCTGTGGCAGTACGGCTTCGCGGCCGCACTGGCCCGCAACTCCTCCTGATCCGTCCCCCCGCGCCTCCCCCGGGCCGCTTCACGGCCCGTCGCGCGGGACCCGGGGCCACCTCGTAGGACGGGGTGGCCCTTCGGGGTCTCCGGGACGCCCGAGGACACCCGGACCAGGGGCGCCGGGGTCTCAGGACGTGTTCAGCGCGGTACGCACCAGGTCCAGCAGTTCGTCCTCCGTCATCCCCAACTCGCGTGCGTCGGCGACCACTTCGCGCACCCTCTCCAGCAGCCGGGCCCGGTGCGGCGGGACACCGCCGGTGACGACGGCGCCGCGGCCCCGGCGCAGTTCGATGAGCCCCTCCTCGCGGAGCCGCTGGTAGCCGCGCAGCACGGTGTGGACGTTGACCCCGAGGGACTCCGCGAGCACCCGGGCCGCGGGCAGCCTCTCGCCGGGCGCCACCGTCCCGTCGGCGACCGAGCGGCGCACGGACGCCGCGATCTGGTCGCCGAGCGGCACGGTGGACGTGGGATCGACACGGAACAGCATGCTCAGTGCTCCGCCCGACGCTGGTCGATCAGGGTGTTGAGGAGCGCCGCCCCGGTCGCCGAGTCGTCGACGGTCACCGCGAACTTCCGGCCGTCCGCCAGCGTCGCCACGATCCCCTCGCCGGAGCGGAGCATCACGCCCGTGCGCCCCGGCCGGATGCGGTATCCCCAGCCGCCGTATTCCGACAGGGGGTTGATGTGCCGGCTGCTCGCCGCCTCGATCCGGTCGAGCGGCACCCGGACGCGAGGCCAGCGCAGCGTTCCGGAGACGGTGATGCCGCGCCGGTCCACCACCACGCACGGCCGCACGAACCCGGCCAACAGCACGGCGATGAGCAGCGGGGGCAGCCCGGCGGCCCAGCCCGACACGATCAGGCCCACCACGCCCAGGGCGACGAGCAGGAGCACGATCAGCGGCAGCCACAGGCTCCCGACACTGCGCGTCCAGCCGACGACCTCCCCGTCCGCGAGTGCGATCCGCGCGGTGTCGCCGACCGGCTCGTCCCCGGCCTGCGGCACCGGTGCGGGACGGAGCGCGGCCAGTCCCGCACCGATCCCGCCCGCGAGCACCGCGGCCCCCAGGGCGGCGGCGAGCTGCCACATCGGGAGCGAGACGCCCTGCGCCTCCCCCCGCGCACCCTCGACGGCGTCCACGTTGGCGAGCAGCGCGGCGGCCAGCAGCCAACCGAGGAACCCCGCGAAGGCGTAGCCCCCGGCGACGGCCAGGCGGTGGGCCCGTCCGTGGAACTTGCCCCGCGTCACCGTGAGGGCCCACGAGACGCCGATCACGGCGAACACCAGCGTGCAGAGCACCGGGTACCAGATCAGATCCATGTGCCTGTCCGCCCGGCCGCCGCCCGTGAAGTGGCTGGCCGGCCGGTCGGGCAGCCGGTCCCGGAACACGAGGAACAGGGCCAGGTCGACGACGAGCGCCAGCAGAAACGGCAGGACGGCAAGAGTGGTCCCACCCAAGTTCTTACGGTTCATTAAAACCTCCCTTGTTCGCATGCTAGTAGAACAATGGCGGGACAACAATCCCGATTCCTCGCCCCTCATGCCCTCCCCGCCCTTCTTGCCCTCTCTCCCCCACCGCCCGCACCGCCCCGGAACGACAGAGCTGCCCCGTACCGGAACTGTTCCGGTACGGGGCAGCGTCGACGAACGGAAACGTACGGGGCCGGGCGGGGCGGGCCCGGGCGGGATTCGGGAGGGGCGTGGGGCGGGAGGGCGTCAGGCGTGTTCCAGCGGGAACGCACCCCGGTGCCCGGTACCGGCGCCGCCGTCCGGGCGGGGCTCGTACTCGCGGCAGCTCCAGACCTCCTGGACGAATCCGGTGCGCCGGTCCCACAGTTCCAGGAGGTCGCCCTCGCCGGACGCCCCGCGATAGGCGTCCTTGGCCCCCCGGAAACAGGCGAGGCCCCCGGACAGTCCGCGCCCCGTGCCCGGAGCCGGCTCCGGGGCCGGGAAGTAGTCCGAGAAGGCGCAGGCTATGCAGGTCCGCAGGCGCACCCCGGGCGGCAGGGCGCGCTGGATCGTGGCGAGGGCGGAGGCGAAATCGCTCTCGGCGCGATGGGAGGCGTAGGCCGCACCGCCGAACTGCAATTCGAGGCTGAGGTGCGAGTCGGGGCGGCGCAGCGACAACAGGCAGCTGAGCGTGGCCTGGTGGACGGTTCCGTCCCAGGCCACCGGGAGCGGCAGGTCCCACTCCAGGACGCAGTCGCTCAACGCGCCGTCCACCAGGGCGAACCGGTCGTCGGCCGGTGGTGCCCCGACGACCGGGGCGAGGCCGTCGAAGCTCGTGCCCTCGAAGTCGATCCCCCTTGTCCGGAGACGTAGTTGCTGTCCGTCGGTGGTGAGGACGACGGCGTCGGAACCCTGCCGGTCCCGGTACCACCCTGCCCATGACTCATCTGTCATGGGCAGGGACTGTAGTCCGTGCCCACGACAGTCGGCCTGTCGCCCTCCTCTTCGCCGAACGGCCCTCGTGACCTCGGCTCCTTTCCCCCTCCGCACTCGGCGCGTCCGGGCGTTTCCCGTTCCTCCCGGCCGGAACGGAAGCCGGCGGGTCCGGGCGTTCCCGCCCCCTCCCGCTCAGTGCGTCCGGCGGGTGACGAACTCCGCCAGGGTCAGCAGGTCACCCGCCCGGGCCAGGTCGGGCACCGCCCTGGAGAGGTGGTGGATCGCGCGTGCCATCCGGTCCGCTGCGCAGATCTGCGCCCAGTCCCGGCCGCCGGCCCGGTCCACGGCATCGGCGGCGCGGCTCACCTCGTCGGGCGTGTCCATGGCGCCCCGGTAGAGCGTGGCGAGTTCGGCCGCAGCGGGGGTGCCGGAGGTCAGGGCCGCGACGACGGGCAGGGACTTCTTGCGGGCGATGAGGTCCGCCCCCACCGGCTTCCCGGTCCGTTCCGGGTCGCCCCAGATGCCGATCAGGTCGTCGATGAGCTGGAAGGCGAGTCCCGCCTCCCGGCCGAACCCGTCCATCGCGCCGACCGCCCGCTCACCCGCGTCCGCGTAGAGCGCCCCCGTCGCGCAGGCGCAGCCGAGCAGGGCGCCCGTCTTGGCGACGGCCATGGTCAGGCACTCGTCCAGGGTGACCCCGTCGGGGTCCCGGTCCTCGAAGGCGCAGTCGGCCTGCTGGCCCGCGCACAGCTCGATGATGCAGGTGGAGAGCCGCGCCGAGGCCCGCGCCGCCGCCGGGTCCGTGTCCTCGGCGAGCAGCCGCTGGGCGAGGGCGAGCATGGCGTCGCCGGTGATCACCGCGGCGGGGATGCCGAACACCGCCCAGGCCGTGGGCCGGTGCCGGCGGGTCCGGTCCTCGTCGATGATGTCGTCGTGCAGCAGGGTGAAGTTGTGGGCCAGCTCCACGGCGACGGCGGCCCGCAGCGCGCGCTGCGGGTCGCCTCCCAGGGCCCGTGCGGCGGCGAGGACCAGCGCGGGTCTGATCGCCTTTCCCGCCCGTCCCGAGGACGGGGAGCCGTCGGCCTCCTCCCAGCCGAAGTGGTACGCCGCGACACGGCGGATCGACCCGGGCAGGGAGTCGACCGCGGCGCGCAGCCGCGGATCGACGAGGGCCCGGCTCTGCTCCAGGAGCGCCTGCGCCTCCTGGCCCTGCGCGACGGGGGCGACCGGGTCGCCGTCGCCCGGGGCGCGGGGGATGGGTGGTTGGGGTACGTCTCGGGTCTTCACTGGCCGTCCTCCCGGAACCGCCCCGGGCACGACTGCCCGGGGCGGAGATCTACAAGGACCGGACACCGCCGTCCGGCCCGGGGTGCGTTACTGGCGACGACCGACCTCGACGTTCTCCAGTACGCCCAGCGCGTCCGGCACGAGGACGGCCGCGGAGTAGTAGGCCGTGACCAGGTACGAGACGATCGCCTGTTCGTCGATGCCCATGAAGCGGACCGAGAGGCCGGGCTCGATCTCGTCGGGGATGCCGGACGGCTGGAGCCCGACGACCCCCTGCTCGGCCTCGCCCGTCCTCATGCAGATGATCGACGTGGTCCGGGCGTCGCTGACCGGGATCTTGTCGCACGGGAAGATCGGTACGCCCCGCCAGGCCGACACTCGGTGTCCGCCGACCTCGACACTCTCCGGCACCAGACCGCGCCTGCTGCATTCGCGGCCGAACGCCGCGATGGCCCCCGGGTGGGCGAGGAAGAGCTTCGGACCGCGGCGGCGCGAGAGCAGTTCGTCCATGTCGTCGGGGCCGGGCACCCCGTCGTGCGGCTGGAGGCGCTGTCCGTAGTCGCAGTTGTTGAGCAGCCCGAACTCGCGGTTGTTGACCAGCTCGTGCTCCTGGCGCTCGCGCAGCGCCTCGACCGTGAGCCGCAGCTGCTGCTCGGTCTGGTTCATCGGCTGGTTGTACAGGTCGGCGACCCGGCTGTGGACCTTCAGCACGGTCTGGGCGACGCTCAGCTCGTACTCGCGCGGCGCGGGCTCGTAGTCGACGTAGGTGTGCGGGACGACGGCTTCGCCGACGTGCCCGGCGGACAGGTCGATCGCCGCCTCGCCGTACTCGTTGGTGCGCTGCCGCGGGATGGCGAGGAGGCCGGCGAGGTGGGTGCGGAGCGAGTCCGAGCGCTCCGCGAGGTTCAGCACGTCCGCCCGGCTCAGCGTCAGCACCGTGCAGGCGGTGACGGCGCGGGCCGTGCAGTCCCAGACGGCGTCGCCGTCGACCAGCGCCCGGTCCCCGAAGTAGGACCCGTCGGCGTGGACCCCGAGCACCGCTTCGTCCCCGTAGGGACCGGCACCGACCTTCTCGACCTTGCCGTGCGCCAGCAGGTAGACGACGTCCGCCGCGTCCCCCTCGGAGGCCAGCACCTGCCCGGCGGCGATCTCCCGCTGCTCGCAGCGCCGGGCCAGCTCGCCCAGCACCTCCTCGTCGCCGAAGTCCCGCAGGGCGGGCAGCTCCCCGAGCTCCGCGGGGACGACCGCCACCCGGTCACCGGTCTGCACGAAGGTCACCCGGCCGTCGCCGACCGAGTGGCTCAGCCTCCGGTTCACCCGGTAGGTGCCGCCCTGCACCTGTACCCACGGCAGCGCCTTCAGCAGCCACCGCGAGGTGATCTCCTGCATCTGCGGGGCGGACTTGGTGGTCGTCGCGAGGTTCCGCGCCGCCGCCGTGCCCAGACTCTGCTGCGGCGGCGACACGCTCCGAACCTCTTCGCCAACGGACATCCGACACCCTCTCAACTCTTCAGCCGATCTGCGCGAAGAAGCCTTTCAGCACGGAGAGCCACGACGCCATTACACAAAAGAGTGTGACTAATCTGCCCACGACTGGGCAGAGTGCCCGGCCGTGCCCGCGGAGCCGGATAACTTGCATCCGGGATGCAACTTATCTACCGTGAGGGTCATGCGGCTGACGAAATTCACCGACGTGGCGTTGCGCGTACTGATGCGCCTCGCCGTCGCGGAGAACGAGGAACCGCCGACCACCCGGGAGGTGGCGGCCACCATGCAGGTGCCGTACACCCACACCGCGAAGGTCGTCGCCAGGCTCCAGCACCTCGGCCTCATCGAGACGCGACGGGGGCGCGGCGGCGGGCTCAGCCTCACCGCGGCGGGCCGTTCCGCCTCCATCGGCGGACTCGTCCGCGAGCTGGAGGGCCCCGGGGACGTCGTCGACTGCGAGGGCACCACCCCCTGCCCGCTGCGCTCGGCCTGCCGGCTGCGCGTGGCCCTGCGCCAGGCGGAGGACGCCTTCTACGCCTCGCTCGATCCGCTCACCATCGGTGAGCTCGTAGCCGCCCCCACCGGACCACTGCTGATCGGCATCAGCAGCAGCCGCCCCTCCGGCTGACCGGCAACCACCCCCACCCGCACCACCGCCACGAACCGGGCTCCCCTGCCCGGTTTCCTCTCGCAAAAAAATACGCATCTCAGATACCAATTCAAGGTTCCAGGAGGAACAGATGCTCTCCGAGACGTCGACCGCCACCGTCCGTGCCACCCTTCCCGCCGTGGGCGCGGCCATCGGAGACATCGCCGATCTCTTCTACCGCAAGATGTTCGCGGCCCACCCCGAGCTGCTGCGCGACCTCTTCAACCGCGGCAACCAGGCCTCCGGCGCCCAGCGCCGGGCGCTGGCGGGCTCCATAGCCGCCTTCGCGACCCAGCTGGTGGAGCACCCGGACACCCGCCCCGACGTGATGCTCAACCGGATCGCCCACAAGCACGCCTCGCTCGGCGTCACCGCCCCGCAGTACGAGATCGTGCACACCCACCTGTTCGCCGCCATCGCCGAGGTGCTCGGCGACGCGGTCACCCCGGAGGTCGCCGCCGCGTGGGACGAGGTCTACTGGCTGATGGCCGGCGCCCTGATCTCGATCGAGGAGCGGCTGTACGCCCAGCAGGGCGTCGTCGCCGGTGACGTGTGGCGCGAGTGGGAGGTGGTAGCCCGCATCGAGGAGACCGCGGACGTCGCCACCTTCCAGCTGCGCCCGGCCGACGGGGTGCCCGCCCCCGCCTTCCGCCCCGGCCAGTACGTCTCCGTGCAGGTGGAGCTCCCCGACGGGGCCCACCAGATACGCCAGTACAGCCTCTCCTCCGCCCCCGGTTCACGGCTCCGCTCGATCACCGTCAAGCGGGTGCACGAGGCCGGCGCGCCCGACGGCGAGGTCTCCAACCACCTGTACACCGAGATCGGGGCCGGCGACCGGCTGCGCGTCTCCGCCCCGTACGGCGACCTCGCGCTCGACTCCGCCGACGTCCCGCTGCTGCTCGCCTCCGCGGGCATCGGCTGCACCCCGATGCTCTCGATGCTGGAGCACCTCGCGGCGCTCGACCACCGCGCCCCCGTCACCGTCGTGCACGGCGACCGCTCCCCCGCCACCCACGCGATGCGCACCGACCACGCCCTGCTCACCGAGAAGCTCCCCGCCGCCACCGCCCACTTCTGGTACGAGGCCCCCGAGCCCGGCCACCCCGCCGACCGCACCGGCCTGGTCGACCTGAGCGGGATCGACGTCACCCCCGGCACCCACGCCTACCTCTGCGGCCCCCTGCCCTTCATGCGCTCCGTGCGGACGCAGCTGCTGGCCAAGGGGGTCCCGGCGGCCGACATCCACTACGAGGTGTTCGGCCCGGACATGTGGCTGGCACAGGACTGACCCCCGTCACCGCTCGCGGACCCGCGAGGACGTGACCGCCGTGGCCGACCGGGCCCGCCGCCCGGCCGGCCACGGCCGTGCCGCGACAATGGGGGCATGGCAGCCCCCTCCCCCGCCCCCCGGCCGGCCGACGCCGCGGACCCCGCACTCGCGCTCCGGCCCCGGCTGCCCTCCCCGTCGCAGGAGGTCCGTGACGAACGGTTCGAGCGGCACGGCGTCCGGTTGCTGCTCAAGCGGGACGACCTCATCCACCCGGACCTGCCGGGCAACAAGTGGCGCAAGCTCGTCCCCAACCTGCGGGCCGCCGCCGGACGCACCGTGCTGACCTTCGGCGGGGCGTACTCCAACCACCTGCGGGCCACCGCCGCCGCCGGACGGCTGCTCGGGTTCCCCACCGTCGGGATCGTGCGCGGCGACGAACTGGCGGACCGCCCGCTGAACCCCTCGCTCGCCCGGTGCGCGGCCGACGGGATGACCCTGCGCTTCGTGGACCGCGCGACGTACCGCGCGAAGGGCGATCCGGAGGTCCTGGCGGGGCTGCTGGGCGCCTTCGGGGACTGCTGCGTCGTTCCGGAGGGCGGAAGCAACTCCCTGGCCGCACAGGGCTGCACGGAGCTGGGGCGCGAGCTGCGCGGTTCGGCCGACGTGGCCGCGGTGGCCTGCGGCACCGGGGGCACCCTCGCCGGTCTCGCCGCCGGCCTTGGCCCGGGGCGGCGCGCCCTCGGGATCCCGGTGCTGCGGGGCGGCTTCCTCGGGGACGCGGTGCGCGGCCTCCAGGAGGAGGCGTTCGGCGGCCCGGCCGGGTCGTGGTCACTGGACGAGCGCTTCCACTTCGGCGGCTACGCCCGTACTCCCCCGGCGCTGCTCGCCTTCGCGGACGACTTCGAGCAGCGGCACGGGATGCCCGTGGAGCGGATCTACGTCGCCAAGCTGCTGTACGCGCTCACCGAGCTGGCCGCGGAGGGCGCGTTCCCTCCGGGAACCACGGTCGCGGCGGTCGTCACCGGCAGCCCGTGACCGGCGGCCCGCAGCGGCCCGCTCCGGAGGGCGGCGCGCCGGGGGCGGCTCTCAGGGGGCGTCCGTCTCCCGGTAGGCCGCCGCCTCCTCCAGGTCGAGCCGTCTGAGCAGGGTCCGCAGCAGCTCGTCGTCGATCCGACGCTCGTCCCGCAGCCGTACGAAGACCTCGCGCTCGGCGTCGATCATCTCCCTGGCCAGACGGCGGTAGGTGTCGTCCGCCGACTCCCCGGTGACCGGGTCGGCCGCGCCGAGCCGTTCCCACACCGCGTTGCGGCGGCGCTCCAGGACGGCGCGCAGCCGGTCTGCGAGGGGGCCCGGCAGGTGGTTGTGCGGGTCGGTGAGGAGCTCCTCCAGCCGGGCGTCGGCGGCCGCGGACGCCTCGCTCTGGGCCTGTGCCTCGGCCAGCGTCTCGGCCCGCTCGTCGCGCCCGGGGAGCTTCAGGACCCGGACCAGGACCGGCAGGGTGAGCCCCTGGACGACCAGGGTGCCGATGACGGTGGTGAACGTCAGGAACAGCACCAGGTCACGGGCCGGGAAGGGGTCCCCGTCGGCGGTGACGTACGGGATGGAGAAGGCGATGGCCAGGGAGACCACGCCCCGCATCCCGGCCCAGCCGACGATCAGCGGCGCCCTCCAGTCCGTGCCGGGTTCGCGCTCCCTGATCCGTCTCGACAGCCACCGGGGCGTGTACGTCGCCGGGTAGACCCAGAGGAAGCGGACCACGACGACGGCGAGGAAGACGAGGACCGCGTACCGGGCGGCGTCGCCCGTGTCGTACGCGCCGAGCCCCTTCAGTACGAAGGGGAGCTGGAGCCCGATCAGCGCGAAGACCGAGGACTCCAGGACGAACGCGACCATCTTCCGGACGGCCTCCTCCTGGAGCCGGGTCGCGAAGTCCACCTGCCAGGACCGGTGCCCCAGGTAGAGCGCCACGACGACCACGGCGAGCACCCCGGAGGCGTGCACGCGTTCGGCAGCCGCGTACGCCACGAACGGGATCAGCAGCGACAGCGTGTTCTGGAGCAGCGCCTCCTTCAGGTGCGTGCGGAGCCAGTGCAGCGGCACCATCAGGGCCAGGCCGACCGCGACGCCGCCGACCGCGGCGAGGAGGAACTCGCCGATCCCCGCTCCCCAGCTCATGCCCTCGCCCACGGCGGCGGCGAGCGCCACCTTGTACGCGGTGATCGCCGTGGCGTCGTTCACCAGGGACTCGCCCTGCAGGATCGTCGTGATCCGGCCGGGCAGTCCGACCTTGCGGGCGACCGCCGCCGCCGTGACCGCGTCCGGCGGGGCGACGACCGCGCCGAGCACCAGGGCGGCGGTGAGCGGCAGACCGGGCACGAGGCGGTACGCCAGCCAGCCGACCGCGACGGTCGCGAACAGGACGTAGCCGACGGACAGCAGCGCGACCGGCCGCAGATTGGCCCGCAGGTCGAGGTAGGAGCTGTCGAACGCCGCCGTGTAGAGCAGCGGGGGCAGCAGCAGCGGAAGCACGACGTGCGCGTCCAGGGTGTACGCGGGAATCCCGGGCAGGTACGAGGCGATCAGCCCCGCGGCGACCAGCAGCAGCGGGGCCGGTACCGGGGTGCGGCGGGCCGCGCCCGCGATCGCGGCGCTGACCGCGACCAGTCCCACCAGCTGCAGTGCGTCCATTCCACGGTCCTCGCATCCGTGTCCACGGACCGGGCGTCCGTCGCGATTCACGGCCCGTGCGACCGTCGTAACCTGACAATCATGAGTGACTGTCCCCACGTGTCCGCGTTGCCCCGCCCCGAACCGGTCCCGCTCGGCGAGACCTGTCCCGGTTGTCTCGCGGCGGGCACGCACCCCGTGCAGCTGCGGCTCTGCCTGGTCTGCGGCCACGTGGGGTGCTGCGACTCCTCGCCCCTGCGGCACGCGACGGCGCACTTCGAGGAGACCGGTCACCCGGTGATGCGGAGCTTCGAGGAGGGCGAGAGCTGGCGCTGGTGCTTCGAGGACGGTTCGATCGTCTGACGTCTGGGTACGTCAAACCGGCGCCGGTCGTTCGCAATTGGCCGTCGCAACCCCCTACCCACCGTGTGTACCCATGGGCTTACCATGAGTGACAGCCATGGGCTGGGGATCCGGCGACACGGCATCATGGGTCGCGATAGCGTCGCCGGGCCACAACCGAAGACGTACCGCATGGTTCCGGGGTTCCTTCCCGGACCCTCGAAAGAGTTTGTGCCACCTTGGAGGTGAGGGTGTCCCAGATCGCAGGCGAGCCCGGGAATCAGGACTTCGTAGAGGTCCGGCTGCCCGCTGCGGGTGCCTACCTGTCGGTGCTGCGCACGGCCACGGCCGGGCTGGCAGCACGCTTGGATTTCACCCTCGACGAGATCGAGGATCTTCGCATCGCGGTCGACGAGGCCTGCGCGATCCTGCTTCAGCAGGCCGTGCCGGGCTCAGTCCTCAGCTGTGTCTTCCGGCTCGTCGAGGATTCTCTCGAGGTGACGGTGTCGGCCCCGACGACGGACGGCAGGGCGCCGGAGCGTGACACCTTCGCCTGGACGGTGCTGTCCGCACTGGCCGGGAAGGTCGACTCCTCGGTCGCCGACGACCGGACGGTCAGCATCAGCCTCTACAAACAGCGCGGCGCGGGACCCGGGCCGGCGTGAGCAAGGGGAACGGGGAAGGTCCTGTGCGGGACGAGACGATGCGATCAGGGGTGGTACGCGCAACAGGCATCCCGGAGCAGCAGGCCCTGCCCCATCCGGTGGACGGGGCGGACGGGCCTGCGGGCCGTACGGTCGCGATGGAGCAGTCGCAGGCGGAGCGGGCAGGCCAGATGAGCGAGCACGTGCACCACGATCCACATGACCGCAGCGGGGCGCGGGCGCTGTTCGTCGAGCTGCGCTCGCTTCCCGACGGGTCGCCCGAGAAGGCCGAGCTGCGCAACCGGCTGGTGCGGATGCACCTGCCGCTCGTGGAGCACCTGGCCCGCCGGTTCCGCAATCGGGGCGAGCCGCTGGACGACCTCACCCAGGTCGCCACGATCGGCCTGATCAAGTCGGTGGACCGGTTCGATCCGGACCGCGGGGTCGAGTTCTCGACGTACGCGACACCCACGGTCGTGGGCGAGATCAAGCGCCACTTCCGCGACAAGGGCTGGGCGGTCCGGGTGCCGCGCCGGCTCCAGGAGCTGCGGCTCTCGCTGACCACGGCCACCGCCGAGCTCTCCCAGCAGCACGGGCGCTCCCCCACGGTCCACGAGCTGGCGGAGCGACTCGGGATCTCCGAGGAAGAGGTCCTGGAGGGCCTGGAATCGGCCAACGCGTACAGCACGCTCTCGCTGGACGTGCCGGACACCGACGACGAGTCCCCGGCGGTCGCGGACACGCTGGGCTCCGAGGACGAGGCGCTGGAGGGCGTCGAGTACCGGGAGTCGCTCAAGCCGCTGCTGGAGGACCTGCCGCCGCGCGAGAAGCGGATCCTGCTGCTGCGGTTCTTCGGCAACATGACCCAGTCGCAGATCGCGCAGGAGGTCGGCATCTCCCAGATGCACGTCTCGCGGCTGCTGGCCCGCACGCTGGCGCAGCTGCGCGAGCGGCTGCTCGTGGAGGAGTGAGCGGCCGACGGACCGCGACGGCGCCGGTACCGGCGTCGTCCTCCCGTACCGTCACGCGCCCCGTCGTCCGGTCCGCCCCGCAGGGCGCTCCGGGCGGCGGGGCGCGCGGCGGTTCCGGTGGGTCAGGCGTCCGGCGGGTCAGGCGTCCGGCGTGGTGCCCGGCCGGCGGATGCCCAGCGCCTCGACCGTCGTCGGCCTGACCAGCTGGTAGAGCGCCGTCAGCGTCACCGCGGCGAGCACGATCCCGGCCGGGATCAGCACGCCCTGCGACCTCAGCAGCGTCCAGGCCACCGGGAGCCCGATGATCTGCGTGATGAGCGCGGGGCCCCGGCTCCAGCTGCGCCGCAGCAGCAGACCGCGGGCGGCGAACAGCGGGATCAGGGCGAGCGCGATCAGCGTCAGGCCGCCCATCTCCGCCTGCTGCGGGCTCTCGGGCCGGCCGAGCAGGCCCATGACCAGCATGTAGATCCCGCCGATGGCGAGCGCCGCCCCTTCCAGGGCGGTGAGTGCGGCCACCAGGGTGATCCTGCTCGGCTTCGCCGGTTCGAGCCGCGGCGCGGGCGACGGGTCGGACGTGTTCTGCTGAGTACTCACCCCTGCAGGTTGGCATCCCGGCACCGCGAAAGCGAAGCCGGGGTCGGAATCGGTACGGGACGGGTCGTCCGCCCGCCCCCGCCGCACCCGATTCGTCACCGAGCGTAAAGGTCATGGGGAAGGACTTCAGGGCGATACCGCGCGGTAGGTAGTCTGACGGTCATGCGCGCACTCCTCGTGGTCAATCCAGCTGCTACCACCACCAGTGCGCGGACCCGTGACGTGCTCATCCACGCGCTCGCCAGCGAGATGAAGCTGGAGGCCGTGACCACCGAATACCGCGGTCACGCCCGGGATCTGGGGCGGCGGGCCGCGGAGTCGGACGACATCGACCTGGTGGTCGCACTGGGCGGCGACGGCACGGTCAACGAGGTCGTCAACGGCCTGCTCCACAACGGCCCCGACCCGGACGCCCTGCCGAGCCTCGCGGTGGTCCCCGGCGGCTCCACCAATGTGTTCGCGCGCGCCCTGGGGCTGCCCAACGACGCGGTGGAGGCGACCGGCGCGATCCTGGACGCGCTCGCCAACCGCACCGAACGCACGGTCGGGCTCGGGCTGGCGGCGGGTACTCCGGGAAGCGAGGACGAATCCGTCCCCGAACGCTGGTTCACTTTCTGCGCCGGACTCGGATTCGACGCGGGCGTGGTCGGTCGGGTCGAACAAAAACGCGAACGCGGTAAGCGTTCGACCCATGCGCTGTACGTGCGCCAGGTGGTCCGGCAATTCCTGGAGGAACCGCATCGCAGGAACGGGGCGATCACCCTGGAGATCGCCGGGGAAGAACCCGTCACCGACCTCGCGCTGTCCATAATCTCCAACACCGCCCCCTGGACCTACCTGGGGAATCGCCCCATGTACGCGTCCCCCAAGGCGAGTTTCGACACCGGTCTCGACGTGCTCGGACTGAAGCGGCTCTCCACTTCGGCGGTCGCCCGTTACGGCACCCAGCTGCTCACTTCGAGCCCCGAGAAGGGCCCCCGCGGCAAGCACGCCGTTTCACTTCACGACCTCACGAACTTCACCTTGCATTCAAAGGTGCCGCTGCCCTTCCAGATGGACGGCGACCACCTGGGAGTGCGTACGAGTGTGACGTTCACAGGCGTACGCCGTGCACTGCGTGTGATTGTGTGAGTGGAAGGGACCAAAGTCCTTTAACTCGAACGTTTGGGCTGGGCTCCACCCCATAGAAGTACGGCTGTGACCTAGTCGACACCGAGGAATCAAAAAAAAGTTTCCAGAAGGGGTTGTATCCGCCGCTGAGGTTTGCGAATCTCTACATGGCGATCGGGACGGCCCGCAACAACGGCCTCCACTGAGAGCCAGAACCCCTCCTCACTGCACAGGACCACAACCAGCTCGACTGGGAGTCGGCCCTTCACCTGCGGGGGGATTCGTGAAAGCGTTCACATTCACAAGCAACAGTATGCAATACCAAGGAGAGGTAGCAGCCATGGACTGGCGTCACAACGCCGTTTGTCGTGAGGAAGACCCCGAGCTGTTCTTCCCCATCGGCAACACCGGTCCTGCGCTGCTGCAGATCGAGGAAGCCAAGGCCGTCTGCCGCCGCTGCCCCGTCATGGAGCAGTGCCTGCAGTGGGCGCTCGAGTCCGGCCAGGACTCCGGCGTCTGGGGTGGCCTCAGCGAGGACGAGCGCCGCGCGATGAAGCGCCGGGCCGCTCGCAACCGGGCGCGTAACGCCAGCGCCTGAGCCGAAGCCACCGCTACGAGCCTCAGCCAGGCGGCGCGTACAGCGCGTACGCACCACCCCGCCCCCCGAGTCGCAGCGCGCAGTACCCCCGAAACGCATGCTTGAACAGTGGACCCGGGCCGTGTGATCACACAACGGCCCGGGTCCACTGCTGTGTTGGCGCTTTCGGAACGGCAGGGATGCCGCGTCCGGGGCCGGGAGCGGGTCCGCTCCCGGCCGGGATCACTTCTCGGCTCGGACCGGGATGTCGAGGACGACCCGGGTGCCGCGTCCGGGGGCCGGGACCATGCCGAAGGTCCCGCCCAGCTCCCCCTCCACCAGCGTCCGGACGATCTGGAGCCCCAGATTGCCGGCGCGCTGCGGGTCGAAGCCCTCGGGCAGGCCGCAGCCGTCGTCCTGGACGGTGATCAGCAGCCGCTGCTCGACCGAGGAGCCGCCGCGCACCGCGGACACCTCCACCGTGCCGGACTCGGCGAGCGTGAACGCGTGCTCCAGGGCGTTCTGCATGATCTCCGTGAGCACCATCGCCAGCGGTGTGGCCACCTCGGCGTCGAGGATGCCGAACCGGCCCGTGCGGCGGCAGGTGACCTTGCCCGGCGAGATCTCGGCGACCATGGCGATGACCCGGTCGGCGATGTCGTCGAACTCCACCCGCTCGTCCAGATTCTGGGACAGCGTCTCATGGACGATGGCGATCGAACCGACGCGCCGCACCGCCTCGTTGAGCGCCTCGCGGCCCTGCTCGGAGTCCATCCGCCGGGCCTGGAGCCGCAACAGGGCGGCAACGGTCTGGAGGTTGTTCTTCACCCGGTGGTGGATCTCCCGGATGGTGGCGTCCTTGGTGATCAACTCGCGTTCGCGGCGGCGCAGTTCGGTGACGTCCCGGAGCAGGACCAGGGAGCCGATCCGGACACCCTTGGGCTTGAGCGGGATCGCCCGGAGCTGGATCACCCCGCCCGCGCACTCGACCTCGAACTCCCGGGGCGCGTAGCCGCTGGCGAGCTTGACGAGGGCCTCGTCCACCGGGCCGCGGGAGGGGGCCAGTTCGGCGGTGATCTTGCCCAGGTGCTGGCCGACCAGATCGGAGGCGAGGCCGAGACGGTGGTACGCGGAGAGGCCGTTGGGGCTGGCGTACTGGACGATCCCGTCGGCGTCGAGCCTGATCAGCCCGTCACCGACGCGCGGCGACGCGTCCATGTCGACCTGCTGGCCGGGGAACGGGAAGGCCCCGGCGGCGATCATCTGGGCCAGGTCGGAGGCCGACTGGAGGTAGGTCAGCTCCAGCCGGGACGGGGTGCGGACGGTGAGGAGGTTGGTGTTGCGGGCGATGACGCCGAGCACCCGGCCCTCCCGGCGCACCGGGATCGACTCGACCCGTACCGGCACCTCCTCGCGCCACTCGGGGTCCCCCTCGCGCACGATCCGGCCCTCGTCCAGCGCCGCGTCCAGCAGCGGGCGGCGCCCGCGCGGGACCAGGTGGCCGACCATGTCGTCCTGGTAGGAGGTGGGGCCGGTGTTGGGCCGCATCTGGGCCACGGAGACGTAGCGGGTGCCGTCGCGGGTGGGGACCCACAGCACGAGGTCGGCGAAGGACAGGTCGGAGAGCAGCTGCCACTCCGAGACCAGCAGGTGGAGCCATTCCAGGTCGGTGTCACCGAGGGCCGTGTGCTGGCGGACGAGGTCGTTCATGGAGGGCACGTGTGCGAGCGTACCCGCGGACGGGCAATGGTTCCGAACCGGACGACCCGGCCGTACGTGCAAGGGTGGGAGGGCCCGGAAATTTGCCGTGCTCCCATGGATGGACACGGGCGAATGGTCTAGTCCACAATGCTCAAGACACGACTTCCGCTCTCCCCGCACAGGAGGGCGGATCGAGGTACCGCGCTCTCTGCCCTGACCGCGTCGGTACCTCTCCCCGGCCGGGGGCACCGCACACCGCCGGCCTTGCTCCGGGCTGCGGTGCCGGACGGGCCGAGGGTCCCGTCCCGGCGCCGTGGCCCGCGGGTGTTTCCGGGGCCGTTCCCGCGTTCAGCGGGTCTCGGTGACCTTGGCCAGCGCCCGGGGCGCGTCCGGGTCCTGGCCCCGGGCGATCGTCACCTCGTACGCCAGCATCTGCAGCGGCAGGATCTCCAGGACCGGCTGGACCTCCTCGGCGATCCCGGCCGTCGGCAGCACGAAGCCCGCGGACGCCGCCGCCACCTGGGCCTGCGGGCCGACCACGAACAGGTCCGCGCCCCGGCCGCGCAGCCGGTCGAGCACCGGCTGGAGCGCCTCGCCGCCCCGGCCGTCGGTGACCACCGCGATCACCGGGGAGATGTTGTCGACCATGGCGAGCGGGCCGTGCAGCAGGTCGGCGCCGGAGTAGGACAGGGCCGGGATGTAGCTGGTCTCCATCAGCTTCAGGGCCGCCTCCTTGGCGGTGGGGTAGCCGTAGCCGCGGGACGTGATGACCATTCGTTCGGCGAAACGGTAGCGCGCGGCCAGGGCCCGGACCTCGTCCTTGCGGGCCAGGATCTCCCCGGCCCGCGCGGGCAGGGCCTCGGCCGCCGCCCCGTCCCCGCCGCGCAGGCCCTCCACGAAGAGGTAGAGGGACAGCAGCGACGCGGTGTACGTCTTGGTCGCCGGAAGGGCCCGCTCCGGCCCCGCCAGGATGTCGATGTGGTACTCGGAGACGGCGGCGAGCGGCGAGTCCCGGTTGTTGGTGACGGCCAGGGTGACGGCGCCCGCCTCGCGGGCCGCCCCGGTCGAGGCCACCAGGTCGGGCGAGCCGCCGGACTGGCTGACGGTGACGACCAGGACGTCCCTGAGATCGGGCCGGGCACCGTACGCGGTGGTGGTGGACATCGAGGCGAGGCCGCAGGGCATGCCGAGCCGGATCTCCAGCAGGTACTTGGCGTACAGCGCCGCGTTGTCGGACGTGCCCCGGGCGGTGAGCAGCACGAAGCGCGGCTTGCGCGCCGCGACGGCGGCGGCCACCTCACGGATCCCCGGGGCGCCCTCGTCGAGGATGCGCCGCAGCACCGCGGGCTGCTCGGCCATCTCGCCGGACATGATCCGGCCCGGTCGTTCGCTGCCGTCGGCCGGAGGGGTGGCGGACATGTCGGGTGCCTCCCAGGAGTGCCCCGGGGCGTCGACGACGCCGTTCGGTCCAGTCGACCACGGGGCCCCCGGCACCCGCCAGCGGACAACCCCTGAGACAGCCGTGCCCGCGGCGGGCAGGTCTGCTAAATTGGGGCGCGATTGGTCTATACCACATCTCGATTCGACTCCTCAGATCGGCAGGCCCCGCGTGGAAGTTGTCATCGTCCCGGACGCCAAGGCAGGCGGAGAACTCATCGCGGAGGCCATCGGCGCCCTGCTGAGCCGCAAGCCCGACGCCCTTCTCGGCGTTGCCACCGGCTCGACCCCGCTGCCCATCTACCAGGCGCTGGCGGCCAAGGTCCGCTCCGGTGCCGTGGACGCCTCGCGCGCCCGCATCTGCCAGCTCGACGAGTACGTCGGACTGCCGGCCGGCCACCCCGAGTCCTACCGTTCCGTGGTGCTGCGCGAGGTCGTCGAACCGCTCGGCCTGTCCGAGGAGTCCTTCATGGGCCCCGACGGCTCCGCCGAGGACATCCCGGCCGCCTGCCGGGCGTACGACGAGGCGCTCGCCGCGGCCGGCGGGGTGGACCTCCAGCTCCTCGGCATCGGCACCGACGGACACATCGGCTTCAACGAGCCGTGCTCCTCGCTCGCCTCCCGCACCCGGATCAAGACGCTCACCGAGCAGACCCGGATCGACAACGCGCGCTTCTTCGACGGCGACATCGACCAGGTGCCGCACCACGTGATCACCCAGGGCATCGGCACCATCCTGGAGGCCCGCCACCCGATCCTGCTCGCCACCGGCGAGGGCAAGGCGGAGGCCGTGGCGCAGACGGTGGAGGGGCCGGTCGCCTCGATCGTGCCCGCGTCGGCGCTCCAGCTGCACCCGCACGCGACGGTCGTGGTGGACGAGGCCGCGGCGTCGAAGCTGAAGCTGGCGGACTACTTCCGCGCCACGTACGCGGCGAAGCCCGCGTGGCAGGGGCTGTAGAGCGGCCCGGACGCCCGTGGGAGGGCCGGGAGCACCCGTGGTGGTGTTCCCGGCCCTCTCGCGTGCCGTGTCCTGCTCCCGGGGCGTACGGGGCCGCGGCGCACGGCGGCCCCCGGTGCGCGGGGGCTCGCCCCGTACGCGCGCGAACGCCCGGTGCCCGTCCGTGCGGACGGGCACCGGGCGTTCCGGTCGGGTGTGACGCGCCCCCGGTCCGCGTCACACCCCGTGCGCTCAGGCCGTCGGGCCGTCCGCACCCCTGACGATGACCTCAGCGGCCGCCAGACCGCAGACGCGGGCGGCGCCGTGGGTGGCGATGTGCAGGGCGCCGACGGGAGCCGACTGCGGTACGCCCATCTCGACCACGACCGTGTCGGGGCGCCGCGCGACCAGGGCGTCCAGGGCCCCGGCCATCCAGGCGTGGCGGTGGACGTCGCGGACCACCACGACGATCCGCCGCTCCCCCGCGGCCCGCAGCACCGCGTCGACGGGCTCCTCGGTCTCGCTGCTGTACGTGTCGGTCTCCGTGCCCGGCAGCAGCCGGCCCAGTTCCGCGGCGACGCCCCAGGGAGTCTCGTCGCCGACGGCGATGTTCGACGCGGAGGTGAACGCGGCGACGTAGCCGGGCTCGGTCAGCGGCGCCGCGGAGCCGGTCAGCCGCACCGCGCGGCGGGCGGCGACCAGGCCGACGTCGGAACCGGTTCCGGTGCCGGGCGCGGTCCCCTCCTGCGCTGCCGTGCCCGGCTCCGAACCGGTCCCCCGGGCCCCCTGCGTCCAGGACGCGAGGGCGCGCACCCGTGCGGCGGCGTCCGCGAGCCGCTCCTCGGGGAGCTCACCGCTGCGCACCGCCGCGACCAGCGCGTCGCGCAGCCGCCGGACCGTGCCCTCGTCCTCCAGCCCGCCGCCGACGCACAGTGCGTCGGCGCCCGCGGCGATCGCGAGGACGGAGCCGCGCTCGATGCCGTACGTCGCGGCGATGGCCTGCATCTCCACGGCGTCGGTGACGATCAGCCCGTCGTAGCCCAGCTCCTCGCGCAGCAGCCCGGTGAGGATCTGCGGGCTCACCGTCGCGGGGCGGTCCGGGTCGAGGGCGGGCAGCAGGATGTGCGCGCTCATCACGCACTTGGAACCCGCGGCTATGGCGGCCCTGAAGGGCACCAGTTCCCGGGCGTGCAGGGTCTCCAGGTCCACGTCGATGCGGGGCATCGCGTGGTGCGAGTCGATCGCGGTGTCGCCGTGCCCCGGGAAGTGCTTGGTGCAGGCGGCGACCCCGGCGGCCTGGAGGCCCTCGATGTACGCGGCGGTGTGCCGGGCCACGAGCGCGGTGTCGGCCCCGAAGGACCGTACGCCGATGATCGGGTTGCCCGGGTTGGAGTTGACGTCGGCGGACGGCGCCCAGTTGAGGTTGACGCCGCACTCGGCGAGCCGGCGGCCGAGCTCCTGGGCGACCGCGCGGGTCAGGCCGAGGTCGTCGACGTGGCCGAGGGCGAGGTTGCCGGGGAACGAGGAGCCGGTGCGCACCTCCAGCCGGGTGACGTCACCGCCCTCCTCGTCGATCGCGACGAGGAGGTCGTCGCGCTCGGCCCTGAGCTGGGCGGTGAGCGCGGTCACCTGCTCGGGCGTGCGGATGTTCCGGCCGAACAGGGCGACGGAGCCGAGGCCCTCGCCGATCTTGCGCAGTACCCAGTCCGGGGCGGTGGTGCCGGTGAACCCGGGCTGGAGGACGGCGAGTGCGTCGCGGGTGACGGTGTCCGTCGCGGATATGAGGGTGGTCATGAGCGGCGTTATCCCTTCACGGCACCGTCGGTGAGGCCGCTGACGGCCTTGCGCTGGAGGAAGACGAACAGGATGAGGATCGGGATGGCGAAGATCGACGCGGCGGCCATGGTGGCGCCCCAGTCGTCGCCGAACTGGCTCTGGAACTGCGAGAGCCACAGCGGGAGCGTCTTGGCCCCGGGCTCCTTGTTGAGGATCAGGACCAGCGGGAACTCGTTCCACGCGGTGATGAAGCCGAAGAGCGAGGTGGCCATCAGGCCGGGGGCGAGCAGCGGCAGGATGACCTTGGCGAACGCCTGCGGGCGGGTGCAGCCGTCGACCATGGCGGACTCCTCCAGCTCCTTGGGCACCGCGGCGACGTAGCCGCGCAGCGTGAGGATCGTGAAGGGGAGCACCATCACCATGTAGAAGAGCGTCAGCGGGACCAGGCTGTTGAGCATGTCCGCGTCGCGGACCAGCATGTAGATCGCGATGACCATGACTTCCCAGGGCGCCATCTGGGCGATCATGAAGACCAGGATCATGCCCTTGCGGCCCTTGAACCGCATCCGGGCCAGTGCGAACGACGCGAAGAGCGCGATGATCAGCGAGAAGGTCACGGCGAGCAGCGTGACGGTGAGCGAGTTCCCGACCAGGGTCAGGAAGTCGGGTGCGTTGTACGCCGTCTTGAAGTGCTCGAACGTGATGTCGGTCGGGAACCAGACGGGCGTCTCGGTGATGATGTCGCCGGTCGGCTTGAACGCCGTGCTGAACATCCAGTAGACGGGGAAGACCAGACCGACGAAGAGGATGATCGCCGTCGCGTTGGGCCAGATGCGGCCGAACAGTGAGCGCTTCACAGCTCGTCCTCCTCTTGCTTGAGAACGATGCGGAGGTAGTAGGAGGTCAGCCCCAGCATGATCAGGATGGTGAGCAGCGAGATCGCCGCGCCCATGCCGTAGTGCTGGTTGCCGACGCCTTCGACGAAGGCGTAGATGGGCAGCGTCTCGGTGAGGCGGTTGGGGCCGCCCTCGCTGATGGTGAAGATCTGCGGGAACGCCTTGAAGACCCAGATGACTTCGAGGAAGGTCGTGGCGTAGAGGAAGGGCCGCAGGAAGGGGAAGGTCACCGAGGTGAAGCTCTTCCAGACGCCGGCGCCGTCGAGCGAGGCGGCCTCGTACAGCTCCTTGGCGATCGTGGTGGTCGCCGCGTAGAGGTTGATCGCCACGAACGGGATGGACTGCCAGACGATCATCAGGGTCACCACGAAGAAGGTGGAGAACTGCGATCCGGTCCAGTTGAAGTCGGCCATCGAGTGCCAGCCGAGCTTGTCCAGCACGTAGTTGACCACGCCGAAGCGCGAGGCGAACAGCCATTGGTAGACGGTGGAGGCGGCCACGATCGGCATGGCCCAGGCGAGCACCAGGCCGATCATCAGGGTGAACCGCATCTTCTTGCCGAGGCGGGCCAGCAGCAGTCCGACCAGGGTGCCGATGACCATGATCAGCACGACGTTGACGCCGGTGAACACGATCGTGCGGAGGGTGACCCGCCAGAAGTCCTCACCGGTGAGGATCTCCTGGTAGTTCTTGAAGCCGTTCCACTCGGTGACATGCCGGATCAGCTGTCCCATGTTGAGGTTCTGGAACGACAGCATGGCGTTCTTCACCAGGGGATACCCGAGGAAGAGCGCCGTCACCGCGAGTGCGGGGACCATCAACAGGTACGGTGCCGCGCCGATGCCCGGCCTTCGCTTGGTTCCCCCGTGCTGCCCGACGGGTGGTTTCCCGTCCTGCCCGCGGGCCGCGGCCGTCTTGGCCACGTCCGAGGGGTCGGTCTGCACTGCCATGCTCGCCATCTCTTCCAACAGAGCCCTACACGGAACGGTGCGTACGCCGGGGCGGCGGGTACGGGACCCGCCGCCCCGGCGCGGACGCGGACTTGCGCTTACTGCTGCTGGCTGAGGCGCTTGTTGAGCTCGCCCTCGACCTGCTTGGCGGCGTCGGCGGGCGACTTGCCCTGCAGAACCAGCGTCATGTAGGTCTTGATCGGGTTCGGCGGGTTCTCGACCGGCGCCCACTCCGGGATCAGCGGCGTGGTGCCACCGGACTTGGCGGCGGCCGGGGCGGCGGCCACGGCGGCGGGCTGGTCGGCGGCGAACTTCTGCATGGCGTCGGACTTCGGCGTCCAGCCGACCTCCTTGACCAGCGCGCCGTCGTTGGCCTCGGAGAGCGCGATCTTCAGGAACTCCTGGGCGAGCTCCTGCTTCTCGCTGCCCGCGGCCACGGCGAGGTTCGAGCCGCCGAGGAAGACGCCCTCGGGCTTGTCGGCGGTCTCACCGGGGATGGTGAAGAAGCCGATGTCGTCCTTGATCGCCGGGTTGGCCTTGATGGCCGTGCCGGCCTCGTAGCCCATGGCGATGATGGCGCCGGTCTTGCCCTTGGCGAAGACCTCGGCCTGCTGCGGGGTGGCCTCGTCCTTGTCCTTGGGGGCCTTGGAGAAGGCCTGGTACTGCTTGTAGACGTCCATGGCCTCGGCGACCTTGGGGTCGGCCAGGTTGGAGACGTACTTGTCGCCCTCCTTCTTGACCGGCTCGACGCCCTTGCCGACGAGCAGGCCGTCGAAGAAGTACCAGTTCTGGCCGGGCAGGTAGATCGGCTCGGCGTCGCCCTTCTTCTCGATGGCCTCGAAGGCCTTGAAGAGGTCGGCGCGGGTCTTCGGCGTCTCGGTGATGCCGGCGTCCTTGAAGACCTTCTTGTTGTACATGACGACGCGGTTGCCGATGTACCACGGCAGGGCGTACTGCTTGCCGTCGAAGACGGAGGGGGCGTTGATGGAGTCGGCCCAGCCCGAGCCGATCTCCTTCTTCAGGTCGCCCAGCTCGGCGAGGCCGCCGGTCTTGGCGTACGCCGGGGTCTGGGTGTTGCCGATCTCCAGGACGTCCGGCGGGTTGGTCTCCGAGAGGGCCGTGGTGATCTTCTGCTGAATGCCGTTCCAGTCCTGGACTTCGATCTTCAGCTTCGCCTTGGTCTTCTTCTCGAACTCATCGGTGACCGTCTTGGTCCACCCGGGCGGGTTGGAGCCGGACATCGTCCAGACGGTGAGGGTCTGGCCCTCGTAGCTGCCGGCACTCGCCTTCTTGCCGCCGTCGTCGTCGGACCCACATGCCGCGAGGCCGATCATCATGCCCGCGACGCCGATCGCCGCGATGAGCTTGCGCTTCACGCCAAACCCTCCTCAGGGATACTGCAACCCCGCCCACCGCGAAGACATTCGACGAGTACTGCTGGGGCTGGACCTGGTCTTTAATGGTTTAGACCAGTACCGGGAGCTTGGCCTAGACCTTTAGGGGTGTCAAGGGTGTATAAGAAGTGCACTCGCGTCCGTTATAGGACCGACACCTAAGGGAGGGCGACGAGCCGTGACCGGACCGTGCCACCATGTGAGCCGCGACAGACGGAGGAGCCGGTGACGGCAGCAACGCAGCAGTCGGGAAGGCGGGCCATGGGTGCCGACGGGGGAAGTGCGGAGAACGAGACGGGCGCGGCCACGCGGACGGCGCGCGTCCCGAAGTACTACCGGCTGAAGCGACATCTCCTCGACATGACGGACACCATGCCGCCGGGCACCCCCGTGCCGCCGGAGCGGACCCTGGCCGCCGAGTTCGACACCTCGCGCACCACCGTGCGCCAGGCACTCCAGGAGCTGGTCGTCGAGGGCCGGTTGGAGCGCATCCAGGGCAAGGGCACCTTCGTGGCCAAGCCGAAGGTCTCGCAGGCGCTCCAACTGACCTCGTACACCGAGGACATGCGCGCCCAGGGACTGGAACCGACCTCCCAGCTCCTGGACATCGGCTACGTCACGGCCGACGACACGCTCGCCGGACTGCTCGACATCACCGCCGGAGGACGGGTGCTGAGGATCGAGCGGCTGCGACTCGCCAGCGGGGAGCCGATGGCGATCGAGACCACGCACCTTTCGGCCAAACGCTTTCCCGCGCTGCGCCGTTCACTGGTGAAGTACACCTCGCTCTACACCGCGCTGGCCGAGGTGTACGACGTGCGACTGGCGGAGGCCGAGGAGACCATCGAGACCTCGCTGGCCACCCCGCGCGAGGCCGGCCTGCTCGGCACGGACGTGGGCCTGCCGATGCTGATGCTGTCCCGGCACTCGCTCGACGGGCGGGGCGAGCCGGTGGAGTGGGTGCGCTCGGTCTACCGGGGCGACCGGTACAAGTTCGTGGCCCGCCTGAAGCGGCCCACCGACTGAGCGCGGTGGACCCAGGGGGCGGATTTCGGCCACTGACCTGGCACCACCACCCCTCAAAACTCCCGCGGAACCCATCGTTCCGCGGGGGTTTTCCGTGTGCCGCCCACCCCCTTGGTACGGACCAGAACCGCACGTGCGACCGCTCGTCGCACGTATCCGCCCACTCGACGCACCGTTGCCGGACCGCAATGCGGACGGGGGGTGACGCTGACCGGAAGCTCGCTTAGATTCCCTGCTCATCCGAGGTAACCAGCGAGGGGACGGAGCCGCCTCATGCCCGCAGAGCCCGAAGAGAAACCGCCCACCGTCACACCCGTGCGCGTGGTCGTCGCCCTCTGTCTCGTCGCCCCGTTCGTGGCGATGCTCTGGGTGAGTTCCTACGCGAAGGTGGACCCCACCTTCATCGGCATCCCGTTCTTCTACTGGTACCAGATGCTCTGGGTGCTGATCTCCACCGCACTCACGATGGTCGCGTACAAGCTGTGGCAGCGTGACCAGCGCGCCCGCAAGGGGGGTGCTTCCTCGTGAAGGACGGTGTGAACGGCGTCGCGCTCGGCGTCTTCATCTTCTTCTTCGTGGCCGTCACGGTCATGGGGTTCATGGCGGCCCGCTGGCGCAAAGCGGAGAACGAGGCCAGCCTCGACGAGTGGGGCCTGGGCGGACGGTCCTTCGGCACCTGGGTCACCTGGTTCCTGCTCGGCGGCGACCTGTACACCGCGTACACCTTCGTCGCCGTTCCCGCGGCGATCTACGCGGCGGGCGCGGCCGGCTTCTTCGCCGTGCCGTACACGATCCTCGTGTACCCGCTGATCTTCACCTTCCTGCCCCGGCTGTGGTCGGTCTCGCACAAGCACGGGTACGTCACCACCTCGGACTTCGTGCGCGGACGGTTCGGTTCGAAGGGCCTGTCCCTGGCGGTCGCCCTCACCGGCATCCTCGCCACGATGCCGTACATCGCGCTCCAGCTCGTCGGCATCCAGGCGGTGCTGGACGTGATGGGCGTGGGCGGCGGCGAGAACACCCACTGGTTCATCAAGGACCTGCCGCTGCTGATCGCGTTCGCGGTGCTCGCCGCGTACACCTACTCGTCCGGGCTGCGGGCCCCCGCGCTGATCGCGTTCGTCAAGGACGGGCTGATCTACCTGGTCATCGCGGTGGCGATCATCTACATCCCGATCAAGCTGGGCGGCTTCGACGACATCTTCGCCAAGGCGGGCGAGGCGTTCTCGCAGACCAACCCGGCCACCGACAAGCCTCGCGGCGCGCTCGCACCGGGCGAGGCGGGCCACTGGGGATACGCCACCCTGGCACTGGGCTCGGCGCTGGCGCTCTTCATGTACCCGCACTCGATCACGGCGACGCTCTCCAGCCGCAGCCGTGACGTGATCCGGCGCAACACCACGATCCTCCCGCTGTACTCGCTGATGCTGGGCCTGCTGGCGCTGCTCGGCTTCATGGCGATCGCCGCCGGGATCAAGGTGGACAACGGGCAGTTGGCCATTCCGCAGCTGTTCGAGAACATGTTCCCGGACTGGTTCGCGGGCGTCGCGTTCGCCGCCATCGGCATCGGTGCCCTGGTGCCCGCCGCGATCATGTCGATCGCCGCGGCCAACCTCTTCACCCGCAACATCTACAAGGACTTCCTGAAGCCGGACGCGACCCCGGAGCAGGAGACCAAGGTCTCCAAGCTGGTCTCGCTGCTCGTCAAGGTCGGCGCGCTCGCCTTCGTCCTCACGATGGACAAGACGGTCGCGATCAACTTCCAGTTGCTCGGCGGGATCTGGATCCTCCAGACGATGCCCGCCCTGGTCGGCGGCCTGTTCACCCGCTGGTTCCACCGCTGGGCGCTGCTCGCGGGCTGGGCGGTCGGCATGGTGTACGGGACGGTGGCCGCGTACGGGGTCGCCTCGCCGACGCAGAAGCACTTCGGCGGCTCGTCCGCGGAGATCCCCGGCATCGGCGAGATCGGCTACATCGGTCTCACCGCGTTCGTGCTGAACGTGGTGGTCGTGGTGGTGCTCACCTTCGTCCTGAACGCCATGAAGGCGCCCGCCGGGATCGACGAGACCTCGCCGTCCGACTACACGGCCGACGCGGGCGACCCGGGTGTCGCCGCCGAGCTCCCGCCGGCCACGGCGGGTGCGCCCGGCGGCCACTGACGCCGACCCGCACGAGCGGAACGGGACGCCCCGCACAGGGGACGCCCCGTTCCGGCACGGGGGACGACTCGCCCCGGCACCGGGAACGGCCCGTCCCCCGAGGAACGGCCGCTTCCCGGGTGACGGCCCGTCCCCGCCCCCTTCGGGAAGGGGGCGGGGACGGGCCGTCCGCCGTTTCCGGAAGGCCCGCAGGGCACTTCCCGCCGGTCCGACCCGAGTCGGCCGACACAACATCTGGGGGCTGCTTCATCGGGCGGCCCCCACATGTATGCTCATCCTCGCTGTCGCCGCAGGGGAATCCGGTGCGAATCCGGAACTGTCCCGCAACGGTGTGCTCAGTGCGCATTCGCGCACTCCGAACAAGTCCGAGGACCTGCCGGCAGCGCGTCCGGTTCGACCGATCCGGGCGCCAGACGTCCGGGCCTCGCGGTTGGGCCGGCGGACGCCGTGCGGAGCGCTGTCCCGTCCCGGGTGCGCGCCCGCCCGGCCGCCCCCGTTCCCCCGCCGGCCCCGAGCCGAGCGAGGGAGAGCACCACGTGACCATCGCGCCAGCCGATCCGGCTTCGGTCGCCGCGTCCACGGCCGCCGATTCCGGGGCAGCCGCACACGACGGACCGGGGGCCGCGCTGCTGCGGACCCTGACCGACCTCACCGCCGATCTGCCCGACACCGACCCCGGGCGCGTCGCCGCCGCCGCGCTGCGCGGCCGCAGCGCACGGGCGGACGAGGCCGAGCTGTGTTCGCTGGCCACCGAGGCCGCCGCCGGGCTGATCTCCGAGGACCCGGCCTACTCCCGGCTCGCCGCCCGGCTCCTGACCCGCGCCATCGCGGACGAGGCCGCCGGACAGGGCGCCGTCTCCTTCTCCGCCTCGGTCGCCGTCGGGCACCGCGAGGGCCTGATCGCGGACCGCACGGCCGACTTCGTCGCCCGCAACGCGGACGCCCTCGACGCTCTGGTGGAGCGTGCGCTCGCCGACGGCGCCGACGACCGCTTCGGCTACTTCGGGCTGCGGACCCTGCACAGCCGCTACCTGCTGCGCCACCCGCACACCCGTCAGGTCGTCGAGACGCCGCAGCACTTCATGCTCCGGGTCGCGTCCGGGCTCGCCGAGGACGACTCCCCGCGCGCCGTGGACGAGGTCGCGGCGCTGTACGGACTGATGAGCCGGCTCGACTACCTGCCCTCCTCGCCGACCCTCTTCAACTCCGGTACCCGGCACCCGCAGATGTCCTCCTGCTACCTGCTGGACTCCCCGCTCGACGAGCTGGACTCGATCTACGACCGCTACCACCAGGTGGCCCGGCTCTCCAAGCACGCCGGCGGCATCGGTCTGCCGTACTCCCGCATCCGCTCCCGGGGTTCGCTGATCCGCGGCACCAACGGACACTCCAACGGCATCGTGCCGTTCCTGAAGACGCTCGACGCCTCCGTCGCCGCGGTCAACCAGGGCGGCCGGCGCAAGGGCGCCGCCGCGGTCTACCTGGAGACCTGGCACGCGGACATCGAGGAGTTCCTGGAGCTGCGGGACAACACGGGCGAGGACCAGCGGCGCACGCACAACCTCAACCTGGCGCACTGGATCCCGGACGAGTTCATGCGCCGGGTCGAGGCGGACGGCCGCTGGTCGCTGTTCTCGCCCGCCGACGTGCCCGAGCTGGTGGACCTGTGGGGCGAGGAGTTCGACGCCGCGTACCGGGCCGCGGAGGCGAAGGGGCTGGCCCGCAAGTCGATGCCCGCCCGTGAGCTGTACGGCCGGATGATGCGCACCCTCGCCCAGACCGGTCAGGGCTGGATGACGTTCAAGGACGCCGCCAACCGGACCGCCAACCAGACCGCGGAGCCGGGCCGCGTCGTCCACTCGTCGAACCTGTGCACGGAGATCCTGGAGGTCACCGACGACGGCGAGACCGCCGTCTGCAACCTGGGCTCGGTCAACCTCGGCGCGTTCGTCGTCGACGGCGCCATCGACTGGGAGCGGCTGGACGCCACCGTCCGCACCGCGGTGACCTTCCTGGACCGGGTCGTCGACATCAACTTCTACCCGACCGAGCAGGCCGCCCGCTCCAACGCCCGGTGGCGCCCGGTCGGCCTGGGCGCCATGGGCCTCCAGGACGTCTTCTTCCAGCTGCGGCTGCCGTTCGACTCCGCCGAGGCCCGCGCGCTCTCCACGATGATCTCCGAGCGGATCATGCTCGCCGCGTACGAGGCGTCCTGCGAGCTGGCCGAGCGGTCGGGTCCGCTGCCCGCCTGGGAGCAGACCCGCGCCGCGCGCGGGGTGCTGCACCCCGACCACTACGGCGTCGAGCCGAACTGGCCGGAGCGCTGGGACGCGCTGCGCGCCCGCGTCGCACGGACCGGGATGCGCAACTCGCTGCTGCTGGCCATCGCGCCGACGGCGACGATCGCCTCGATCGCGGGCGTGTACGAGTGCATCGAGCCGCAGGTCTCCAACCTCTTCAAGCGCGAGACGCTCAGCGGGGAGTTCCTCCAGGTCAACGCGTACCTGGTGGAGGACCTGAAGCGGCTGGGGGTGTGGGACGCGCGCACCCGGGAGGCGCTGCGCGAGGCGAGCGGCTCGGTGCAGGGCTTCGCCTGGATCCCCGAGGAGGTGCGGGCGCTGTACCGCACGGCGTGGGAGATCCCGCAGCGCGGCCTGATCGACATGGCGGCGGCCCGTACCCCGTTCCTCGACCAGAGCCAGTCGCTGAACCTCTTCATGGAGACGCCGACGATCGGCAAGCTCTCCTCGATGTACGCGTACGCCTGGAAGCAGGGGCTGAAGACGACGTACTACCTGCGCTCGCGCCCGGCGACCCGGATCGCCCGCGCGGCGTCCGGCACCGCGTCGGCCGCCGCCCCCGTTCCCGTACAGCAGGCTTCGGCGCCCGACGCGGACGCGATCGCCTGCTCCCTGGAAAACCCCGAGTCCTGCGAGGCCTGCCAGTGACGACCACCAGCGAAGCGAAGAACCTGCTCGACCCGGGCTTCGAACTGACCCTGCGCCCCATGCGCTACCCGGACTTCTACGAGCGCTACCGGGACGCGATCAAGAACACCTGGACGGTGGAGGAGGTCGACCTGCACTCCGACGTGGCCGACCTCGCCAAGCTGTCGCCGGGCGAGCAGCACCTGATCGGCCGGCTCGTCGCGTTCTTCGCCACGGGCGACTCGATCGTCTCCAACAACCTCGTGCTGACGCTGTACAAGCACATCAACTCCCCCGAGGCGCGGCTGTACCTGTCGCGGCAGCTCTTCGAGGAGGCCGTGCACGTCCAGTTCTATCTGACGCTGCTGGACACCTACCTGCCCGATCCGGACGACCGGGCGGCGGCGTTCGACGCGGTCGAGGAGATCCCCTCGATCCGGGAGAAGGCGCAGTTCTGCTTCAGGTGGATGGACTCGGTCGAGAAGATCGAGCGCCTGGAGACGAAGGCCGACCGCCGCCGCTTCCTGCTGAACCTGATCTGCTTCGCCGCGTGCATCGAGGGGCTGTTCTTCTACGGCGCGTTCGCGTACGTCTACTGGTTCCGTTCGCGGGGGCTGCTGCACGGTCTCGCCACGGGCACCAACTGGGTGTTCCGGGACGAGACGATGCACATGAACTTCGCGTTCGAGGTCGTGGACACCGTCCGCAAGGAGGAGCCGGACCTCTTCGACGACGAGCTGCGGCAGCAGGTCACGGACATGCTCAGGGAGGCCGTCGAGGCGGAGCTGCAGTTCGGCCGCGACCTGTGCGGTGACGGCCTGCCCGGCATGAACACCGAGTCGATGCGGCAGTACCTGGAGTGCGTCGCCGACCAGCGGCTCACCCGGCTGGGCTTCCCGGCGGTCTACGGCTCCGAGAACCCGTTCTCGTTCATGGAGCTGCAGGGCGTGCAGGAGCTGACGAACTTCTTCGAGCGCCGCCCGTCCGCGTACCAGGTGGCGGTGGAGGGCTCGGTCGCCTTCGACGACGACTTCTAGGCCTCCGTCCTCCAGGTCCTCTAGACCCTGGCCCAGCTTCTGACGTACGGGCGCCGCGCGGTCCTGACGGGCTGCGCGGCGCCTGCCGTTTCCGGCGGTCCGTCGCTCCGTGCCCGTTGTGCGGCGCGCAGTTCGCGGTCGATGCGGCGCTCCCGGGCGAGCCCGGCCAGGGCGGGCAGCAGGACGAGAGCGACAAGTACGGTTATGCCCAGGACGTTCGGGAATGTGTTCATGCCTCTACTCTCGCCCGTGCGGACACATCGCGGCAGTGGCAGGACTGTCATGGAACGTCGAATTACTGCCACACTGACTCCATGCTGAACAATGTCGCCGCTCTGCTGCTCGACGATGTCCATCCCTTCGAACTGGGCGTGCTGTGCGAGGTGTTCGGGCTCGACCGCAGCGAGGAGGGGCTGCCGGTGCACGACTTCGCCGTGGTCTCCGCCGAGGGCCCGGTGCTCCGGACCCACGCCGGTTTCACCATCGGCACGTCGCACGGGCTCGACCGCCTGGAGGAGGCCGACCTCATCGCCGTGCCCGCCGGCGGCCGCTTCGTGGACCGGGAGTACCCCGAGGAGGTCCTCGACGCCCTGCGCCGGGCGGTGGACCGGGGCGCCCGGGTGCTGAGCGTCTGCTCCGGCGCGTACCTCCTCGGCGCGGCCGGGCTGCTGGACGGGCGCCGCTGCACCACCCACTGGCGTCACGCCGGGGAACTGGCCCGCCGCTTCCCCCGGGCCGTCGTCGAACCCGACGTGCTGTACGTGGACGAGGGCCAGATCATCACGTCGGCGGGCACGGCGGCCGGGATCGACGCCTGCCTGCACCTGGTCCGGCAGGCGTACGGCCCCCACGCCGCCAACGCGATCGCCCGCCGCATGGTGGTGCCGCCGCACCGGGACGGCGGCCAGGCGCAGTACATCGAGCGCCCGCTGCCGCGCACCTCCTGCGACACCGTCGGCGAGACGCTCGTCTGGATGGAGCGCCACCTCGACCGGGAGATGACCGTCGAGCAGCTGGCCGCCCAGGCCCACATGTCGCCGCGCACCTTCGCCCGCCGCTTCCAGCAGGAGACGGGCACCACTCCGTACCGCTGGCTGCTGCGCCAGCGGGTGCTCCTGGCGCAGCACCTGCTGGAGACGTCCGACGAGACGGTGGACACCATCGCCGGGCGCACCGGCTTCGGCACCGCAGCCGCGCTGCGCCACCAGTTCGTGCGCTCCTTGAACACCACCCCGAACGCGTACCGCCGCGCCTTCCGCGGGCCCGGCGTGGTGCCCGAGGTGGCCTGATCCGCGGGCCCGTGCACCCGCACGGCACGCGAAGGGCCCCGTGCGCCGGTCCGTGAGGAACCGGTGCACGGGGCCCTGGTGCGCAAGGGCGTGCCGGGTGTGTCAGATGCCGCAGCTGGGCGCCGACCAGTAGTGCGAGGGGCCCTGGTTCACGTGGATGTGGTCGTTGTGGCCGGGGTAGCCCGGGCCGAGGATCCCGTTGAAGCCGTGGTAGCGGGCCTGCTTGGCGATGGTGCACAGCGAGTGCGGGCCGGATCCGAGGTCGACGGCGTCCCCGTACATGTGGCGGCTGTTGGACGCCCCGCCGACCGCCGAGTTGCAGGAGACCGAGCGGAATCCGCTGGTGACCCGGATCGACTGGTCACCGAGCGCGTGCCGCAGCGCCTCCAGTTTCCACATGGAGCTGAGCGCGTTGGCTCTGGCCGTTCCGGCCGCCACCTTGCCGCCGGCCCAGGTGCTGTTGCACTTGTTGAGCTCGGGGTAGGTGAAGTGCGCCGGGGTGCAGTCGCTGTCCTGCAGCGCGTAGATCTTGGCCTGGGTGGCCGGGCCCGCGATGCCGTCGGCGGCGAGGCCGTAGGCGGCCTGGAAGCGCTTGACGGCGGCGGTGGTGGCCGGGCCGTAGGAGCCGTCGATGGCCAGCACGGAGTTGTAGCCGGGGTAGCCGGCCACCCGTATCTGGAGCTGGACGACGTCGTTGCCCGTGGCGCCGGGGCGCAGCGTGCGGGTCCAGGTGTAGCAGTCGTCGGCCTGTGCGGTGCCGGCGGTCACCACTGCCCCGCCCAAGGCGAATGCCATGGTCATGACAAGGCCGAGCAGGAGTCGTGCGGTACGTCTGAGCATGAAGGGGGGCTCCCTACCTGAAAAAGGTGTGGGCGAAAAGCCTCTCGGACGAGTCGACGCGCGTCAACTTCTCGCAAAAAATGGCAACTATCTGCCAGGGCCGGTCCGGGAACCCGACGGGCCCGGTCCACCCCGCAGGGTGGACCGGGCCCGTCGGCAACAAGCTGACGCCGGATCAGTCGTTCGGCACGACCTCGTAGCGCGGGGTGTTCTCCGCCATCTGCCGCAGCGCGTCCTTGCGGTCCCGCTTGGAGAGGCGGTCGATGTACAGGTAGCCGTACAGGTGGTCCGTCTCGTGCTGGAGGCAGCGGGCGAAGTAGCCGCTGCCACGGACCTTGATCGGGTTGCCCTCGGCGTCCTGTCCGCGGACCACCGCGTAGTCCGGACGGGCCAGCGAGGCGTACGCCGTCGGGACGGAGAGGCAGCCCTCGTTGGAGTCGTCCAGGACCCGGTCCTCGGGCGCCAGCTCCTCCAGCACCGGGTTGCAGACGACGCCCACGTGCCGCACGCCGTCGTCGTCCGGGCAGTCGTAGACGAAGACCTTGAGGTCGACGCCGATCTGGTTGGCGGCCAGGCCCACGCCCTCCGCCGTCCGCTGGCTGGCGAACATGTCGTCGATCAGCCCGGCCAGCTCGTCGCCGAACTCGGTGACGTCCTTGCACTCCTTGTGGAGCACCGGGTTGCCCACGACCGTGATCGGGCGGGAGGTGCCACGCTCGCGGTAGGCGGCCTCGCGCGCCTCACAGTCCTCGGTGTCCACGACGAATCCCTCGTCGTCGACGTTGATCTGCTCGTCCGTGTCCTGTTGCGCCATGTCCGCCGTATGCCTTCCTCAAAACCTCGGGACCCGGGCAGTCCGGGGAACCGTCCGAGCACCACGACCGGTGCGCGTACAGCCTAACGGCCCCACCCATGGCGAGGAGCGGATCGGCGAGCGGTCAGCAGACCTCTTCGAGGTCCCGCCACTCGCGGCTGTCCGGGCTGTCCGCCACCCAGCCGTCCAGCAGGCCGCGCACCAGCCCGGCCGGCGCGGCTATCCCGCACTCCCGCTCCGGCACCCACAGCTCACCGGCGGTGCGGTGACCCAGCGGGCCGGGATGTCCGGGCTCGCTGTGGTCGTGCGGGTCGAGGTGCTCGCCGTCGCCCTCGTCGCTCTCCATCCGGCTCTCCGAACAGGCCCGGCAGAGCAGCCGCACGGAGGACGACCAGTCCTCGGCGGCGAACCCGGCGTCGGACGCCAGCCGCTCCAGCGCGTCCCGGTCCGCCTCGGTGGCCGCTTCGAGCAGCACCACCCAGGTGGGCACGGGGGACGGCGCCCACAGCTCGATCTCGTCGAAGACGGGGTACGAGGGCCCGGCCGCGGTGACCCGCTCGCCGTTCGGCACCCCGTCGTGCAGGACGACCTCGCCCCAGCGGCGCCCGGACGACGGCAGCGGGATGGACAGCACCTCCATCCGGGCCGGATCGAGCCTGCGGCCCCACACGACCTCGGCCTCGCCCTCCGGCGACAGCCGCACCGCGGCGCTGCCCAGCTCCATGCCGACCGGCTCGCTGTTGGCCGCCGCGGTGTGCTGGCCCGCGCCCGGCACCTTCAGGCCGTACGCCTGCCAGGCGCGGCGCGCCAGCGGCCAGTCCTGCAGCGCGGTGGCGGCGATCCCGACGTTCCACCAGTCGGGGGCGCCGGATTCCTTGTCGAGCAGCGCCACGGCCCGCAGGCCCGCCGCCCTCGCCTGTTCCCAGTCGTGCCGGAACTTGTGCAGCAGCGCCAGGTTGAACCACGACTCGGAGAGCCAGGGTTCCAGATCCGCCGCACGTGTCAGCAGCGCGCCCGCGTCCTCGTACCGGCCGTCGCCGATCAGCGTGAACGCGCGGTCCGTGGCCTGCCGCCAAGAGGCGGAGGGCCGATGCCGTACCTTCCCGAAGATCCTCACGATTCCCGCCCGTCCCGACTGGACACCCTCGTTTTCCGCTCTTCTTCGCATCCAACCATGCCGGGCCGGACGCTCGCTCATTACCCATGGGTTACCCGGGGAGAACCGGGGCCGGACCGCTCCGGGACAGGACCCGGGCCAGCGATTCCACGACTTCGGGCTGATAGTCGTGGGCGGTCCCGAGCCTGAGCTGTTCCAGTGCGCCCAGCGGCCCGATGAGACTTTCCCCGCAGAGGTCGTCGTATGCGTTGACCGTCCTGACGATCCTGGCGGACAACGGCTGCTCGCGATAGGGGTCGGCCTGTCTCTCCACCACGACGGCCACCTCGGCGTCCACCCCGGTCTGCCGGACCACGGCCCCGCCGAGCAGGGCGATGCGGCGCTGCTCGGCGGCGGGCAGGGTGGCCGTCGCCCCGTCCGGCACCGGGTCGACGAGGGAGAGCTGCCCGATGTCGTGCATCAGGGCCGCGTACTCCAGCACGGTCAGCTGGCTCCCGGAGAGTCCCAGCTCACGGCCGACGGCCCGGCAGAGCACCGCGACCCGGCGGGCGTGCCCGTGCGGGGTGTACCCGGCGATCTCGGTGGCCCTGGCGAGCGAGGCGATGGTCTGCCGGTAGGTGGTGCGCACGGCGACGAACCGGCGGAAGGAGACCTGGGTCAGCAGCAGCGGCACGCACAGCACGGGCAGCGCCCACAGTCCGGCGACGGCCACCCCGAGCGCCATCACGACACCGGTCGCGCAGACCGCCGAGCCGATGCCCATGAGGCCGCGCAGCTGGTCCCGCAGCAGCGGCGGATAGGGATGGCGGGTGCGCGAGTGCAGCAGCAGGGCCGCGAGGACGGCGTCGCACAGGGCGGTGAGCACCAGGAGCAGCAGCAGGACGAGCACGTAGTACGGGCCCTCGCCGAACCAGCTCGCGGTGCGGGCGGAGTTGTACAGCGGCTGGAAGCAGACGGCGGCGAAGGTGACGGACAGGATCCGGCGGGCCACCCGGTCGGGGCCCGGCCCGGTGCCGCGCGCCACCTGGGGCACGCAGGCGACGAGCTGCGCCGCGACGAGCACGGCGATCACCTGGAACACGCCGTGCCCGGTGGGCGCACCGCCGCTGCGGCCGAGGAGGGCGTACGCGAGCGCCCCGGCGGCACCGAGCGGCGCGGGCTCGCGCTCGGCGGGCAGGGCGCCCCAGCGGGCCAGTTCGCCGACGGTGATCAGGACGCCGAAGGCCAGGGCGTGGCCGGGGTCGTGGACGCCGTACCAGAAGGTGTGGGCCAGTCCCGCGACGGCGAACAGGGCGGCGGCGCCGCGGACGACGAGGGCGACGGGGGACGGCCGCGCCCCGGCCCGGTCCCGGCTCACCGGCGGTGGTCCGCGGGCGGCTGCGGACCGGGCGACTGCCTGCGGGCGGGCCTGCCGGTCCCGTCCCGCGGCGAGCGCGCGGGGGGCGGGCGGCCGGTCCCGTTCCCGATCGGTGGCACGGGGGGCGTCCGGTCGTGCCCGCCCTGCGGCGGGCGGGCGCACGGCACGCCGCCGCGTCCGGGGGCCGTCGCCTGCGGGGGCGGTACGCGGTCGAGTCCGGACGGCGGCCGGGGGCGGGCCGGATGGACCGCCCCGGCGTCCCCGTCGCCCGGCCGGGCGGCCGGGGGCTCGTCCGCCATGACCCCGGCCGTCACCGCCGACCAGCCGTGCCGCTCCAGTCCGCGTACCAGCGCCCGCACCATCTGCGGATCGAACTGCGTGCCCGCGCACCGCTTCAGCTCCTCCAGCGCGGCGGGCACCGGCCTCCCCCGCCGGTACGAGCGGGTCGAGGTCATCGCGTCGAACGCGTCCGCCACCGCGACGACCCGCGCGAACTCCGGGATCTCGCGCCCCCGGAGCCCGTACGGATAGCCGCTGCCGTCGAGCCGTTCGTGGTGGTGCAGGATCGCGGCCCGTGCCTCGCCGAGGAAGCCGATGCCGCGGACGATCTCGTGCCCGTACTCCGGGTGCAGCTCGATCACCTGTCGTTCCTCCGGGGTGAGCGGCCCGTCCTTGCGGAGCACCCGGGTGGGGACGCCGAGCTTGCCGACGTCGTGCAGGATGCCGGCGAACCGGAGGACCTCCAACCGGTCCTTCTCCATGCCCAGTTCGCGGGCGATGATGACGGAGGCCCGTCCGACCCGTTCGCTGTGTCCCCGGGTGTAGGTGTCCTTGATGTCGACGGCCTGCACCAGCGCCCTGATGGTGGCGCGGTGGGCGGCGTGCTCGCGGTGGTACTGGGCGAAGACCCAGCAGGAGATGTACATCGGCAGCAGGACGATGAGCGCGGACAGCGGTCCGTACGGGCCGCGCCACAGCACCGCCATCATCAGCCCGGCGAGCCCGTGCACCAGGTGCGGCCCCAGCGAGCGGGGCAGCAGCCCGCTCCAGGCGCGCCCCGGCGGCAGCCGTTCGGCCACGACCAGGATCGAGCCGTCCAGCGCGGTCAGGACGAGGCTGAAGACCAGGGCCGCGGCGCAGGCGGGCAGGATCGCGTACGGGAGGTCGGGTCCGGTGCCGGTGCCGCCGAGCGCCGCGGCGCCGCCGAGCAGTGCGTGGACGGTCGAGGCCGCCCAGACCGTGACGGCGAGCTGCGCGGCCCGCCAGACGCGCCGGGCGGCGGCGGGCGGCTGCTCCACCCGGCCGACGAGCGATCCGGGCACGGCGACGAGGGCGGCCGCGGCGGGCGGCAGCAGGAACGCGGCGGCGAGCAGCAGCGGAAAGAACGATCCGGCACTGATCGGCACGGAGCCGCCGAAGAACGGGAAGCGCCCGGGGAGTTCGCAGACCAGGTAGAGCCCGGTGAGCAGTGCGAGGGTGAACCACGGGATCCCCGCACCGGCCCGCAGGACGGGGAGCACACAGAACAGGGCGCCGACCGCGGCCACCAGGATGTATCCGCGCGCCGCCCCGCGTGTGGCTCTCACCCGCCCGGCCCGCCCCCCAACATGGTCAATGGAGGCGCCACGCTAGCGATTCGCGGGCGGACCCGAGCGGCAATGGGCCGGATTAGCACATTCGGGTGACGGGCGGGGTGACATACCGGGCCGGGACCGTCGATGCCTGCCGACCGTCGGCGCGCGTCCGGGCGGACCGGCGCGACGGGGTGGGCCCGGACACGCGCGTGGGGGCGCGCCGCGTCGTGCGCGGCGCGCCCCCACCCGTACGGAACGCGGGGAGGACCGGTCGGGGCCGATGCCCGGCCGTCACTCCTTGGCGGCGGCCGGTGCCTCGTTCTCCGCGGCCGTCACGTCCTGCTCGGGCACCACCTGGCCCGAGCGGATCAGATCGATCCGGCCCATCACCTTGGACCGCAGATCGGTCGGTACGTCGTCCTGGCCGCAGCAGCGCTTCACCAGCTTCTTCACGGCCTGCTCCAGACCGTACTTCTCCAGGCACGGGGAGCACTCCTCGAAGTGCACCTCGAACTTGGTGCAGTCACTGTCGGGCATCTCGTGGTCGAGGAACTCGTAGAGGTGGTCGAGCACCTCCGAGCAGTCCGTCTCGTGCGGCTCTCCGCAGCTCATGAGCCCGAGCCTTTCCGATCGTCCGACTCTCCGGCACCGGCCGGGACGAGCCCGCGCTCGCGGGCGTAGTCCTCCAGCATGCCGCGCAACTGGCGGCGGCCCCGGTGCAGTCGGGACATCACCGTACCGATGGGAGTCCCCATGATGTCCGCGATCTCCTTGTAGGCAAAGCCCTCTACATCGGCGAGATACACGGCGATGCGGAACTCCTCGGGGATCGCCTGCAGGGCGGACTTCACGTCCGAGTCGGGCAGGTGGTCGAGCGCCTGGGACTCCGCGGAGCGCAGACCGGTCGACATGTGCGACTCGGCGCGCGCCAGCTGCCAGTCCTCGATCTCCTCGGCGGCGCTGCGCTGGGGCTCCCGCTGCTTCTTGCGGTACGAGTTGATGAAGGTATTGGTGAGGATGCGGTACATCCACGCCTTGAGGTTGGTGCCCTCACGGAACTGGTGGAAGGAGCCGTACGCCTTGGCGTACGTCTCCTGGACCAGGTCCTCGGCGTCCGCGGGGTTGCGCGTCATGCGCAACGCGGCCGAGTACATCTGGTCGAGGTAACCGAGAGCGTCCCGCTCGAAGCGTGCGTTGCGCTCGGCAGCCGTCTCCGGTACGCGGCCGTCGTCGGTCCCTGTGTCGGTCCCAGTGACCGGACCCACCTCCTCCAACGCTGTGGCGGAGCCGAAACCGGACCCGCTCGAATCGGAGAATAGTCGACCTTGCTTCGAGACGGGCTGTCGATTCGACCCGCCCGCCGCCCTCTCGGGAGCGGTCCTGGCCGCATGCAGGACCGTCCACTCCAGGTCAGCGGCGTTCGAGCGACGCGGGCAGATGGTCGAACCCATGCGACGGACTCCCTCTCCACACATACGACGTTGATGTACCGATGACACGCACAACAGCCGCCCCCCGCCCAACATTCCCGGGGCATGCGTCACACGGGGAGCCCGGCCCCGGACGCCCTGTGGGCGGGCCTCCGGGGCCGTGCGTCACGGGGTGTCCGGGAGGGTGTGCCGGAAATCGGTGGAGAGCCATCCGGTCACGGCGGCGGTCAGGGTCCCCAGCGCCTCCTCCTGTGTCGTACCGGCCTTCTTCGGCACGGCGAAGCCGTGGTCGCCGTACGGCACCTCGGCGATCCCGTACGTCCCCGGCGTCCCCGGGGAGAATTCGGCGGGCCGCCCGAACGGGTCGTTGCCGCCCTGCACGACGAGCGTGGGCACGCCGGTGCCGAGGAGTTCGTCCTCGCGGGACTTCTCCGGCTTCCCCGGCGGGTGCAACGGGAAGGCGAGCGCGAGGACGGCGCGGGCGCCCAGCTCCGCGGCCGTCCGGCAGGCCACCCGGGCCCCGGCGCTGCGTCCGCCCGCGACGACGGGCGGCCCGGCGGCGGCGAGGGCGGGCCACACCCCCCGCCATCCGGTGTCCAGCGTCTTCGGGGCGGGCGCGAGCTTCTTCCCGGCGACCCGCCACGGCTGCTCCACCAGGGCGACGGTCACCCCGTGGGCGGGCAGCGCGGCAGCCAGCGCCCGGAGGTCACGGGCCTCGATGCCGCCGCCCGCGCCGTGGCCGAGGGCGAGCACGAACCGGGCGCCCGCCGTGCCCGTGGCGTCCGTGGCGGGGAACCAGGTGATCCTGGCCGGTCCGGCATCGGTCCCGACCGTCTCTACCGTGCGGTCCTTCTCTGTGGTGGTCACGCGTCCCATCCTCCCCCGGCGGGAGGCCGAAGGGGCGTCAGAAGAGGGTGCCCTCCTCCGGTGCGGCCAACTCCTCCAGCAGCTCGGGCCCGTTGTTGCGGACGTTGCTGACGGCCGTGGCCACCGGGTAGGCCCGCATCAGCCCGGCCGGCGGCGGCGCGAGCAGCCCCCGTACCTCCTCGGCCTCGGTGGTCGACGGGTCGAGCCAGGCGTCCCACCGGTCCGGGGTGAGCATCAGCGGCATCCGGGGGTGGATGTCGGCGAGCGTCGCCGGGCCCTCGGCGGGGGCGACGCCGAGCGGGGTGGTCTCCGCCTCCGTCGTGATCACCGAGCAGGTCACCCACCAGGCCATCGGATGGTCGTCGGGCAGGGTCCGGTCGCGCCAGAAGTCGTACAGCCCCGCCATCGCGAAGACCGACCCGTCGGCGGGCGTCACGAAGTACGGCTGCTTGCGCGGGCGCTTCTTCCTCCCCTTCTCCTCCAGCTGCCGCTCGTCCGCGCCGGTGACCCACTCGTAGTAGCCGTCGGCAGGCAGGATGCAGCGCCGGGAGGCGAAGGAGCGCCGGAAGGACGGCTTCTCGTGGACGGTCTCCGCGCGGGCGTTGATCATCCGCGCGGCGCCGTCGGGCGACTTCGACCAGGACGGCACGAGTCCCCATCTCAGGGTGCGCATCTGGCGAACCGGACGCGGGTCCGCCGCGTCCTTCACAGGACGTTCCAGTACCGCGTAGACCTCCTTGGTCGGCGCCACGTTCCAATCCGGTGCCAGGGCCTTTGCGGGCTCCCACTTCTCGACCTGGAAGATTCCGGTCAGCTCCTCGGGCCGCCGACTCGATGCATACCGTCCGCACATGAGTGCCAGACTGCCACGACCGTCACGACGACAAGACGCCGATACCGCAAGGAGCCGCCCGCGTCATGGACAGCACCGATCTGGGCAATCTGTGGGACCGCGTCACCGGCACCCAGCCCGCCCCCGAACAGTGGCTCGTGGTGGTGACCGGGACGCTCGCCCTCATCGCCGTCGTACCGAACCCGCTGTGGCGGCTGAGCCGCAACGCGATCACCATCGCGCACGAGGGCGGCCACGGGCTGATCGCACTGCTCACCGGCCGGCAGCTCACCGGCATCAGGCTGCACTCGGACACCAGCGGCCTGACCGTCAGCCGCGGCAGACCGACCGGCATCGGCATGATCCTCACCGCGGCGGCCGGTTACACCGCCCCGCCGCTGCTGGGGCTGGGCGGGGCGTGGCTGCTGGTCGACGGCAGGATCACACTGCTGCTGTGGCTGGCCACCGCGCTGCTCGTGGCGATGCTGGTGATGATCCGCAACGTGTACGGGGCGCTGGCGGTGATCCTCACCGGTTCGGTCTTCCTGCTGGTGTCCTGGCTGGCCTCGCCCGCCGTGCAGTCGCTGTTCGCGTACGCCGTGGTCTGGTTCCTGCTGCTCGGCGGCGTGCGGCCGGCCTTCGAGCTCCAGTCGAAGCGGCGGCACGGGGGCGCGCCGGACTCGGACGCGGACCAGTTGTCACGGCTGACCGACGTGCCCGCGCCGCTCTGGCTCTTCCTCTTCCACGCGGTGTCGCTCTGCTCCCTGATCGGTGGCGGTCGCTGGCTGCTCGGCATGTGAGACGGGCGGCGCCCCGGGCGCGGGACGGGTGGCGAAGGCCGGTCCCCGGAGCCCGCCACACCCGTGCGACGCCCCGGTTTCCACCGTTCCGCCCAGGATTCGGGTTCGCGGTGAGCCACTAAAGTGAGGGCCATGACCGAAAGCTCCGCGCACCCCGCCCTCTGGCCCGCCCCGCATGCGACCGGGGCCGTCGACGCGACCGTCACCGTGCCCGGGTCGAAGTCGGTCACCAACCGCGCGCTCGTCCTGGCCGCGCTCGCCGCCGAGCCCGGCTGGCTGCGCCGTCCGCTGCGTTCCCGCGACACCCTGCTGATGGCCGAGGCGCTGCGCGCGATGGGCGTCGGCATCGAGGAGACGGTCTCGTCCAGCTCCGCCGTCACGGGCGGCCCGGAGGCGTCCGGCGAGGCGTGGCGGGTCATCCCGGCCGGTCTGCACGGCCCCACCACGGTCGACGTCGGCAACGCCGGCACGGTGATGCGCTTCCTGCCGCCGGTCGCGGCCCTCGCCGACGGCCCGATCCGGTTCGACGGCGACCCGCGTTCGTACGAGCGCCCGCTGGACGGCGTGATCGACGCGCTGCGGGTGCTCGGTGCCCGGATCGACGACGAGGGGCGCGGCTCGCTGCCGATGACGGTGCACGGCAGCGGTGCGCTGGACGGCGGGCCGGTGGCGATCGACGCCTCCTCGTCCTCCCAGTTCGTCTCGGCGCTGCTGCTCTCGGCGCCCCGCTTCAACCAGGGGGTGGAGGTGCGCCACACCGGTGCCCGGCTCCCCTCCATGCCGCACATCCGGATGACCGTGGACATGCTGCGGGCGGTCGGCGCGCAGGTCGACGAGCCGGAGACCGGCGGCGAGCCGAACGTCTGGCGGGTCTCCCCCTCCGCCCTGCTCGGCCGCGACCTGACCATCGAGCCCGACCTGTCCAACGCCCAGCCGTTCCTCGCGGCCGCACTGGTCACCGGCGGCCGGGTCACCATCCCCGACTGGCCCGAGCGCACCACCCAGCCGGGCGACGCGCTGCGCGAGATCTTCACCGCGATGGGCGGCAGCTGCGAGCTGACCGAGCACGGTCTCACCTTCACCGGATCGGGCCGCATCCACGGCATCGACGTCGATCTCGGCGAGGTCGGCGAGCTGACGCCCGGCATCGCGGCGGTCGCGGCCCTCGCCGATTCGCCGTCCACCCTGAGCGGTGTCGCCCATCTGCGGCTGCACGAGACGGACCGGCTGGCCGCGCTCACCAAGGAGATCAACGAGCTCGGCGGCGACGTCACCGAGACCGCCGACGGGCTCCACATCCGGCCCCGGCCGCTGCACGGCGGTACCTTCCATACGTATGACGACCACCGGATGGCAACCGCGGGGTCGGTCATCGGCCTTGCCGTCCCCGGAGTGGAGATCGAGAACGTGGCGACAACCGCCAAGACCCTGCCGGACTTCCCGCAGATGTGGACCGGAATGCTCGGGGTCTGAGAGATGCGCCGTTACGGCAAGAACCCCGACGAGGACGACGTCCGGGTCCGCCCCAACCGCAAGGGCAACCGGCCCCGTACCCACATCCGTCCCAAGCACGAGGACGCCGAGGACGGCATGGTCATCACCGTCGACCGCGGCCGTCTCACCTGTCTCGTCGACGGCCGTACGGTCGTGGCGATGAAGGCCCGCGAGCTGGGCCGGAAGGCCGCCGTGGTGGGTGACACCGTCTCGATCGTCGGGGACCTCTCCGGCGACAAGGACACCCTCGCCCGCATCGTCCGCATCGGTGAGCGCCGCTCGGTGCTGCGCCGGACCGCGGACGACGACGATCCGTACGAGCGGGTGGTCGTCGCCAACGCCGACCAGCTGGCGATCGTCACGGCGCTGGCCGATCCGGAACCCCGGCCGCGGATGATCGACCGCTGTCTGGTCGCCGCGTACGACGGCGGGCTCTCCCCACTCCTGGTGCTCACCAAGTCGGACCTGGCCTCCCCGGACAAGCTGCTGGAGGCGTACACCCCGCTGGGCGTCCCGTTCGTCGTCACCAGCCGCGAGGAGCTGGAGAGCGGCGACGCCGCCGAGCGGGTCCGCGAACTGCTCGACGACCGGGTCACCGCCTTCGTCGGACACTCCGGCGTCGGCAAGACCACGCTGGTCAACGCCCTCGTGCCGAAGGACCGGCGGCGCACGACCGGGGTGGTCAACGCGGTCACGGGCCGCGGCCGGCACACCACCACGTCGGCGCTCGCGCTGCCGCTGTCCGGCGGCCGGGGCTGGGTGGTCGACACCCCCGGCGTGCGCTCCTTCGGGCTCAACCACATCGACCCGTCCCGGGTGATCCACGCGTTCCCGGACCTGGAGCCCGGCGCCGAGGAGTGCCCGCGCGGCTGCACCCACGACAGCCGGCAACCGGAATGCGCCCTGGACGCCTGGGTGGCGGACGGCCACGCCGACCCGGCACGGCTCGACTCGCTGCGCCGGCTGCTGTCCACCCGCGAGCGGCGCGAGGGCGACTGACCCGACGGCCCGGTCCCGGCCGGGCGACGCGTCGGTGACCGGGCCGGGCACGTTTGCGATCTGCCGCCACCGGTAAGTGCATAATCACACCGAGCCCGGCAAGGCGGTCACCGACGTGGGAGGGCACTGACGATGGCGTGGCTGCTGGTCGTGGTCGCAGGACTTCTGGAGACCGGCTTCGCCGTCTGTCTGAAACTCTCGCACGGCTTCACCCGGCTCTGGCCGACCATCGCGTTCGCCGTCTTCGCCCTCGGCAGCTTCGGTCTGCTGACGCTGTCGCTGAAGAAGCTCGACGTGGGGCCCGCCTACGCCGTGTGGACCGGCATCGGCGCGGCGGGCACCGCGATCTACGGCATGGTCTTCCTCGACGACGTGGTCTCCACCCTCAAGCTGGTCTCCATCACCCTGGTCATCCTCGGGGTGATCGGGCTCCAGCTCTCGGGCTCGGCCCACTGACCGGCACCGCGTCGGCCACCTGCGGGAACGCGGCTCAGGCGACCGGGCCGGGTGCCCCCTCCAGCACATGGCGCACCAGCGGGACCGGCCCCGTACCGGGCCGCGCCGGCACCAGCGCGTAGCTCAGGGCCAGCCTGAGCACGATCTCGCAGCGCGCGGCGAGCGCCGCCGGGTCGCACGGCGGCCGTGGCGCGGCCGGGTCCGGGCGGGAGGCCCCGAGGGCGGTCGCCGCGCGTTCCCCGGCCAGCCGGAGCAGCTCCGCGGGCGGCGGTGTCCCGGCATCGGCGCGCCGCTGGGCGGGCACCGTCGAGAGCGGCGGAGGGCCACAGCGCACGGGGCGGGGTGTCCGCTCGTTCCAGCAACCCGTCAACACCCCTCTGACCAGGGCGTTCGCACGTACGGCCCGGACGGTCCAGACGGCGGCGGCAGTCAGTTTCTCCGTCGCGCCACCAGCCGGGGCCAGTGCCCGTTCCACCCCGGCCAGATAGCCGTCGGCGGCGTCCCGGAGCAGGGCGCGGGCCAGGCCGTCCTTGCCGCCGAACTCGTTGTGGAGGGTCTGCCGGGAGACGCCGGCGGCGGCCGCCACGTCGACCATGCGCACCGCCGTCCAGGGCCGGGTCGCCAGTGCCGAGAGGGCGGCGTCCAGCAGTGCTTCCCGCGCTGTGGGCATCGTCGCCTCCCGCGCCGAGGGCTCCGTTCCAGCGTTGGGGCGCCCCGGAGAACTGTCAATGGCCCGCGCGGGCCCGGGGTCCTGTGGTCCCGTTCACCTGCGGTCGATACTGTGACGACATGCCCGATTACCACGATGATCTGCGCCTTGCCCATGTACTGGCGGACGCCGCCGACGCGGCGACGATGGACCGGTTCAAGGCCCTGGACCTCAAGGTCGAGACCAAGCCGGACATGACGCCGGTGAGCGAGGCCGACAAGGCCGCCGAGGAGCTGATCCGGGGCCATCTCCAGCGGGCGCGCCCGCGTGACGCGATCCTGGGCGAGGAGTTCGGCATCGAGGGCACCGGTCCGCGGCGCTGGGTGATCGACCCGATCGACGGCACCAAGAACTACGTGCGCGGTGTACCGGTCTGGGCGACGCTGATCTCGCTGATGGAGGCCGGGGAGGACGGCTTCCAGCCGGTCGTCGGCGTGGTGTCGGCCCCGGCGCTGAACCGGCGCTGGTGGGCGGCGAAGGGGGCCGGGGCGTTCACCGGCCGCAGCCTGACCTCCGCGACCCGGCTCCAGGTGTCGAAGGTCGAGCGGATCGCGGACGCCTCGTTCGCGTACGCGTCGCTGAGCGGCTGGGAGGAGCAGGGCCGTCTCGACGGGTTCCTGGACCTGACCCGGGCCTGCTGGCGCACCCGCGGGTACGGCGACTTCTGGCCGTACATGATGGTCGCCGAGGGCTCGGTGGACATCTGCGCGGAGCCGGAGCTCTCGCTCTGGGACATGGCCGCCAACGCGATCGTCGTCCAGGAGGCGGGCGGGAGTTTCACCAGCCTGGACGGGGTCTCCGGCCCCGGCGGCGGCAACGCCGCGGCCTCCAACGGCCTGCTCCACCACGAGCTGCTGGGTTATCTGAACCAGCGCTACTGACCCGGTACCGCCCCCGCGCCCGCGCCGCGCGCCCCGTACCCCCCGGGGCGCGCACAGGGGGCATCCGCCGCCCGGACCGCGCCGGAGGCCCCGCCCGGCCGACCGGGGGCGGTCCGGGGCTCCGCCGCGCGCCCCCGTGTGCGCACTCCGGGGCGGCTTCACCCCTTGTCGGTGCCCCGCATCGGTGCGACGCTGGGAGTCCCCCCGCTTGTGCATTTGTGAACCGACCCGTGCGGTCGTTCCGACAAGGAGGTGGCTCCCTTCATGCTCGTCCGCGACGCCATGAGCACTCTGGTCCTCACCATCGGCCCCGCCCACACGCTCCGTCAGGCCGCTCGGCTGATGTCGGTCCGTCGCGTCGGAGCAGCGGTCGTCCTCGACCAGGACACCAGCGGGCTCGGCATCCTCACCGAACGCGACATACTCGACGCGGTCGGCTGGGGCCAGGATCCCGACGTCGAGACCGTCGCCGCCCACACCACCACCGACGTGGTCTTCGCCGCCCCCACCTGGACCCTGGAGGAGGCCGCGGAGGCCATGACGCACGGCGGGTTCCGCCATCTGATCGTGCTGGACGACCACGGACCGGTGGGCATCGTCTCGGTCCGCGACATCCTGCGCTGCTGGACACCCACCAGGCGCCGTCGCCACGCGGAGCTGATCGGCTGAGAGCCCCGGAACGGCCGGTGGGCCGGCCTCCCGGGGGAAAGGGAGGCCGGCCCACCGTCGACGACAGGCGTCCGGGTCAGCCGCGCAGGGCCTGGACCGCGGCCTCCAGACGCTTGCCGAAGTCGCCGTCCGCCCGGCGGAAGTTGTCGATCGCGCGCTCGGCGATGTCGTCGCGCGACACCTTGGCGATGAACCCGGCGAGGTTGTCGACCAGTCGCGCCTTCTCGTCCTCGGAGAAGAGCCGGTAGAGGTTTCCGGCCTGCACGAAGTCGTCGTCCTCGGCGTGGCTCGGGGCCGCGTGCGTACCGACCTCGCCGTTGACGGTGGTGGGCCCCCACAGCGGGCGGTCCGTCTGCGCCGGGCCGCCGAAGCTGTTCGGCTCGTAGTTCTTCGCACCCTTGTGACGACCGTCGTACAGATAGCCGTCACGGCTGTTGGTGCGCGCCTCGGTGGCGTGCGGACGGTTCACCGGCAGGTGGTCGGCGTTGATGCCGACGCGGTAGCGGTGGGCGTCGCCGTAGGCGAAGAGACGACCCTGGAGCATCTTGTCGGGGGACGGGCCGATGCCCGGCACGAAGTGCGCGGGGCTGAAGATCGACTGCTCGACCTCGGCGAAGATGTTCTCCGGGTTGCGGTTGAGCTCCAGCTTCCCGATCTCGATCGGCGGGTAGTCCTCGTGCGGCCACACCTTGGTGAGGTCGAACGGGTTGAAGCGGTACGTGGCCGCCTCGGCCGCCGGCATGATCTGGACCTGCACGGTCCAGGTCGGGAAGTCGCCGCGCTCGATGGCCTCGCGCAGGTCGCGCTGGTGGCTGTCCGGGTCGGAACCGGCGAGGAGGGCGGCCTCCTCCGAGGTGAGGTTCTTGATGCCCTGGTCGGTCTTGAAGTGGTACTTGACCCAGAAGACCTCGCCGGCCTCGTTGTTCCACTGGAAGGTGTGGGAGCCGTAGCCGTTCATGTGGCGGTAGCTGGCGGGGATGCCGCGGTCACCGAAGAGCCAGGTCACCTGGTGGGTGGACTCGGGGGACAGACCCCAGAAGTCCCAGACGTTGTCCGCCTCCTGCGAGCCGGTGTACGGGTCGCGCTTCTGGGTGTGGATGAAGTCGGGGAACTTGATGGCGTCCTTGATGAAGAACACCGGGGTGTTGTTGCCGACGAGGTCGTAGTTGCCCTCCTCGGTGTAGAACTTCAGCGCCCAGCCGCGGGGGTCGCGCACCGCGTCGGCCGCACCGAGGTTGCCCGCGACGGTGGAGAAGCGCAGGAACGTCTCGGTCTGCTTGCCGACCTCGGAGAGGAACTTCGCCCGCGTCCACTGCGAGACGTCACGGGTGAGCGTGAACGTGCCGTACGCACCGGCGCCGCGGGCGTGCACGACGCGCTCCGGGATGCGCTCGCGGTTGAAGTGCGCCAGCTTCTCCAGCAGTGACTGGTCCTGCACCAGGACGGGACCGCCGACGCCCGCGGTCTGGCTGTTCTGGTTGTCGGCGACCGGCGCGCCGGCCTCCGTGGTGAGCGGTCCCTGCGTCACGTGCGCCTCCTGCGTCGTTCCTGCACATTCGTCATGTCCTGCACAGCCTGTCCCTTGGCGTATGCCGATCCCGATCCTACAATGGACATTGTCCAAGTCAAGCTGGCATCCAAATCAACACCCGTTCGGGATACGCCCCCTCCACTGTTAGGCTTGTCGTCATGAGTGACCTGCTGGAACGACTCCGCGGACGCGGCTGGCGCATGACCGCACAGCGGCGCGTCGTGGCCGAGGTCCTCGACGGGGACCATGTGCATCTGACGGCCGACGAGGTCCACGCGCGGGCCGTCGTCAAGCTGCCCGAGATCTCCCGCGCCACCGTCTACAACACCCTGGGCGAGATGGTGACGCTCGGCGAGGTCATCGAGGTCTCCACGGATCGCCGCGCCAAGCGCTACGACCCGAACGCGCACCGCCCCCACCACCACCTCGTCTGCGCGAGCTGCGGTGCGATCCGCGACGTGCACCCGGCCGGCGACCCGATGGCGGACCTGCCCAGCGAGGAGCGCTTCGGTTTCACGGTCTCCGACGTCGAGGTGACCTACCGGGGCATCTGCCCGAACTGCGCCGCGGCGGCCTGAGCCGGCTCGACCGGCCGGCCGGCGATCGCGGCACGGGGGCTTTCCGTTTACGGGGACCTTCCGTGCGCGACTTCCCCATCCGCGCGGGGCGGCCCGTGCGGTCCCGGACATCGCCGGAACGAACCCGGACATGCACAGAGGGCCGGATCCCTGAAGGATCCGGCCCTCTGTTTTCAGTAGCGGGGACAGGATTTGAACCTGCGACCTCTGGGTTATGAGCCCAGCGAGCTACCGAGCTGCTCCACCCCGCGTCGTTGTGTTCACAACAGTACGTCACCTCTCCGGACCAGTGCAAATCAATATCGCCCCCGTACGGACGACACGGATCCGGAGCCTCCGTCCCCCGGCCGCGCACCGCACGCGAACGGTCCGGGGCGGGTCCGAGGAGGCGGGGCGGGGAACGGGCCGACATCGGCGGCCCCGCCGGAAGGCCCGGGGCGGCGAGGGCGGCGCCTCGTCACTCCGGCCCCGCCTGCCCCGTACGTTCCGTCCGTCCCCGTCCTGCCTACGCGGTCAGCTCCTGGTGCAGTGCCTCGCGCAGCCGGGCGGCCCGTTCGGCGACCTCCGCCGGGCCCAGCTCGACGGCCCGAGCGCACCAGCGCTGCCCCTCGGTGAGCTCGCCACGACGGGCGGCCAGCAGGGCCAGGCGCAGGGCGGCCCGGCCGTGCCCGTCGTTCGCGGCGCGGCTCCACCACAGTGCGGCCTCGCGCTCGCTGCCCTCGCGGGCGAGCAGCAGCCCCAGGTTGAAGGCACCGTTGCGGCTGCCCGCCTCGGCTGCCTCGCGGTACCAGCGGGCGGCGCTGTCCACGTCGCCGCGGGCGGCGGCGAGCATCCCGACCCGTACCTGGGCGCGGCGGTGCCCCTGCTCGGCGGCCCGCTCGTACCACTCCTCGCACTCGGTCTTCTCCGGCATCGGCTCGCCCAGCGCGGGAGGGCCGGGGGGCGGTCGGCGCGAGTCCAGCACCCCGGCCAGCCGGAAGGCGGCCTCGGCGCTGCCGCCGCCGGCCGCGCAGCGCAGATGACGTTCGGCCTCCTGCTCCTCGCCCCGGTGCAGCAGGGCCATGCCGACCTGGAGCGCGGCCTCGGTGTGCCCGGCCGCCGCCGCCCGCTCGTACCAGACCAGCGCGGCACGGTCCTCGTCGCGCCCGGTGTACAGGATGCCGAGGTTGAACGCCGCGTCCACGCTGCCCGCCTCGGCGGCCTTGGAGAACCAGGGCTCGGCACCGGTCGCGTCGCCCGCCTGGAGCAGGAGCACTGCCAGCGCGTTGGCGGCCTCGCGGTGGCCCGCGTACGCGGCCCGGCGGTACCACTGCTCGGCCTGCGGCGTGCGGTCCTGCGCCGCGCAGAGCAGCCCGAGGTTGTAGGCGCCGTTGACGTCGCCCGCGTCCATCGCGGCGCGGTACCAGCGTTCGGCGGTCTGCTGCTCGCCGCGCGCGGCGTGCAGCGCGCCCAGGGCGTTGGCCGCGTTGCCGTCGCCGTCCTGTGCCGCGCGCAGCCACCACACGGCGGCGCTCTCCTCGTCACCCGCGTCACGCAGCAGGAAGCCGAGCGCGCAGGCGGCCCGCGCCTCACCGGCCTTCGCGGAGATGAGGTACCAGCGGCCGGCCTCCTTGGGCTCGCCGCGCTGTTCGAGGATGGCACCGAGGTGCAGGGCGGCGCGCTGGTGCCCCCGCGCGGCGGCCTGCCGGTACCACTGCTCGGCCTCGCCCACACGGCCGGTCTTCGGGCCCGCCACCGGGCCGTCGTCCCTGCGCGCCATGACGCGGTCGATGGCGTCCGGCCGGTCGGCGCCCCTTGAGCCGGGTCCGGAACCCGGCCGTCCGAAGGCGTCGTGCGGGTCGTCCGCGGCGCTGCGGTCCAGCATCCGCGCGAGGCGGTACGCGGCTTCCCTGTGTCCCTGTTCCGCGGCGGCGCGCAGCCAGCGCTCCGCGCCGACGTCGCTGCGATGTTCCAGCAGGTCGGCGAGGGCGTACGCGCCCAGCGCGTGGCCCTGCTCGGCGGACTGCCGCAGCCAGTACTCGGCGCCGGGCTCGTCACCGCGCTCGCGGTAGTGACGGCCGAGGGCGTGCGCGGCGGCCGCGGAACCCGCGACGGCGGCGACGCGCCACCAGCCGGCCGCGTCGTCGGGGTATCCGCGCTGATGGAGCAGGACACCCAGGTTGTTGGCCGCGGCCCGGTCGCCGTCCGCGGTGGCGCCGCGCAGATAGGGCTCGGCGCCGTCCAGATCGCCGCGGCGCAGCAGCAGCGCGCCGAGGACGCTCATCGACGCGGTGTCCCCGGCGTCGGCGGCGCGTCGGTGACGCGCCTCGCTCTCGGCGCTCTCCGGGCTCTCGGCACCGCCGGTCGCCCCGGAGGTCCCGTCGGCCTCGGCGCTCCCGCCGACGCGGGCACTTCCCGTGTTCTCTGTGAACTCCGTGCTCTCGGCGGTCGCGGCACACCCCGCAGTCTCGGCGGTCTCGGTCGTCCCGATGATCTCAGGTGTATCAAGCGTCTCGGGTGTCTCAAATGTGTCGGTGGTCTCACTCTTTACCGTGGCGTCAACACCAAAAGCCGCGTTCACCCTGCTATCCGGCCGATGAACGCGGCGCTGCACAAACCGCCCTGTCTCCAACAGAGTTGCCCTGTCCCCCATAAATACCATCGTCGCACCACCTGTAACCCGCGTACACCCGGTATATCGCGGCCAGTGAGGTCACTTCAGCGTTTTGTCGACATGCCCACAGAGAGACAAGTCAAACACGTCCGGGCCCAACTCGTGCCCTGCGAACCGCCCTTCACGCGCTTCACACAAGAAATCTCGTCATGGCACGACGAAGGCCCGGATCCTCGAAAGGATCCGGGCCTTCGTCTTTCAGTAGCGGGGACAGGATTTGAACCTGCGACCTCTGGGTTATGAGCCCAGCGAGCTACCGAGCTGCTCCACCCCGCGTCGTTGTGTGGAAACCGTACCACGACGTGGGGTGGAGCCTTTACCGGGTTTCTCAGCCGCCGCTGCGGGCGACCGAGGCGTTCTCCTTGTCCTTGTCCTCCGTCTTGCCCTTGTCGGAGTCGTTCTTGTCCGCGCCGTTCTTGCCGGCGCCGTTCTCGCTGCCCGGCTTGGGCTGGGCGGCCGCCGCGCGCTCGAGCGCGTCCTGCAGGTCCTTCTGGGCCTCGCCGTAGGCGGTCCAGTCCTGTTCCTTCAGGGCCGCCTCACCCGCCTCGTAGGCCTTCTGCGCGTCCGCGATCGCCTTCTTCAGCGCCGCGTCGCCGGTGACCGGCGGCTGCGTGGTGTCGCCCGGTGGCCGGGTGGTGTCCGTGGGCGGCTGGCCGGTGTCCGAGCCCGCCACCCCGAAGACCGCGTTGAGCGCCTCGCCGAGGCTGTTCTCGAAGACGGTCTTCGACCCGTACGAGGCGGCGACCTTCCGCAGCAGCGGATAGTTCTGCGTGCCACCGCGCGTGTAGACCGGCTCGATGTAGAGGAAGCCCCCTTCGAGCGGCACGGTCAGCAGGTTGCCGTACTCGATGTCGGAGTCGGTCCCCTTCAGGTTCCTCACGAACTCGGCGACGTCGTCGTTGCCGTTGAGCTCACTCTGTACCTGACCGGGGCCCTTCACCGTGGTGGTGACCCTCAGCAGCCTTATCGTGCCGTAGTCCTTGCTGGCCGCGTCCGCGTCCACCGCCATGAACGCCCCGAGGTCGGGTCGTCCCTTCGGTGTGAACGTCGTCGTCAGCGAGAACTTCTGATCGTCCTGCCCGGGCATCTTTATGCTCAGGTAGTACGGCGGGACGGAACCGGACTCCTTGTTGGTCGGGTCGTCCGGGACCTGCCACGCGTCACTGCCGCTGTAGAACTGGGCGGGGTTCGTGACGTGGTAGCGGGTGAGCAGTTCGCGCTGCACCTTGAACAGGTCCTGCGGGTAGCGCAGGTGGTCCATCAGGTCCTGCGGAATGTCCGTCCTGGACTCGACGGTGCCCGGGAACGCCTTGCGCCAGGTCTTGAGGACCGGGTCCTCGGTGTCCCACTCGTAGAGCTTGACCTTGCCGTCGTACGCGTCGACGGTGGCCTTCACCGAGTTGCGGATGTAGTTGACCTGGTTCTGCTGGGCGACGACCGCGCGCTGGTTGGTGGTCAGCGAGTCGGCCGTGGTGTCACCGAGCGTCGTGCGGGAGGCGTACGGGTAGCCGTTGGTCGTGGTGTACGCGTCGACGACCCACTGGATGCGTCCATTCACCACCGCCGGGTAGGCGTCGCCGTCGATGGTCAGCCACGGGGCGACCGCCTCGACGCGCTCCTTGGGCGTGCGGTTGTAGAGGATCCGCGAGCCCTCGCCGATGGCTCCCGAGTAGAGGATCTGCGGCTCGCTGAACGCGACGGCGTACGCGGCCCGGTTGAAGGCGTTGGAGAGGCTGACCCCGCTGTTGCCCTGGTAGCTGGTGGTCTTCTCGCCGTCCTCCTCGTAGTCGAGCTCCTTCTGGGGCCCGCCGACGATGGAGTACTGCTCGGTCTTCTCGCCGTAGTAGATCCGCTGCTCGTACTTGCCGAGCTCACCGCCCGTCGGCAGGCCGGACTCGGTGAAGTCCGGGGAACCCTTCGGGTTCTTGCCGGTCGTCGTGCCCCGGGCCGCGATGGCGCCGTAGCCGTGGGTGTAGGTGAAGTGGTCGTTGATCCAGTTGCGCTTGGGGATGCCGTCGAGGTTGAGCTCGCGCAGACCGATGATCGTGTCCTGGTCCTTGCCGGCGGCGTCCTTGTAGCGGTCGACGTCCAGCGTCCTGGGGAACTGGTAGTAGTTCCTCTTCTGCTGGAGCTGCTGGAAGGCCGGGGAGACGACGTTGGGGTCCATCACCCGGTAGCTGGCGGCGCTGTCCGCGCTCGCACGCAGCTTGGCGTCGTCGTCCGTCGTGCTCTTGCCGGAGTAGTCGTCGACCTGCGCGTCGTCGATGTCGTACGCGTCACGCGTCGCGTCGATGTTCTTCCGGATGAACGGGGCTTCCTTGGCCTGCTCGTTCGGCTGGACCTGGAACTTCTGCACGATCGCCGGGTACAGCCCGCCGATCAGGATCGCCGAGAGCACCATGAGGCCGAAGCCGATCACCGGGAGCTGCCAGGTGCGGCGCCAGAGCGTCGCGAAGAACAGCACGGCGCAGATCGCGGCGATGCAGAACAGGATGGTCTTCGCCGGGAGGTAGGCGTTGGCGTCGACGTACCGCAGGCCCGTCCAGTTGTCCGTGGCCTTGAAGTCGCTGGACTTCACGGCCAGGCCGTACCGGTCGAGCCAGTACGCCACGGCCTTCAGCGAGACGAAGACCCCGAGCAGCACCGACAGGTGGCCGGTGGCCGCTCCGGTCGCGCGGGCGCCGGGGCTGGTGATGCGGAGCCCGCCGTACAGGTAGTGGGTCAGCCCGGCGGCGATCAGCGAGAGCACCGTGGCCGCGAAGCCGAAGCCCAGCAGGAAGCGGTACCACGGCAGGTCGAAGGCGTAGAAGGACACGTCCAGGTGGAACTGGGGGTCCTTCTGCCCGAACGCCACGCCGTTCACGTACATCAGCCAGGTACGCCACTGGCCGGAGGCGGACGCCCCGGCGATCAGTCCGACGAGCGCGGTGATCGCGAGCAGCACCCACTTCTTGTGCGGGGCCAGGCTCATCCGGTAGCGGTCCAGGCTCTGCTGCTCCAGGGACATCGCGCTCAGCGGCGGCCGGAGCCGGTGCGCGAGCCAGATGTTCAGCCCGACGGCCACGGCCATCAGGAGTCCGAAGACGAGGAACAGCCCGATCTTGGTCCACAGGGTGGTGGTGAAGACGGACGAGTACGAGACCGACCGGTACCAGAGCCAGTCCGTCCAGAACCCGGCGAACATGACGAACGCCATGGCGAGAATCGCCAGGACGCCCAATGTCATGAGCAGGGTACGGGCGCGCCGGGACGGGCGGCCGACTCTGATCCGTGGCCCTGTCGGGCCTCCGCCGCGGTCCGGCATCTGGAAAGCCAACGTGCGCACCTCGAAGTTCGCGGGTCGTTGTTGAGCGGGCCCAGCGATCGTAGAGCCCACCTATGCAACTTACTGAGGCTTTACCTAGTTCCCGTTACCGGGGCGGAAGGAGGCAGGATGTTGGTCATGTCCAATGTTTCCCCCTCGGGCCCCCCGATGGCCGCGAGCCCCCTCACCGTCGCCGTGCTCGAAATCGACGAGTACATCTCCGGTCTCGGCTGGGACCAGCCGGCCCGGCTCTTCGCCCTGGTCGACACCGCCAGGCTGCGGGTCCAGGAGCCCGGTCTCGCGGCCCAGCTCGGCCTCGACGACTCCGAGGCCCCGGCCTCCTCGCTCACCCCCATCGAACAGGACGAGCTGCCGCCGGGCACCGCCCTGGACGAGTTCCTGGCCACGATCGCCTGGCCCGACGCGGTGATCGGATGCGCGATGTCGGTGGAGCGGCTGATGCTGCCGCCGTCCGCCGAGGCGTCCGTGCCGGAGGGGCTCAGCGACGCGCAGCTGACCAAATGGGTCGCCAAGCACCCGGAGCGCCAGGAGGTGCGCATGACCGTGGCCGTCCTCCGGGACGGTACGCGCGAGTCGGCCGTGCGGCTGCGGGCGAAGGACACCCCGAGCGAGGTGCGGACCGGTGCCGGTCTGGTGCCCGGACTGGCCGACGCGCTGGCCGCGACCTTCGAGGCCTGACCCGCCGCGGCCCCGCAGGGGGCGCGGTCAGCCTGCCGAGCAGCTCGGCAGGCCGGCCGTGTCCCCCGCCCCGATCTTCTCCAGGGACTTCCGCGCGTCGGCGAGCGTCTTGACCCGCACCAGGGTGAGCCCGCTCGGCGTGTCGGAGGCGGCGGCCCTGCAGTTCTCGTCCGGCGTCAGGAAGTACCTGGCGCCCGCGTCGCGCGCGCCGACCAGCTTCATGTTGATGCCGCCGATCGGGCCGACCTTGCCCTTGTCGTCGATCGTGCCGGTGCCCGCGATGAACTTCCCGCCGGTGAGCTTGCCGGGCGTCAGCTTGTCGATGAGGCCCAGCGAGAACATCAGGCCGGCGCTCGGTCCGCCGACGTCGGCGAGCTCGATGTCGATCCGGAACGGGAAGGTGTGGTCCGTCCCGGCCTGGATACCGACGATCGCGCGGTCCTCCTTGGGGGCCTTCGCCGTCGTGATGACGATCTCCCGGCTGCCCTCGGGCTCCTTGCCGGCCTTCTCCGCCGCCTGTGCCGTCTTCGCCGGGATGATCGTGAACGTGACCTTCTCGCCGGGCTCGTGGCGGGTGACGAGCTTCGCCACGTCCTCCGGCTGCTCGATCGGCGTGCCGTCGACCTGCTTGATCACGTCGCCCGCGTGCAGCCTGCCCTGGGCGGGGCTGTCCTTCACGACCGTGGAGACCACGACGCGCGAGGAGACCGGGATGCCCAGCTCGGTCAGCGCGGCGAACTTGGCGCTCTCCTGGGACTGGCTGAACTCCTCGGCGTTCTCCTGGGTCGACTCCTGCTCGGTCTTCCCGTCGGGGTACAGCGTGTCGTGCGGCACGACCACGCTGTCGTGGGCCAGCCAGCCGTAGACGGCCTCGACGAGGTTCATCCGGTAGTCGGCGCCGGTGACCCTGACCGTCGTCATGTTGAGGTTCCCGGACGTCGGGTACGTCTTGTGCCCGGAAATCTGCAGGACGGGTTCACTGCCGACCTTGCCGAGGGTGTTCACGGTCGGTCCGGGGGACATTTCCGAGTACGGCACTTTGATCAGCACGCCTGCGCAGAGCAGCGCGATGAGGATCAGGGTGGAGGCGAGCATCGTCGCGGTGCGGCGTGGCATGGAACGACAGTACGGGAAGGGACTGTCAGTGCACTGTCGGGGCCGGTCCGCACGGAACGGGCGCCAGGGCGGGGCGCGGCGCCGGAGGGCGTCCGTGACCGGAGCCGCGCCGCGGGTTGGCGACTGCGTATGTGCGACGGATTTCAGACCACGTCGGAACCGGAGTGCGATTTCTCCATCGCCTCACGGAACCGGGCATACCCGGCGAGCTCGGAGACATCACCGGTCGTGCGATTACGAGCGGCCCAGCTTCCCCATATCGCAGCGCCGAGCGCAGCGAAAAGCGGAATCAACAACCAGGCGAGTGCTGCCATTACGACCTCCCTACCCCATGAGCGACCGCAACTGACCGATCAGCAGATTAACCGTCTGCGGAATCAACGCTCACGGCAGGGGTGCGGTTACGCAAATCAGGTCCGGACGGCCGTACGTCCGGGTTGCGCTCAGCAGGCGCCGACCCACTCCTCGGTGCCGTCCGAGAAGCGCTGGTGCTTCCAGATCGGGACCTCGTGCTTGAGGTCGTCGATGAGCTTGCGGCACGCCTCGAACGCCTCGGCGCGGTGCGGGCAGGAGACGGCGACGACCACCGCGAGATCGCCCACTTGGAGGTCGCCCACCCGGTGGACGGCGGCCAGCGCGCGGACCGGGAAGTTCGCGGCGACCTTCTCGGCCACCCGGCGCAGCTCGTCCTGCGCCGACGGGTGACAGGAGTACCCGAGCGCGCCGACGTCCTGACCGCCGTCGTGGTTGCGCACCGTGCCGACGAAGAGCGCCGTGCCACCGGCGGCGTCGTCCCCGACGGCCCGGAAGACCTCGTCGACGGACAGCGGCGTGTCGCGGATCTCCAGCAGCCGGACGGGGTCCGTCGACGCCTGCTCGCCGGGGTGGTCGTGAGTGGGAGCCATGCGACCCATGGTGCCGTACGGCACCGACAGCGCGTAATGGCGTTTTCCACCGGCGGGCCGCCCCCGGCCTTGGAGCCTTCTACAGCACCCCGGAGGGGTGCGTGTCCGGGAGGGCGCGCGGGCCCGCCCCGCTCAGATGCGGCGGCGGGCCTTGCGGGCGCGGCGGACCAGCGCGGCGGTGCCCAGCAGTGCCACGGTCGCACCGGCGGCGCCCGCCGCGGTGGCGTCCTTGCGGCCGAGTCGGCGTCCGGCGACGGTGTGCCGGCCCTCGACCTCTTCGAGGAGCGCGGCGAGCACCTCCTCGTTGGTCCAGGCCGGGCGCCAGCCCACGTCGTGCAGCCGGCTCACGCTGACCACCCAGGGGTGCATCGTGTACGCCAGGTCGCCCGCCGGTGACGGGGTGAGACCGATCCGGTGCAGCCGGGCGGCTGCGCCCAGGGCCACGGCGGAGGGCAGTTCCATCCGGCGGACGCCGCTGAGCTCCTCGACCTCCTCCTGTTCCAGCCAGCCGTCGCAGCCGACCGCGAACTCGCCGTCGATCTTCTCCAGTGCGGCGTACTCCAGGGCCGTGACCAGGTCGTCGACGTGGCAGAACTGCCAGGCCGGACGCGATCCGGCGACGACCAGGAGACGCGGCGACTCGAAGTAGCGGGTCAGCGCGGTGTCCGTGCCGCCGACCAGGACGGTGGGCCGGACCACGGTCACGTTGAGTCCGGGGTGGGCGCGGGGCGCGCGGCGGCCGAGCCGCTCGATCTCCAGGAGGTCGCCGACACCGGTGGCCTCGGCCGTGGCCCGAAGCTCGGCGTCCTCGGCGAGCGGAATGTCGTTGTCGGGCAGCGCCCCGTAGACCATCGCCGACGTGCACAGCACGACCCGGTGGACGCCGACGGCCGCGGCGGCCGTCAGCACGGTCTGGGTGCCGCGCACGTTGTAGGCGGTGCGGGCCGCGGGGTCGGTCTCCAGGTCGAGGTCGAGCGCCAGGTGCACCACGACGTCCGCGCCGCGCAGCTTCTCAGCGATGGCGGGGTCGCGGACGTCGAGGAGGTGCCAGGTCGCCTCGGACACCTCGCCGCGGCGCTCGTCGATGGCGATGACCTGCTTGATCTCCTCGGACGCCGCGAGGCGCGCGGTGAGCAGCTCGCCCACGCCGCCGGCGGCTCCGGTGATCGCGACGACGGGGCCACGGCTTCTGGAAGGGCTCTTTGCGGGTTTGCTCTCGGTCGAGGGGTCGGACGGGTTTCGCGCTGCGCGAACCTGAGGGTCTGGGGAACTCACCGGGCGTCTCCAGCGGTTGTCTTCAGTACGTACCCGAGTGACGCGTGCGTACCAGGTGGCGTCCATCCTGCCGCAGGGCGGGCCCCGACGGAGCACTGAGGCCCTGAGCGGACTTTTGGTGTCTACGCTGGATGGTGATGTCGGGCAGTCGCCGCCGGTTCGAGCCGGCGGCCCTACGAGCCGAGGAAACCCGTGAGTGACACCCCATTCGGATTCGGCCTTCCGCCGGAGGAGCCGGAGAACGGCGACGAGGGCAAGAAGAAGGACCCCACCGGAGGTGGGCAGGGTTCGGGCGGGCCTGCGAACCCGTTCGGCTTCGGGCCCGGCGCGGGCGGTGAGAATCCGTTCGCGGCGATGTTCGGCACGATGAACCCCAACGACCTGGGCGCCGCCTTCCAGCAGCTCGGCCAGATGCTGAGCTACGAGGGCGGTCCCGTGAACTGGGACATGGCCAAGCAGATCGCCCGCCAGACGGTCTCGCAGGGCACGCCGGACGGCACCAAGGACGCCAGCGTCGGTCCGACCGAGCGGTCCGCGGTCGACGAGGCGCTGCGCCTGGCCGACCTGTGGCTGGACGGCGTGACGTCGCTGCCCTCCGGTTCGGTCTCGACCGTGGCGTGGAGCCGGGCGGAGTGGGTCGAGGCGTCCCTGCCCGCCTGGCAGAAGCTGGTCGACCCGGTGGCCGAGCGCGTCGGTCTCGCCATGGGCGACGTGCTGCCCGAGGAGATGCAGGCGATGGCCGGCCCGCTGATCGGCATGATGCGGTCGATGGGCGGCGCTATGTTCGGCCAGCAGATCGGGCAGGCCGTCGGCGTGCTGGCCGGTGAGGTCGTCGGTTCGACCGACATCGGGCTGCCGCTGGGCCCGGCGGGCAAGGCCGCGCTCCTTCCGCTGAACGTCGAGAGGTTCGGCAAGGACCTCAGCGTCCCGCAGGACGAGGTGCGGCTGTACCTGGCCCTTCGCGAGGCCGCCCACCAGCGGCTCTTCGCCCACGTCCCGTGGCTGCGCTCGCACCTGTTCGGTGCCGTCGAGGGGTACGCGCGCGGCATCAAGGTCGACACCAGCAAGCTGGAGGACGTGGTCGGCCAGTTCGACCCGTCGCAGCCCGAGCAGCTGCAGGACGCCCTTCAGCAGGGCATGTTCCAGCCGGAGGACACGCCGGAGCAGAAGGCCGCCCTGGCCCGGCTGGAGACGGCGCTCGCGCTGGTCGAGGGCTGGGTCGACGCCGTGGTCCACGAGGCCGCGAAGTCCCGTCTGACCTCGGCGGACGCGCTGCGCGAGACGATGCGCAGGCGCCGTGCCTCCGGTGGTCCGGCCGAGCAGACGTTCGCCACGCTCATCGGTCTGCAGCTGCGCCCGCGACGGCTGCGCGACGCCTCGCGGCTGTGGGCGTCCCTCACCGACGCGCGCGGTCTCGACGGGCGCGACGCCCTGTGGGAGCACCCCGACATGCTGCCGACGGCCCAGGACCTGGACGATCCCGACGGCTTCGTGCACCACGAGCAGCTGGACTTCTCCGAGCTGGACAAGATGCTCGGCGAGGCCGCGCAGGGAACCCAGGGCACGCAGAAGCCCGCCGCGGACGACGGGGACGACACCGACGGCGCCGAGGGCCGCGACGACAACAAGGGCGACACCGAGCGGTGAGCCTGTACGACGACGCCGTGCTCGTGCTGAAGGAGTACGAGCAGCGGGCCGACCCGGCCCAGGACGAGCTGCGCCGGCTCTACCTCGATCATCTGGCGGAACACCCCGACGGCATGTGGAAGGCCTGCGGGGCCGGTCATCTGACGGCCAGCGCCCTGGTCGTCGATCCGGAGCGCGGCCGGGTGCTGCTCACCCTCCACCGCAAGCTGCGGATGTGGCTACAGATGGGCGGCCACTGCGAGCCGCAGGACGCCTCGCTGGCCGCCGCGGCTCTCCGGGAGGCGTCCGAGGAGTCCGGCGTCAGCGGTCTGACGCTGCTCCCGGGCGGCCCGGTGACGCTGGACCGCCACCCGATCCCCGCTCCCTGCCACTGGCACATGGACGTGCAGTACGTGGCGCTGGCGCCCTCGGGCGCGACGGAGCAGATCAGCGACGAGTCGCTGGACCTGCGCTGGTTCGCGTACGACGAGGTCGCCTCGGTGGCCGACGCGTCGGTCATCAGGCTGACGGAGCTGGCCCGCGCGGCGCTGGAGCGGCGCGGCTAGGACGACGGCACGCACGCGGAAATGGGTGGGGGCGGTCTCCGAGGAGGCCGCCCCCACCCACTTCGTGCCGCGGATCAGTTCCAGGCGTTGTTCTGGTTCTGGCCGTGGGCGCCCTGCTGGCCCATGCCGTACTGGGCCCGGATGCCCTGGCCGATCTGCTGGTTCTGCGGGGGCAGCACCTCGCTGGGCTGTACCAGGGCGAAGCCCTGACCGAGGAAGCTGAGCTCCCAGCCCTCACCGGTGTTGCCGCGTCGGCGCCACACACCGGAGGAGTGCGTCTGGGCCTGCATCTGCACCCGCAGCGAGCTGGACCAGGCGACGATGGCGTCGGCGTCGGCGTTGACGTACTTGTCCGGGGTGACCTGCATCATCAGCGGCTGGCCCGAGGTCATCAGAGCGACCTTGCCGGTGCCGGAGATGTTGAGCTGGTACTTGCCGGTGCCCGAGATGCCGTACTGGCTGTCCACCGCGATGACCTCGGTGTGCAGCGCGGAGTCCAGCGCCAGGACGTAGGCGCTGTCCACCGTGAGGCCGTCGTGGTCGACGTCCACGATGTGGATGTACTGCGCCAGGTTGGCGAGGAAGACGGTGCCCTGCCCGGAGCAGCGCATCAGGTCGAGGCCCTCACCGGTGTTCGCGCGGGCGCGGCGCTGGCTGTTCGACTGGTACTCGCCGTCGAACTCCATCAGCCCCTGGTAGGCGACCATGGCGCCCTTGCGGGCGAGCACGTCGTCGTGGCCGGTCAGCGAGACCCGCAGGAGCTGCGGGTTCTGGATGGCGTACCGGTCCTGGGACTGCTGTTCCGTGTAACTGAAAAGCGGACTCTGCATGGTGTTTCCCTCCCCCTCAGTTCCGGACCCGCAGGCGGTCGGTACTGTCCTCGCTCGGCTGTACGACGACGATGCCCTGGCCGGAGAAGGCCATCTGGTAGGCCTCGCCGCTGCCCCGGCCGATGAGCGAGGACGCCTTGAAGCTGCGCTTGCCCTTCACCTTGAGGTTCGGGGACCACGCCACGAGGGCGTCCGGGTCGACGTAGGTCTCGTCCTCGCCGCGTCCGCAGTCGACGACGATCGGTGTGCCGCGCGAGGTGATGGCGACCCAGCCGGTGCCGGAGATGCAGACGTTCCACAGGCCCTGGCCCGCGAACTTGGCGAGGCCCTTGACCCGCTCGACGCCCCAGGTGAGGTGGCCGTCGAAGGCCAGGACGTTGGTGCCGTTGACCGAGAGGGAGTCGTTGTTGAGGTTGATGACGACCACGTCGGCGCCGTAGTCGGCGAGGTAGAGCAGCCCGTCGCCGGAGCACTTCATGATCGGCGCGCCCTCGCCGGTGATCCACTGGGAGGCGACCTGGCGGACGGCGGGCGGGTTGGGCTCGTACTGGATGAAGCCCTCGTACGCGACCATCGAGCCGGTACGTGCGTAGAGGTCCTGGCCGGTGGCCATGGCGACCTTGAGCATCGTGCGGCCGTGGTTCTCCATCCGGGCCGTGACGGGGGTCGGGGCGAAGCCCGCGAGTTGCTGGTTCATGACGGGCTCCCTCAGACCTCGTAGGGCTGGACGACGATGAAGTTGCCGGGGGCGCCCCGGAACTGGAGGTTCACGGTCTCCCCGCTGTGTCCCGGGTACGCGTTGCGGCGCAGCCGGACCTGGCTGGAGATGATCACCTGGGACGCGGACGACCAGGCCACGACGGCGTTGCAGTCGGCGAAGGTGGTCGGCGTGACGGGCAGGACGACGGGGACGCCGCGGGTCTTGACGATGATCGTGCCGGTGCCCTGGAACTGCATGGTGAACAGGGCTCCGCCGGGGATTCCGTGGCCCTCGACCCTGCGGACCTCGTACTGCAGGGTCTCGTCGAAGGCGAGGACGTTCTCCGCCGAGACGCAGATCCCGTCGCCCTGGAGCTCGATGGCGTGCAGGTGGGAGCCGTCCTCCGCGAGGAAGAGCTGCCCGCGGCCGGTGCAGCGCATCAGCTGCATCTCCTGGCCGGTGGAGTTGCCGACGATGCGGCCCGCGAAGCCGGCGCCCTTGTAGCTGAAGTCGACCTTGCCCTGGTACATCACCATGCTGCCCTGACGGGCGAGCACGGGCGTGCCGCCCATGGAGAGGTCGACCCGCATGAGCTGCTGGTTCTGCGGGGTCCAGCGCTGGCCGGTGGCCGTCTCCTTGTAGGGCTGGAGCGCCGCCTGGAGACCGGCACCGGCCTGCGGCATGCCCTGGGGCACGCCCTGCGGCATGCCGGGCGGCTGCATTCCCGGCATCCCCGGAGGCTGCATTCCCGGCATTCCCGGCGGCTGCTGCCCGTACGGGGCGGGAGGCTGCTGCCCGTAGGGCGCAGGGGCCTGCTGTCCGTACGGGGCGGCGGGCGCGGGCTGGCCGGGGACCTGGCCGAACTGCGGCTGCTGGGGCTGCTGCGGCGGCTGCCCGTACGGAGCGGCCGGCGCGGGCGCGGGCGGAACCGCGCCACCCTGCGGCGCCAGCGGCGCGGCCATCGTCGGTGCGCTGTGCATCTGCTGCTGCGGCGGCGCGGGGGGCGGGGTCTGCCCGACCGGAGCCCCGAAGGACGGAGCCGGCTGGGGGGCCTGCGGGGCCGCCGGGGCGCCGAAGGACGGGGCGGGGGCCGGCACGGCTGCCTGGGCGGGCGGGGCGAACGACGGGGCGGCGGCCTGCGGCTGGGGAGCGGCGGGCTCCTCCTCGGCGACCTCGCCGCCGAAGTTCTTCAGCAGCGCTTCGAGGCCGCCGTCGAAGCCCTGGCCGACGGCGGCGAAGCGCCAGACGTCCTTCAGGTAGAAGTCGCCCAGCATCACCGCGCGCTCGGTGCTGAATTCCGAGCCGTTGAAGGCGTACCTGACGACCTCCTCGCCACCGGCGACGACCCGGATGTACCCGGGGCCGATCTGGGACATCTGCCCGGCCCCGTCGATCGTCGCGGTGAACGACAGCTTGTGGATGTTCGCCGGAATGCGGTCCAGGGTGACGCGGAACGACTCGGTGTCGCCTGCCTGGGCACCGAGGAGCTGAATGGACTCCTCGGGCGATTTAGGCTGATTGAAGAAGATGAAATACCGGTCGTCGGAGAGTCGCTCCTCGGCGTCGAGACCGAAGCAACTGATGTCGAAGGTCAGTCCCGACCCGGCGATCTGCACACCTACGTACAGGTCTGTCCCCGGCGTGAGATCGCTGATCTTGGCCTTGTGGCCGCGTTGGAATTCCCTGGCCATGCGTAACGACCGTCCCCCATCCCGAATGTGAATGCGTCGCGCCAGGCTAACCGCAAACTCCGGCATTGAGCTAAGCCGGTACACACCTGGTACGGAATCGCCGTATGTCACTCACCGCGTGCGGCCGGCAACTGCGGCAGCCGGTCGGCCGCCACCACGCCCTCCAGATAACCGCGTGCCCGCTCGGTGCGGGGGTACGCCTCCAGCAGCCGCCAGAAACGGGGGCCGTGACCGGGAACGAGCAGGTGGGCCAGCTCATGGACCAGTACGTAGTCGACGACGTACTCGGGCATGCCCTGCAAGCGGTGCGACAGACGGATGCTGCCCTCCGCCGGGGTGCAGGACCCCCATCGGGTGTTCTGGTTGGTCACCCAACGCACCGACACCGGCCTGGCCCGGCCCTCGAAGTACTGGGCGGACAGCCGCTCGGCGCGCTCGGCCAGCTCGCCGTCGCCGAGGACGCGCCTGCTCTCCTGCGCCGCGAGCCGGTCGAGCATCACCCCGACCCAGCGCTGCTCCTCGGCCTCCGACATCCGGGCCGGGATGAGCACGATGGTGCGGTCGCCCTCGCGGTACGCGGAGACCGTTCTGCTGCGGCGGCTGCTCCTGCGGACCTCGACCGCGCTCGTCGCCGAGGCACGGGGCGGACGGTCCGGAGCGTCGCGCCGCCGGGTTCCGGCGCCGCTCGCGGAGGTCTCCCCGGCGATTCCGGGCGACGGGTCGGCGGGCACGCCACGACGTTACCCGGTATCGGTGGGGGAAGTCCCGCCTCCGGAACGGTTCGTGTCCGATCCACGCCACAGCACGCACCATTTGAATGACTAATACCCCCTGCCTGTGGACAACTTTCCGCACGCTTCGGCGCCGGGCCGCATTCTGACAACGGATCTCGCGAAGATCCGGGCCGCGGCCCACGCACAGAGACCGAGGAACACAGACCGGGGGTAGTCGTGCATCCGATGTTGAAACCCGCACTGCGCCGTGCATGGCGCGGCCGGGGCACCGTGCAATTCGGGGTGACCCATGCTCATGCGGTGAAGTTCGGCCCGCTGGATATCGCCACGGGCAGTTTTCTGGAACTGCTCGACGGGACGCGCGGTCTGCCGCTGCTGCACGAGGAGGCCCGCACGCTGGACCTGTCGGAACATCAGGTGGACATGCTGGTGAACCGCTTGGCGAGCGCCGGGCTGATCGACGACGTGCGGGCCGCCGGCCCGGAGACCGAGGCGTTGCGGAGCCGGCCCGGTGCGTTGGAGCGGCACCGCCCGGACCTGGCATCGCTCTCCGTCGTCCATCCCGAACCGGGCGGCGGGATGCGGCGGATGGCGGCCCGCCGGGCCATGCGGGTCCAGGTACGGGGCGCGGGCCGGGTCGGTGCCGCGATCGCGGCGGTGCTGTCGGGGGCCGGGGTGGGCCGGGTGGAGGTTCTGGACGGTGGGCACACGGAGCCGTGGGACGTCTCGCCCGGCGGGCTTCCTCCGGCATCCGTCGGTGAGCGCCGGGACACCGCGGCCCGGCAGTTGGTGCGCAGATCCGCCATCGGCGCGACGCCCCGGACCACGGAGTCGGCGGGTTCCCCGTCGGGTGGCGAGCCGGGACTCTCGCTGATCGTGGTCGCCCCGCGCGACGGCCTCGCGGTGTACGCCCCCGACCCGCGTCCGTCCGAACCGTGGATCACGTCGGGCACTCCTCATCTCTACGCGGGGGTGATGGAGGCGACGGGAGTGGTCGGGCCGCTGGTTCTGCCCGGGGGCACCGCCTGCGCGGGATGCCTGGAGCTGAACCGCGCGGACGGGGACGAGCAGTGGCCCAGGATGCTGTCCCAGTGGCGGTCCGGGCGGCGGGCCGCCGTGCAGGCCTGTGACCTGGGTCTGGCGACGGCGGTGGCCGGGTTGGCGGCCGCCCACGCGTTGTCCTTCCTGGACGGGGAGTTGCCCGCGAGCACCGGGACGCGCTGGGAAGCGGCGCTGCCGTTGCTGGACTGGCGGTCCGAGCAGATCGGAGCGCATCCCGACTGCTCCTGTGGAGCGGCCGGGCACATTGAAGGGGAGTGCTCCTCCGGGGCCGGAACCACGCACGACACAATGGCCGGGTAACAGCCGCGCCCGGCACGGCAGTCTGGGATTTGGAGGGGCTCATGTCTGATCTTCCCCGGAAAGCGGTCACCCGTACCGCCAAGTTGGCCGCCCTGCCCTTGGGGTTCGCCGGTCGCGCCACGTGGGGCCTGGGCAAGCGGATCGGCGGGAAGTCCGCGGAACTGGTCGCCCGGGAGGTCCAGCAGCGCACCGCGGACCAGTTGTTCAAGGTCCTGGGCGAACTGAAGGGCGGGGCGATGAAGCTGGGGCAGGCCCTGTCCGTCTTCGAGTCGGCGCTGCCCGAGGAGGTCGCCGGTCCGTACCGGGCTGCGCTCACCAAACTCCAGGAGGCCGCGCCCCCCATGCCCAGCGGCACCGTCCACGCGGTGCTGGAGGAGCGGCTCGGCGAGAACTGGCGGGAGCTGTTCCTCGAATTCGCGGACACGCCGTCGGCGGCCGCCTCGATCGGTCAGGTGCACCGGGCGGTGTGGCACGACGGGCGGGATGTCGCGGTGAAGGTGCAGTATCCGGGTGCCGGGGAGGCCCTGCTCTCGGATCTGACCCAGCTCAGCAGATTCGCCCGGGTGCTCGGCCCGCTGATCCCGGGCATGGACATCAAGCCGCTCATCACGGAACTGCGCGACCGGGTCTCGGAGGAGCTGGACTACGAGCAGGAGGCACGGTCGCAGCAGGACCACGCCGAGGAGTTCGCCGGCGATCCCGACGTCGTGATCCCCGGAGTGGTGTACCAGTCCGACCAGGTGCTGGTGACGGAGTGGATGGACGGTGTTCCGCTGGCCGACGTGATCGCCGGGGGCACACCGGAGCAACGGGACCGGGCCGGTCAGTTGCTCGCGCGGTTCCTCTTCTCGGGGCCCGCCCGCACCGGTCTGCTGCACGCCGATCCGCATCCGGGCAATTTCCGGCTGCTTCCCCCGGACGAGGGGACGGGCGAGGAGGACGGCGAGGAGAACCGGTGGCGGCTCGGGGTGCTGGACTTCGGAACGGTGGACCGGCTGCCGGGTGGTCTGCCGCAGCCGATCGGCGACTCCCTGCGGCTGGCGCTGGAGGGTGAGGCGGCGGCGGTCTACGAGCTGTTGCGCGAGGAGGGGTTCGTCAAGGAGTCGGTCGACCTCGACCCGGACGCGGTGCTCGAATACCTCCTGCCCATCATCGAACCGACGCAGGTGGAGGAGTTCACCTTCACCCGGAGCTGGTTGCGCGCCCAGGCGGCCCAGTTCGCGGACCTCCGCTCCCCCGCGCATCAGCTCGGCAAGCAGCTGAACCTGCCGCCCGACTATCTCCTGATACACCGGGTGACGTTGAGCACGATCGGGGTGCTGTGCCAATTGGGTGCGACGGTACGGCTGCGTGACGAGCTCGAAGCCTGGCTGCCGGGCTTCCTGCCGGAGTACGAGGAGGACGCGGAGCGGGAGCCGGTGGAGGACGAGCGGGAGGACGTGACACCGGAGCTGGTGAAGGACGCGCCCACGGGCGCTTAGGCCGGGGCGATGCCACGGACGTGTTCCCGCCGAATGCGTTCCTGGCCGGCGCGGCCCCGACCGGCGCGTTCCCGGCAGGTGCCTGCTGGCAGGTGCCTTTCTCGCGGGCGCGTTCCGGCCCGGGGGCGGGGCCCCTCCGGCGGGATGCCGTCGGCCGGGGTGCCGCTTGGCGGGATGCTGTTGAGCGGGGCGCCGGGTGGGTCACCACCAACTGGAGTCGAGACGGCTTTCGATCGCCCTGATGTGGGTGCGGGCGCACTGGTCGCAAAAGTACTGGCGTCGGCCGTTCTCCACGGAACAGATCCAGGTCGGCGGTGTGCTCCCGCTGTCGGCGGAGGCGCCGCACAGGGCACAGACGACCGTGGTCTCGTCGCTCCGGGCGGACTGCTGGGCGGGCTGCTGAATCGGGTGATGGGTCTCCTCGTCCACGTCGTGACGATAACCCCGGTGCCGTCGCGCCGCTCGGCACCGCACGGCGGCACCACGCGGCGGCACCGGCCCGGCGGCGCCGGCGTCCGGCTCGGTCGGGTATGGCACGACCGCGGGGCCGGTCCGTCCGGACCGGCCCCGCGGAAGGGGTACTGACTGTGGGTGCTGTTCGCCGTCGGGCGGAGCGGTTGCCCGGCGGCGGGTGCTGCTGTCGACCTGGCTAGTGCATGACGGCCATGGCCAGCGCGCGGCGGGCGCGCATCGAGGCGCGCTCGGCCCTGCGCTGCATCCGACGCGCGGTCACCAGGCGCACGGCCTGGCGTTGCGTGTCGGCTTCCCTCATGCGGTCGTGCATATGAGCACGCGCCAGGGCTTCTGGGATGAGTTGCATCTCGCGGGTCCTGTTCTGACGCGAGTCGTTCGCGCCGATGATCGTGACGTTCGGTGTTGCGGAGCCGATGGGCTCATTCGTGGGGACGGACATGGGGGCCTGATTTCGGGGATCGTGGGTGTGGGGACGGTCGATGGTTCCGATGCGCTTCATGGGCTTGGGGGCCGTGACCCCCAGGTCGGCGATCACGCTGCGACCGGGTTCTTGCGCGGACGACCACGCGGCCGCTTGCGAGCAACGACAACACCCTGGATGAAGAGCTCACCGCCCCAGACGCCCCACGGCTCACGACGCTCCTTGGCGCCCGCGAGGCAGGCCTCGACGAGCGGGCAGGTGCGACAGAGGGACTTGGCGTACTCGACGTCGGCGGGCGACTCGGCGAAGAAGACCTCCGGGTCGTAGGAGCGGCACGGAACGGGTACGCCGAGGTTCTCGATGGCGTCGTCGAGCGCGGTGAGCGCGGTGAGGGGAAGCAAGGTGGAGTCCTCCGTGAGGCCGGGCGGGGAGATCGTGTCGGAAGGCGGTACGGACGGGGCGTGCGCTTCGAGTTGCACGGTGGGTGGTGTCCTCGTCTGTTCGTTCCGGCCTGTTGACCGGGTGGCGGCTGGTACCGGGTGTTTCTTGTCCCGAGGCCCCTTCACCTGTCTCGTCCGTTCGGACAAAACAAAAGGGCCGCGGATCCCGAGTGGGGTTCCGCGGCCCTGAAGGCGCCGGCCTGATGGTGGATCAGGCTGGATGACTCCAGGGTTCAGGCCCACGGAAGGCCCACATCGTGTGGTGCTTCATCTGCTTCTTGGTGCCGAATTCCGCTCCCGCACCGACGGCGGCAAAGGCATAGGCCTGGGCCTGTCCCTTCGCTACTGCTGCTGCCGGTGCCTGAGCCGGTCGCTCATTGCGCTCCCGGACGGGGAGGCTCGCCGGAGCCACCAGGCTGACGGCAGGAATGCCGGACAGACCGGTGCCACGGAGCGAGGACTCAGAGGAGCAGGCGAGGCCGAGCGAGCAGGCGGAGACGACGGAAAGATCGGTCAGTTCGTTGGTCTTGATGATGCTGATCACTTCAATCGCCTCCTCTCGGCGTCCAGGGGACCGGCGAACCGGTCCTGCGTATTCGGATAAGTACAGCACAGAACCAGGACTTCAGAGAAGCCGCTGTTTCCGTGGTTAAGAACCTATGGTGATGACTGGGGCGCGCGCAAACTATTTTTTCGACGAGTTTTCCTCAGCTCTCGTCACCGGCCTCCCCGAGCACTTCATCCACCGTCCCACCTGCGCAGATGGCCAGGACCGCGGTCCCGAACCGGTCCAGCTTCCGCACACCGACGCCGGAGATCCCGGCCAGCTCGCCCTCGCTGCCGGGCACGGCCTCGGCGATCGCCATCAGTGTCTTGTCGGTGAACACGCAGTACGCGGGCTGGCCGATCTCCCTCGCCCTGACCGCCCGCCAGTCGCGCAGCCGCTCGTACAGCGCCTCGTCCATGTCCGAGGGGCAGTCGTCGCAGCGCATCAGCTTCATCTCGCCCGCGTCGGTGAGGGTCCTGCCGCAGACCCGGCACCGGGCGGGGCCGCGTCGGCCGCGTCTGGCGACCGGGCCCTGGCCCTGGTTCTGGTGGCCCCTCTCGATCCCGCCGGTGGCCACCGGCGAGCCGCGCCGCGAGCCGAGGGCTGCCGAGCCGGGACGCAGCCCGTTCAGGAAGCGGCTGGGCCGCCGTCCGGCGCGGCCGCCGGGCGAGCGGGAGAGCGACCAGGACAGCGTGAGGTGCAGTCGGGCCCGGGTGACGCCGACGTACAGCAGCCGGCGCTCCTCCTCGACCTGCTCGTCGGTCTTGGCGTAGGCGATCGGCATCATGCCCTCGGTCAGTCCGACCAGGAACACGGCGTCCCACTCCAGGCCCTTCGCGGAGTGCAGCGAGGCGAGCGTGACCCCCTGGACCGTGGGTGCGTGCTGGGCGGCGGCCCGTTCGTCGAGCTCCGCCACCAGGTCGGAGAGCGTGGCGCCCGGCTTGGCCCGTTCGAAGTCCTCGGCGAGCCGGACCAGGGCGGCCAGGGACTCCCAGCGGTCCCGCACCGCGCCGGAGCCGGCGGGCGGTTCCGGGGTCCAGCCCTTGGTGGAGAGCACCGCGCGCACTTCCGAGGGCAGCCCCTCCGCGTCGTCGAGCAGGGAGTCGTTGCTCCCCGCGCGGGCCGCGCCGCGCAGGGCGACGCCCGCCTCCCGCACCTCGGCCCGTTCGAAGAAACGCTCCGCGCCCCGCAGCTGGTACGGCACGCCCGCGTCGGCCAGGGCCTGCTCGTAGACCTCGGACTGGGAGTTGACCCGGTAGAGCACGGCGATCTCACCGGCCGGGACGCCCGCCGCGATCAGGTCGCGGATGCGGCGGGCGGTGCCCTCGGCCTCCGCGGGCTCGTCGGCGTACTCCGTGTAGGCGGGCTCGGGGCCGGGGTCGCGCTGTGAGATCAGTTCGAGCCGGTGCTCCGCGGCGCGGCCCCGGGCCTGGCCGAGCAGTCCGTTGGCCAGGTGGACGACCTGGGGTGTGGAGCGGTAGTCCCGGACGAGTTTGACGACCGTCGCGCCGGGGTGGCGGGTGCGGAAGTTCAGCAGGTGGTCGGGGGTGGCTCCGGTGAAGGAGTAGATCGTCTGGCTGGCGTCACCGACGACGCAGAGGTTGTCCCGGTCGCCGAGCCAGAGGTCGAGCAGCCTCTGCTGGAGCGGGCTGACGTCCTGGTACTCGTCGACGACGAAGTGCTGGTACTGGCGGCGGACGTGGTCGGCGATGTCGTGCCGGTCCTGGAGGATGGCGACGGTGAGCAGCAGCACGTCCTCGAAGTCGATCACCGAGCGGTCGCGCTTCAGCTGTTCGTACGTCGCGTAGATCTGGGAGATCTCGGCCGGGTCCCTGGGGGCGTCGCGCTGGGTCTTGGCGACCGCGGCCGGGTAGTCGGCGGGAACGGTCTGGGTGACCTTGGACCATTCGATCTCGCTGGTGACGTCCCGCAGCTCGTTGCGGTCGAGGCGGATGCGACAGCGGGCCGCGGCCTCGGCGACGAGCTGGACCTTGCGCTCCAGCAGCCGGGGCAGGTCGCCCCCGACGGCCTTCGGCCAGAAGTACTGGAGCTGACGCAGGGCGGCGGAGTGGAACGTCCGTGCCTGCACGCCGCTCGCGCCGAGCTGGCGCAGCCGTCCCCGCATCTCGCCCGCGGCCCGGTTGGTGAACGTGACGGCGAGCACGCTCGTCGGCTGGAGTATCCCCGCGCGCACCCCGTAGGCGATGCGATGGGTGATCGCACGCGTCTTGCCCGTACCGGCTCCGGCCAGCACACACACCGGGCCGTGCAGGGCCGTGGCGACCTCGCGCTGCTCGGGGTCCAGGCCGTCGAGCACGGCGTCGGCCGACTCGGGGACCTGCGGGAAGAGGGGGGAATGCGTTGCTGCTGTCACCCCGCCATGCTGCCAGGTCGCAGGAGACGGACGCGGAGGTTGTCCACAGGGGGCCGCATTCGTCGTACCGCCGAGCCGTTGCCCGCGCCGAGCCGTATCCGTGCCCGTGCCCGTGCCCGTGCCATGCCACGCCGTGCCCGCGCCGAGCCGGCCGAACCGTGCCGACCGGTACGGCGGTGCGGCGGTGCGGCAGTGCGGCAGTGCGGCTGGGGGTGGTACGGCGGTGCGGCTGGGGGGTGGTGGAGGGAATGGTGGTCGGCTCGCGTACGTTCCCCTTCCGGGCGGTGCCGCGTTCCGCGGTGGCGCGCTTTCCAGCTTCTCCGCACGACGGATGAGACTGCGAAGAGAACGAGAAGACGGACGAGCCAGAGGAGCACGAAGACATGCCGGGCACTGTGACGATGTACAGCACCACGTGGTGCGGCTACTGCCGTCGGCTCAAGAGCCAGATGGACCGTGAGGGCATCGCGTACAACGAGATCAACATCGAGCAGGACCCGGAGTCCGCGGCCTTCGTCGAGAAGGCCAACGGGGGCAACCAGACCGTTCCCACCGTCCTGGTGGTCGGTTCCACGGGTGCCGAGGCCGTCATGACGAACCCGTCCCTGGCGCAGGTGAAGCAGGCGCTCGCCGCCTGATCCCGCGGCTCCTGCGGTTCCACCGCTCCCCCGGCCGGAGGGAAGCTCCTCCGGGAACGCCCCCTCCGGTCGCGGAGGGGGCGTTCCCGTACGCGTCCGGGGGAGCGCCCGCCCCGGTCCCCGGTCGTGGGACCGGCCCGGTCCGGTCGTGCGTCAGCCGATGCTGCCCGGCTTCGGGAGCGGCTTGCCGTACCAGAGCTCGATCAGCCGCGCCGCGATCGAGATGCCGTACGGCGGCAGGATCTCGCCCGATTCGAAGGCGGCGGTCAGGTCCTCGCGGGAGAACCAGCGGGCCTCCTCGATCTCCTCGCCGTCCACGTTGATCTCGGAGGAGGTGGCGCGGGCCATGAAGCCGAGCATCAGGCTGGAGGGGAACGGCCAGGGCTGGCTGGCGACGTACTCGACCTCGCCGACCGTGACCCCCGCCTCCTCGAACACCTCGCGCGCCACGGACTGCTCGATCGACTCCCCCGGCTCGACGAAGCCCGCGAGCGTCGAGAAGCGGCCCTCGGGCCAGTGCACCTGGCGGCCCAGCAGGGCGCGGTCCTTCTCGTCCGTCACCAGCATGATGACCGCCGGGTCGGTGCGCGGGTAGTGCTCGGCGCCGCAGGCCGGGCAGCGGCGGATGTGACCGGCCGCCGCGATGACCGTGCGCTCGCCGCAGCGCGAGCAGAAGCGGTGCAGGCGCTGCCAGTTCTCCAGCGCCACCGCGTGCGCCATCAGCCCCGCGTCGCGCGGGCCGAGCAGCAGACCGGCCTCGCGCAGGCCGGCCGGGCGGGCGGGCTGGTCCATGCGGCCGGGCAGGGAGTCCTTCTGGAGCGCGAAGTAGCTGACGCCGTCCCCGTCGGTGCCGAGGAAGTACCGGTGGGTCTCGGTGATCGGGGCCTCGAAGGCCGGGGTCATGACGATCTCCGTGCCGCCCTCGGCCGTGTCGTCGATCAGCACCTGGCCGCCGGAGACGACGAACACGCGGGTGGTCGGGTGGCTCCACGCGGCGGCCAGCCACGCCTCGTCGAGGCGGTGGTGCGCCGCGCGGTCGATGCCGCTGGGCGCGGTGAGACCGATGGGACGGTCCGCGATGGCGTTGTCGAAGGTGCTCACAGGTGCTTCCTACTCCCCCGGGATGGATCGGGTGTTCAGAGGATTCAGCGGAGTGCGGCGGCCAGCTCGCCCCAGAGGTGCGCGGTCGTCTCCACGCCCTTGAACAGGAGGTCGAGCTCGACCTTCTCGTCGGGGGCGTGCCAGCCGTCGGACGGTACGGAGATGCCCAGGAAGAGGACGGGTGCGCCGAGCACGTCCTGGAGGTCGGCGGCGGGGCCCGAGCCCCCTTCCCGGGTGAAGAGGATCTTCTGGCCGAAGGCCCGTCCCATGGCGCGGGCCACGGCCTGCAGGGCGGGGTGGTCCAGCGGGGTCAGACAGGGGCGGGTGGCCGGGGCGAAGGAGATCCGGTGCCGGACACCGGCCGGGACCTGTGCCCCGGCCCAGGACCGGACCACCTGCTGGACGTGGTCGGGGTCCTGGCCCGCGACCAGCCGGAAGCTGATCTTCACCATGGCGGAGGACGGGATGATCGTCTTGCTGCCGGCGCCCTGGTAGCCGCCCCCGATGCCGTTGACCTCGGCGGTGGGGCGGGCCCAGACCCGTTCCAGCGTGGAGTAGCCGGCCTCGCCCGACGCGGCGCGGGACTTGGCGGTGCGCAGCCAGGTGTCCTCGTCGAAGGGCAGCTCGGCGAAGAGCGCGCGCTCGGTGTCGGTGAGCTCGGTCACGCCGTCGTAGAACCCGGGGATCGCGACCCGGCCGTCCGCGTCGTGCAGTGCGGCGACGAGCCGGGCGAGGGCGGTGGCCGGGTTGGGGACCGCGCCGCCGAACGAGCCGGAGTGGATGTCCTGCTCGGGGCCGTACAGCTCGATCTCGCACTCGGCGAGGCCGCGCATGCCGGTGCAGACCGTGGGGGTCGTCTCGTTCCACATGCCGGTGTCGGAGACGATCACGGCGTCGGCGGCGAGCCGGGCGGACCGCTCCTCGACCAGGGCGCGGAAGTTCGGGGAACCGGACTCCTCCTCACCCTCGATCAGGAGCTTGAGGTTGACGGCGGGGGCGGTGCGGCCGGTGGCGGCGAGGTGGGCCCGGACACCGAGGGTGTGGAAGAACACCTGCCCCTTGTCGTCGGCGGCGCCCCGTCCGTACATGCGGCCGTCGCGGATCACCGGCTCGAACGGGTCGGTGGCCCAGCCGTCCTCGAGGGCGGCGGGCTGCACGTCGTGGTGCCCGTAGACCAGGACCGTCGGGGCGTCCGGGTCGTCGGACAGCCACTCGGCGAAGACCGCGGGAGCGCCGGGCGTCTCCCAGATCTCGGCGACCGGGAAGCCGGTCTCCCGGAGCTTGGCGGACAGCCACTCGGCACTGCGCCGTACGTCCCCGTCGTGCTCCGGCTGGGCGGATACGGACGGGATGCGCAGCCAGGCGGCGAGGTCGTCGAGGAAGGCTGTGCGGTGCTGCTCGGTGTACGTACGGACGGCGCTGTCCGGGGTGTCGCTCATGGCCTTGAGCCTAGTGCCTCGTCCGGTGGGGTCCGCGCGGTGCGCGGCAGGGGCCCGCCGCACGCACGGTGGCCGGACGCCTGTCGGTGACGGCTCCTCCTCCGGTTGAATGGCTCCGCCGAACGGCTCCGGGCGACGGCGCCCGGAGCCCGGCCGCGAGGGGGAGACGGGGCGATGAGCGGTTCGGGTGGGGGAGCCGGGGGGACGCCGCCGGGCCGGCGGGCCGGTGAGGTGGCGGCCTGGGTCTCGGCGATCACCGCTGTGCTCGGTCTGCTGCTGGCGGTGTTCGGGGTTCCGCTCGTCGGCGGCTCGGCGGCCAACCGGAGCGTCGCCGGGCGGGCGGACACCGCGGCGTCGGCGGAACCGTCGCCGGACGCATCGGCCGGTTCGTCGGACTCCTCGGACTCGGGCTCCGCCGACGCCTCAAGCCCCTCCGACTCCTCCGGCCCCTCCGGCTCCTCCGCGGGTACGTCGGCCCCGTCCGCGCCGGTCGTGCCCCGGGGCTGGCGGCGGGTCCAGGAGGCCGGGCTCACGGTCGCGTTCGCGGTGCCGGACGGCTGGACGCGGACGCGGCGCAACGACATCCAGAGCAACTGGGCCGCCCCGGACGGCGCGCACGAGATGAGCGTCAAGCGGGACACGTCGTACGGGGCGACCTCGGGGGCCGCCGCCTCCGGGCAGCTCGCCTGGTACCGCGACACCGCCCGGTCGTCGATGGCCGGTCTCCGGGCCGTCCGCCACACCACCCGGCAGAACGGCCGCGACGCCCTCTGGCTGGAGATCGACTACCACTGGGCGGGCCAGAGCGGGCCCCGCAAGCGCGTCGAGGTCTTCGTGCCGGGCACCGCGGGCCGGGTCTACCAGCTGCTCATCGACACCGCCGCCACCCCCGCCGGGCTAGCCGAGCAGCAGAGGCTGTTCGCGACGGCGCGCGCGCAACTGCTGATCGACGCGTCCTGAGACCGGGTCCGCGGGCCGGGTCCGCGGGTCAGGTCCGCGGGGGCGGTTCGTCGAGCAGGATGCGCTCCAGCTCGGCCCGGCCCGGGAGGCGGGTGGGGCGGGCGATCTCGCCGGTGCGCACGTAGAGGAAGGTGGCGGTGACGTCGGTGAGCGGCAGGCCGTGCAGCTCGGCCCAGGCCAGGCGGTAGACCGCGAGCTGAAGAGGGTCGGCGGTGTTGGTGCGGGTGGTCTTCCAGTCGACGATCTCGTATGTGTTCCCGGTGCGGTACACCGCGTCGATGCGGCCCCGGATCACCCGCCCGGCCAGGGTGATCTGGAACGGCGTCTCGACGCGGTACGGGGTGCGGCGGGCGTACGGGGTGCGCTCGAACGCCTCCTTGAGCTCGGCGAGGTCGCGCTCGTCGGCGATCTCGGCCTCGTTCCCGTCGCCGCCGGGCAGTTCGTCGGGCCCGAGCATGGGCAGCGGCACCTCCTCGAAGCGGGACTCCACCCAGGCGTGGAAGCGGGTGCCCCGGCGGGCCGCGGGCTGCGGGGGCCGCGGCATCGGGCGGGCCAGCTCCTGGGCGAAGCCGTCGGGGTCGTCGGCGAGGCGCAGCAGCTGGGTGGCGGAGAGCGACGCGGGGACGAGGACGTCGCGCACGGTGGCGCGGGCGCGCCGCAGTTCGCCGGTGAGCGCGTCGAGGTCGCGGTCCCAGGAGGCGAGGGTGCGGGACTCCTCGGGGGTGAGACGGCGCTCCCCGGCGGGTGCGGGGCGTTCCTCCTCGGGGGCGCGGGCGGCGGGGATGTGCGGGGCGGAAACGGACGGGGCGGGAGCGGACGGGGCCGGAGCCGGGGGCCGCGTCGGCAGGGCGTCCCAGTCGTCGGCGTACAGCTCCTCGTCGGGAAGACCGGGGAACTCGGAGGGCTCGGGGAACTCGGGGGGCTCGGGGAACTCGGGGGGTTCCGGGAACTCGGAGAACTCGAGGGGCTCCTCGTCGGGGAACGGGGCCTCCCCGGCGTACGGGTCCGGGTCGGCGGGGGCCGTCGTGGCCAGGGTCTTCAGGTGTGCCAGCACCGCGTCGGCGGCGGCACGGCGGCGGGTCAGCGCGAGGTCGTCGAGGGGAAGCGGCCACGCCTGGTCGGCGGTCCTCTCCGCGAGTACCGGGTTCTCCTCGTCCTCGGCCGGTTCGTCGGCCCAGACCTCGATCTCGCCGTAGCCGGCCGCGCAGTGCTCGTACAGCGCGTGCAGGAAGCCGGACGGGCCGCGCGGCTTCTTCTGGGACGGGCCCCACCAGTGGCCGGAGCCGAGCAGCAGGGTGCGGGGCCTGGTGAAGGTGACGTATCCCAGGCGGAGCTCCTCGGTGTACTGGTGCTCCTTCATCTCCTCCTTGAAGCCCTTGAGGCCCTTGGCGTCCCAGGAGTGGACGTCGGGGAGGGTGGCCCTGTCGCCGCGCAGGGCGTGCGGGAGGACCTTGGCCTGAGTGGTCCAGGCGTCGCGGGACTGGCCGCTGGGGAACTGGCCGGTGACCAGGCCGGGCACGGCGACGACGTCCCACTCCAGGCCCTTGGACTTGTGGGCGGTGAGGACCTTGACGGTGTTCTCGCCGCCGGGCAGGGCGTTGTCCAGGCCCTTCTCGTACTGGACGGCGGTGCGCAGGAAGCCGAGGAAGGCGAGGAGGGTGGCGTCGCCCTCGACGGCGGAGAAGCGGGCCGCGACGTCGAGGAAGTTGCCCAGGGTCTCGCGGCGGCGGGCGGCCAGGGCCTGCGGCGACGCGGAGAGCTCGACCTCCAGGCCGGTGGTGGCGAGGACCCGGTGCAGCACGTCCATCAGGGGGTCGGCCAGCGAGCGGCGCAGGTCGCGCAGTTCGGCGGCGAGGCGGGCGAAGCGGACCCGGGCGTCGGCGGAGAACGGAAGCCCGTCGTCCTCCTCCCCGCCGGATTCGAGGAAGGTGTCCAGCGCGTCGGCGAGCGAGATCACCTCGGCCGGGTCGACGCCCTCGACGGCCTCGGCGAGACGGCGGTCGGGGTCGAAGTCCTCGTCGTCGCCGTGGGCCGCGCGGTGGACGAGGAGCCGGGCCCGGCGGCCGAGCAGGGCCAGGTCGCGGGGGCCGATGCGCCAGCGGGGGCCGGTGAGCAGCCGGACCAGGGAGGCGTTGGCCCCGGGGTCCTGGAGGACCTCGCAGACCGCGACGAGGTCGGCGACCTCGGGAAGGTGCAGCAGCCCGGACAGGCCGACGACCTCGACCGGGACCTCACGGGCCACGAGCGCGGCCTGGATCTCCGGGAAGTCGCCCGCCGTCCGGCACAGGACGGCGATCTCGCCGGGTTCCTTGCCGGTCCTCACCAGGTGGGCGATCGAGTCGGCGAGCCAGTCGATCTCCTCGGCGTGGGTACGGAGCAGGGCGCAGCGGACGATGCCGTCGCGTTCGGCGCCCGGGGCGGGGCGCAGCGCCTCGACCCCCTCGTGCATGGCGCGCAGCGGGGCGGCGAGGCCGTTGGCGAGATGGAGGAGCCGACCACCGCTGCGGCGGTTCTCGCTGAGGGAGTAGCGGGTGGCGGGGGTGCCGTCGGCGTGCGGGAAGTGGAGCGGGAAGTCGTCGAGGTTGGCGACGGAGGCGCCGCGCCAGCCGTAGATCGCCTGGCAGGGGTCGCCGACGGCGGTGACCGCGTGCCCGGTCGCGACCGCCCCCCGGGGCGCGCCGGTGCCGGAATCGGAACCGGGGCCGGAATCGGGATCGGACCCCGGGGCGGAATCGGGGCCGCGGCCGAAGAGGGCGGAGAGCAGCAGCCGCTGGGCGACGGAGGTGTCCTGGTACTCGTCGAGCAGGACGACCCGGAACTCGTCACGCAGGATCGCGCCGACCTCGGGGCGGGTGAGCGCCAGTTCGGCGGAGAGCGCGATCTGGTCGCCGAAGTCGAGGAGGTCGCGGTTCCGCTTGGCCTCGCGGTAGCGGCGGGTCAGCTGGAGCAGTTCGCGACGGGCCTCGGTGGTCTCGGGGACCTTGCGCAGTTCGGCGTTGGTGAGCCGGGCCGATTCGAGCGTGCGCAGGAGGTCGGTGTCGTGCTCCGCGAGCTGGTCGGGCCGTACGAGGTGCTCGGCGAGCTCGGCGTCCAGGGCCAGCAGATCACTGACCAGGGTGGGGAACGACCTGGTCAGTGCCGGGTAGGGGCCGGGGGCCTCGCGCAGCACGCGGGCGGCGAGCTGGTAGCGGGTGGCGTCGGCGAGGAGGCGGGTGGTGGGTTCGAGCCCGATGCGCAGCCCGTGCTCGGTGAGGAGCCGGCCGGCGAAGGCGTGGTACGTGGAGATGCTGGGCTCGCCCGGGGGGTCGTCCGGGTCGATCACGTCCGGGTCGGTGACCCCGGCCGCGATCAGGGCCTTGCGGACGCGCTCGGCGAGCTCGCCGGCCGCCTTGTTGGTGAAGGTGAGCCCGAGGACCTGCTCGGGTGCCACCTGGCCGGTCCCCACCAGCCACACCACCCGGGCCGCCATCACCGTGGTCTTCCCGGACCCGGCCCCGGCCACGATCACCTGCGGTGCGGGCGGCGCGGTGATGCAGGCCGTCTGCTCGGGGGTGAACGGAATCCCGAGGAGCTCCTTGAGCTGCTCGGGATCGGTGATGCGTGAGGACACCCCACCGAGGCTAACCGGCTCCACCGACAACCCCTGCCCCGGTACACCGTCTACATTGACTTCTTGTCGCATCAACAGCCTTATGAGGAAGGTCACATGGGCGCCGACGCACCCGCCCCGGACGCCGCGGAACTCCGTGAGCGCATCGACACGACGAAGGCGCACCCGGCGCGGGTCTACGACGTCTTCCTGGGCGGCAAGGACAACTATCCGGCGGACCGGGAGGCCGCGGCCATGGCGCTGGCCGCCAATCCGCGCGGGTACCTCACGGTGCGGCACAACCGGGACTTCATGCGGCGGGCGGTGACGCTGGCCGCCGAGGCCGGGGTGCGGCAGTTCCTGGACGTGGGCACAGGGCTGCCGACGCAAGCGAACGTGCACCAGATCGCCCAGGGAATCGCCCCGGACTCGCGAGTGGTGTACGTGGACAACGACCCGGTCGTCCTCGTCCACTCGCAGGCCCTGCTGACGAGCGGTCCCAAGGGGCGCACCGACTACATCGAGGCGGACCTGCGCGATCCGGACACGATCCTGGAGGCGGCCCGCCGCACCCTGGACCTGGACCGGCCGGTCGCTCTCGTACTCGCCGCCGTGCTGCACTTCATCGAGGACGACGAGGCGTACCCGGTCGTCGAGCGGCTGCTCGGCGCCCTGGCGCCCGGCAGCTACCTCGTCCTGAGCAACGTCAGCTCGGACCTCAACCCCGAGCAGGTGGGGCAGGTGACGAAGGCGTTCGAGGAGCGCGGCTTCGCCATGGTCCGCCGCTCGCGCGCCCAGGTGGAGCGCTTCGTCACCGACAACGGTCTGGAACTGCTGGAGCCGGGTGTCGTACCGGTGCACCGCTGGCGTCCCGAGGAGGTCGTGGACCTGCCCGAGGCCGCCGAACCGGACCCGGAGTTCGTGGCGGGTCCGGACAAGCTGGACCGTACGCGCTACCAGCCGATCAACGACGTCACGGACGCGGACGTGAGCGTGTACGGAGTGATGGCCCGCAAGCCCTGACGGTCGGGCCGCGTTCCCGTACGCACCGGGCACGGCCCGGCTCCTGTACGTGCCGGGCCCTGTCCCGTTCCGGGTCTCACTCCAGGATGTGGCGGCCCTCCGGCTGCGCGCTGCACGAGGCCCGGAAGGCGCAGTGCCCGCAGTGCTGGCCGGTCGAGGGCGTGAAACGTTCGTCCAGGACCCGTCCCGCGGCCGTGGCCAGCAGGTCGGAGACCCATTCGCCCCGGCCGTCCCCGCCGTCCAGCGGTCCCTGCGCCTGCACCTTGGGAAGGGCGTCGCCGCCCTCCTTCTTGGCGGCGGCCTGGCGCAGCTGCACCAGTTCGGCGCCGCCCGGTTCGGGGCGCCGGCCGTCGAAGACCTCGTCGACCGCCCCTTCCCGGACGGCCAGCTGGTACACCGCGAGCTGGGGGTGCCGGGCCACCTCGTCCTTGGTCGGGGCCTGCTTGCCGGTCTTGAAGTCGACGACGTAGGCCCGGCCCTCGGCGTCCTGCTCGACGCGGTCCATGGAGCCCCGGATGCGCACCTCGTACTCCCCCGCCTCCAGCGTCACGTCGAAGTCGTGCTCGCTCGCGGCGGAGGTGCGGCCGGTGCGGTCCATGACGTGCCAGCGCAGGAAGCGTTCGAGGGCGATCCGGGCCTGTTCCTTCTCCTGCCGGGACTTCCAGGGGGCGTCGAAGACCAGACCGTCCCAGACCGAGTCCAGCCGTTCCATCAGGACGTCCAGATCGGCGGGGGTGCGCCCGGAGGCCACCTCGTCGGCGAGTACGTGGACGACGTTGCCGAAGCCCTGGGCGGCCGTCGCCGGGGCGTCCGCCTTCACCTCGCGGCCGAGGAACCACTGGAGCGCGCACGTGTTGGCGAGCTGGTCGAGCGCGCTGCCGGACAGTGCCACGGGCCGGTCCCGGTCGCGGAGCGGCACGGCGGAGCGGGTCGGCTCGTACAGGCCCCACCAGCGGTGGGGGTGGGCCGCAGGTACGAGTGGTGTGCCCTCCTCGTCGGTGAGCGCGGCGAGGCGGGCGAGCCGGCGGGCGGCCTCCTCCCGCAGGGCGTCGGACGCCTCGGGATCGACGGTGGTGGCGCGCAGTTCGGCGACGAGTGCGGCGACGGCGAGGGGACGGCGCGGGCGGCCGGTGACGTCGCGCGGTTCGGCGCCGAGTTCGGCGAGGAAGCGGGACGGCTGGTCGCCGTCGTCGGCGGGGGCCTTCACCGCGGTGACGACGAGGCGTTCCCGGGCGCGGGTCGCCGCGACGTAGAAGAGCCGGCGCTCCTCGGCGAGGAGGGCGCCGGGGGTGAGCGGCTCGGCCAGGCCGTCGCGGCCGATCCGGTCCGCCTCCAGCAGCGAACCCCGGCGGCGCAGGTCCGGCCAGAGCCCCTCCTGCACCCCCGCGACGACGACCAGGCGCCACTCCAGCCCCTTGGAGCGGTGCGCGGTCATCAGCCGTACGGCGTCGGGGCGCACCACACGCCGGGAGAGGGTGTCGGCGGCGATGTCCTGGGCGTCGACCTCCTCCAGGAAGTTGAGCGCGCCGCGCCCGCCGGTGCGTTCCTCGGCGCGGGCCGCGGTGTCGAAGAGGGCGCAGACCGCGTCGAGGTCGCGGTCCGCGTTGCGCCCGGCCGCGCCGCCGCGCAGTGCGGCGCGCTCCAGGCGGCCCGGCCACGGGGTGCCGGACCACAGCGCCCACAGCGCCTCCTCCGCGGTGCCGCCCCCTTCGAGCAGCTCGCGCGCCTTGCGCAGGAGCGTGCCGAGCCGCTGGGCCCCGCGGGCGTACGCCGGATCGTGCGTGACGAGCCGTTCGGGTTCGGCGAGCGCACGGGCCAGCAGGTCGCCGGAGGGTGCCGGTACCCGGTTCCCGGCGGCCCGCTCCTCGTCGCGCAGGGCCCGGCCGAGGCGGCGCAGGTCGGCCGCGTCCATGGAGCCGAGGGGGGAGGCGAGGAGGGTCAGGGCGGTCTCGGTGTCCAGCCAGCCGGCCTGGTCGTCGGGTGCCCGGCCGTCCCCCTCCTCCGGAACCTCGTGCGCCGAGGGCTTCTCTTCCGGCTCCTCCAGCTCCTCCGGCTCCTCCGCCTCTTCTTGTGCCTTCCCTTCAGGCTTCTCCCCCGGCTTCTCTTCCGGCTTCTCCTCCGGCGCGCCCCGGTGCAGGGCCGCCGCGGCGACCGCGCGCAGGGCGGTCAGGAGCGGGGCCACCGCCGGTTCGTGGCGCAGGGGAAGGTCGTCGCCGTCGACCTCCAGGGGGACGCCGGCCGATGTCAGGGCCCGGCGCAGGGAGGGGATCGTGCGCCCCCCGGCCCGTACGAGCACCGCCATCTCGTTCCACGGGACGCCGTCCTCCAGATGGGCCCGGCGCAGCAGGTCAGCGATGTTGTCCAGCTCCGTGGAGGCGGTCGGGTAGGTGTACGCCTCCACCCTCCCGCCCCCGTGGACCGCGGCCAGCTCCCGGTGGGCGCGGACCTTCTCCGCGGGGAGCCGGGTCAGCGGCATCCGGCGGGTCAGCAGCCGGGTGGCGGCCAGCAGCCGTTCCCCGGACCGGCGCGAGGTGGTGAGCACACCGACCGGGGCGGGGGCGCCGTCCGCCCGCCGGAACGTCTCCGGGAAGTCGAGGATGCCGTTCACGTCGGCGCCCCGGAACGCGTAGATCGACTGGTCCGGGTCGCCGAAGGCGATCAGGTCCCGGCCGCCCCCGGCGCCCCGGGCGCTCCCCCGGTTGCCGGCCAGCGCGTGCAGCAGCCGCACCTGGGCCGGGTCCGTGTCCTGGTACTCGTCGACGAACACGGCGTCGTACTGCCCCGCGAGCAGCGCCGCCACCTCGGGGCGCTCCGCGAGCAGCACGGCGCGGTGCACCAGTTCCGCGTAGTCCAGCACTCCCTGCGCGTCCAGCACGTCCAGGTACTCGGCGAGGAACTCGGCGGCGGCGCCCCAGTCGGGCCGGCCGGTGCGGCGGGCGAAGTCGGCCAGCGCGTCCGGCCCCAGGCCCAGTTCCCGGCTGCGGGCCAGCACCGCGCGCACCTCGTCGGCGAAGCCGCGCGTGGTCAGGCAGGCCCGCAGCTCGTCGGGCCAGCGGATGTGGGGGAAGCCGTCCCGCTCCAGTTCGAGCTGACCGGCGAGCAGTTCGCGGACGGTGACGTCCTGTTCCGGTCCGGAGAGCAGCCGCAGCGGTTCGGCGAAGAGGTCGGCGCCCTGGTGGGCACGGACCAGCGCGTAACAGAAGGAGTGGAACGTGGTGGCCTGCGGGCCGCGGGCGGCACCGAGCCGGGCGGCCATCCGGTCGCGCAGCTCCACGGCCGCCTTGCGGCTGAAGGTGAGCACCAGGAGCCGGGCGGGGTCGGCGCCCCGTGCGACCCGGGCGGCGACCGCCTCGACGAGCGTGGTCGTCTTGCCGGTGCCCGGCCCGGCGAGCACCAGGAGCGGACCGCCGGGGTGATCAACCACCGCGCGCTGTGCCGCGTCCAGAAGAGGGGGTTCCACGGAGCCCGGCGGAGTACGCACCAGTCGGTACGCGCCCGCGGTCCGCCGTCGTGCCTGACGGTACGGACTGTGCCGGGTGGAGGAGGAGGAACTCACGTGGATCGCCGGTCCTGGTGGGTGTGCTGGTGGTGAGGGTGCGGTGCGGTGCGCGGGCTGACGACGCTACGCCAGCGGCGGCGCGGTGCGGGACGTGCGCGCTGCGTGCCTCGTCACGTTCCGGGGCGTCGGCGCGGCCGGACGTCGCACCGTACGCCCGACCGTGTCCGACATCACGTATGCCGCGCACGTCGTGTGCATCACGTACGTCACGCACATCGCGTGCATCACATGCGTCGCACACATCACACGGGCCGCACGGCCCGCGCACTCCGTCCCGTACGACCCCTGCGACCCGTACGAATCGCATGGCCCGTACCGCTCGCACGGCCCGCACCGCTCGGCAGGAACCTGCACATCCGGCCCGGCGGAAGCCGGTGCGTCCGGCCGTGCGGACCCCGTCCCGGCCCTCGTCCGGGCTCGTGGCGCGGGTCCCGCCGGGCTTCGTCCCCCGCACTCCGGGGGTGCCGTACGGGCCCGCCGCCGCCCGCAGCGCCGCCGAATGGCCGAAGCTGTCAGATGTGAGCACCTCCGCCCCTGTCCCGGTCCGCGCCTCCGCCCCCGTCCGCGGTGACGCCGTCCCACCGCGCCCGCTTCATGTCGAGGCGCGGCAGATGGCCCTCCGCGCCCCGCGACGCCCCGCGCAGCGGGGTGCCCTCCTCGCGGTAGTGATCCAGTGCCCGCAGCTCGTGGCCGGGCAGCAGCACCCCGTCGGACCGCACCACGCGCCACCATGGCACCGCGGACCCGTACAGCGCCATGACCCGGCCGACCTGGCGCGGGCCGCCGTCGCCCAGCCACTCGGCGACGTCCCCGTACGTCATGACACGGCCGGGCGGAATCAGCTCGGCGACGTCGAGCACCCGCTCCGCGTACTCCGGCAGCTCGTGGACCGTCGGCCCGGCATCCGGCCGGTCGTTCCCCGGTCCGTCGTTCCCCGCCCGGTCGGCGCCGGTCCGGCCGCCGTTCGTCCCGCCGCCGCTCGTCCGGTGTTGGCTCATCCGCCCCATCCTGCCGTACACCACCGACAGTCCGGCCCGGTCCGGGTGCCCCCGTCCACAAGGCGTGCGCGCGGGGGCAAAGGGGCGTATCTTGCGCTTCGCGTGTCCGAGCAGTGCACCCTGATGCCCCCCTCCGTCGCCGGGCCGTGCCACCATCGTGCGGGCGGTGACCGGTGATACGAGACCACGAAGACCAATCAGAGGCGACGAAGGAGCAGGGCGTGCAGCCACCGAAGGCGGCGGACGCCCCTGATGCCGAGTCCCACCCGGACGAGTCCCGCGCATCCGCCGGAAAGGCCCCGGACGCGCCCCGTGCACCCGCAGGGGAGCCCGGTCCGGAGCGGGGCACGGCCCCCGTGCACCCGGCCGGGTCGACGCTCTCGACCGTCGCCCGGGAACAGGCCGAACGCGTCTCGGGGGACGAACCGCTGCTCCCCGCCCGGGTGCACCGCCCCTCCGACCTCATGCGGCTCCTCATCGGCGTCCTGGCGATCGTCGTCCTGTTCGCGATCGCCGCGTTCGCCCACGGCACCACCGCCGGTCTCGAACAGGACATCAACAAGGGCACCGGCCAGGCGCCCGACGTCCTGATCAAGATCGCCGGTCTGGTCTCCAGCATCGCCGTGCTGCTCGTCCCGGTCGCGTTCGCGATCGAACGGCTGATCAAGCGCGACGGGCTGCGGATCGCCGACGGGGTGCTCGCCGCCGTGCTGGCGCACGGCGTCACCCTCGCCACCGACCTCTGGGTGTCCCAGTACGCCCCCGGCACCATCAAGGACGCCCTGACCCAGCCGCAGGCCGGGGCGCTCACCGACCCCGTGCACGGCTACCTCGCCCCCGTGATCGCGTACATGACGGCGGTCGGGATGGCGAGACGGCCGCGCTGGCGGGTGGTGCTGTGGGTGGTGCTGCTGCTCGACGCATTCGCCATGCTGGTCGGCGGCTACACGACCCCGTTCTCGATCGTCCTGACCGTGCTGATCGGCTGGACCGTCGCGTACGGCACGCTGTACACGGTCGGCTCGCCCAACGTGCGGCCGACCGGCCAGCACCTGATGGCCGGGCTGCGCCACGTCGGCTTCCGCCCCGTCACCGCGATGCGCGCCGAGGACTCCCCCGACTCGGGCGACCAGAGCGACCGGGGCCGCCGCTACCTGGTGTCCCTGGAGGACGGACCGCCGCTCGACGTGACGGTCGTCGACCGCGAGCAGCAGGCCCAGGGCTTCTTCTACCGGGTGTGGCGCAGGCTCACCCTGCGCGGCATCACCCAGCGCCGCTCCATCCAGTCGCTGCGCCAGGCCCTGGAGCAGGAGGCGCTGCTCGCGTACGCGGCGATCGCCGCCGGGGCCAACGCCCCCAAGCTGATCGCCACGTCCGAGCTCGGGCCCGACGCCGTGATGCTGGTGTACGAGCACATCGGCGGCCGTTCCCTGGACGCGCTGGAGGACTCGGAGATCACCGACGAGGTGCTGCGCGGCGCCTGGCGCCAGGTGAAGGCGCTCCAGTCGCGACGGATCGCGCACCGCAGGCTCACGGGTGACGCCATCCTGGTGGATCGTTCCGGCAAGGTGTTCGTCACCGATCTACGCGGCGGCGAGATCGCGGCCGGCGACCTGGTGCTGCGGATGGACGTCGCCCAGCTGCTGACCACCACCGGTCTGCGGGTGGGCGCCGAGCGGGCCGTGGCCGGAGCCCTGGAGGTCCTCGGCCCCGATGTGGTCGCCGACTGCCTGCCACTGCTCCAGCCGATCGCGCTGAGCCGTTCGACCCGTGCGACGCTGCGCCGACTGGCCCGGGAGCGTGCGCAGCGGGAGCGGGAGGCGGTGCTGGAGGCGTCGGACGCGGCCCGGCGGGCCAGGGCCCAGGAGCACGGTGCCCCGGAGGGGGCGGCCGAGCCCGGGACCGGCGACCGTACCGGCCGCAAGCCCGGCCGCAAGGCGCTGCGCAACCAGAAGCAGGCCGAGAAACGGGCCCTGGACGACGCGCTGGAAGGGGCCCGCGAGGAGGACCTGCTCTCCCAGATGCGGCAGCAGGTGCTGCGGATCCGGCCGCAGGCGCCGGTCGAGCCGGTCCGCCTGGAACGCATCAAGGCACGGACCCTGGTCAGCTGCATCGCCGGTGCGTTCGCCGCGTACTACCTCGTCTCCCAGGTCACCCAGGCCGACTTCGGCACGGTCGCCGAGCAGGCGGAGTGGGGCTGGGTGGCCGCCGCCGTCGGCTTCTCCGCCCTCAGCTACGTGGCGGCCTCGATGAGCCTGCTGGGCTTCGTGCCGGAGCGGGTGCCGTTCGGGAGGACCGTGCTGGCACAGGTCGCCGGGTCCTTCGTGAAGATCGTCGCCCCGGCCGCGGTCGGCGGCGTGGCGCTGAACACCCGCTTCCTGCAACGGGCCGGGGTGCGGCCGGGACTCGCGGTGGCGAGCGTCGGCGCCTCGCAGCTGTTCGGCCTGGGCTGCCACATCCTGCTGCTGGCGGCATTCGGCTATCTGACCGGTACCGAGCGGACGCCGTCCTCGCTCACCCCGTCCAGGACCGTGATCGCCGGGCTGCTGACGGTCGCCGTGCTGGTGCTGGTGGTGACGGCGGTTCCGTTCCTGCGCAAATTCGTCGTGACGCGGGTGCGGTCGCTGTTCGCCGGGGTCGTGCCGCGCATGATCGACGTGGTGCAGCGGCCGCAGAAGCTGCTGACGGGCATCGGCGGGATGCTGCTGCTGACCGGGACGTTCGTGATGTGCCTGGACGCGTCGATCCGGGCGTTCAGCGGTCCGGACGTGCCGACGCTCAGCTACGCGAGCATCGCGGTGGTCTTCCTCGCCGGCAACGCGCTGGGGTCGGCGGCGCCCACGCCGGGCGGAATGGGCGCGGTCGAGGGCGCGCTGATGCTGGGGCTGATCGCGGTCAACCTGCCGAAGGAGGTCGCGGCGCCCGCCGTGGTGCTGTACCGCCTGCTGACGTTCTGGCTGCCGGTGCTTCCCGGCTGGCTCTGCTTCAACCATCTGACCCGCAAGGGCGAACTCTGACGGCGCCCCGGACCCGGCCCCGGTTCACGGAGGGACCGGGGCCGGTCCGCGGGAGCCGGGGTGGGGCCGGGCCCTGACACCCCCTCTCCTCCCGATCCGCCGAACGGGCCCTGACGGCTCCTCAGCCCCGGACGGGGCGTCCGCGAGGCCAGTCGGGCGACGGTCCGTGCGCCGACCACCCGCTTGGACCGGTGCCCCGTGCACCCCTCCCGTTCGCCCCGCACGATGGGCCCCATGAGGACCTCCCCCGCCCTGCGTGCCGCCGCCCTGGCCGCCGCCGTCAGCATGCTCCTGCCCATCACCGCCTGTTCGAGCGACGGCACCGAGGAGGGCGCCGGGCCGCGCAGCTCGCCGCGAGCGGCGAACGCCGCGGCGACCGGCCCCGACGACCTCGCCTCCCAGCAGCTGACGTGGAAGCCCTGCCCCGCCCCGGTCCCGGCGCAGGGCGGCGGGAAGGCACCGACCCCGCTGCCCGGCGGCACCCCCTGGGAGTGCTCGTTCATGCGGGCCCCGCTCGACTACGCGAACCCCGACGGCCAGACGATCCAGCTGGCGCTCATCCGGGCCAGGGCCCGGAACCAGGACAAGCGGATCGGCTCCCTCATCTTCAACTTCGGCGGTCCCGGTGCCTCCGGCGTCGCCACCCTGCCCGCCTTCGGCAACGACTACGACAAGCTCCGCGCCCGCTACGACCTGGTCAGCTTCGACCCGCGCGGCGTGGGCCGCAGCGCGGGGGTGCGGTGCGAGACCGACAAACAGCTCGACGCCCGTTACGAGAGCGACGGCACCCCGGACACCCCCGAGGAGGTGAAGGCCTTCGTCGAGGGCACCAGGACGTTCGCGGATGCCTGCGAGCGCAACTCCGGCAGACAGCTCCCCCACGTCGGCACCACCGAGGCCGCCCGCGACATGGATCTGATGCGCCAGGTGCTCGGCGACAAGAAGCTGTACTACTTCGGCATCTCGTACGGCACCGAACTGGGCGGCGTGTACGCCCACTTGTTCCCGAAGAACGTCGGCAGGTCGGTGCTGGACGCGGTGGTGGACCCGACCCAGGACTCCGAGCAGTCCTCGCTCGGCCAGGCCAAGGGCTTCCAGCTCGCGCTGGACAACTTCGCCAAGGACTGCGTGGACCGCGGCGACAACTGCAAGCTCGCCGGTGCCACCCCCGAGGAGGTCCAGCAGGGCATCTCCGATCTGCTCGACTCGCTGGAGAAGCAGCCGGTCGCGGGCATCGGGTCGCGCCGGCTGACCCAGACCCTGGCCACCACCGGCATCGCGACCGCGCTCTACTCCAGGCAGACCTGGCCGCTGCTGGAGCAGGGCGTGGACGAGGCCGAGGGCGGCAACGGCGCGCTCCTCCTCGCCCTCGCCGACTCGCTGAACGGCCGTTCCGAGGACGGCAGCTACGACAACTCGATGGCCGCCAACACCGCCATCAACTGCGCCGATTCCAAGCAGCGGTTCACCGCGGACCAGACCGAGCACAGGCTCCCGGAGTTCCGGTCCGCCTCGAAGATCTTCGGGGACTACCTCGGCTGGGGCCTGATGGCCTGCACCGACTGGCCGGTCGCGGGCGCCTGGGAGACCCCGGACGTCAGCGCCCCGGGCGCGGCCCCCATCCTCGTCATCGGCAACACCGGCGACCCGGCGACGCCGTACGAGGGCGCCAAGGCCATGACGGACGCGCTCGGCGACGGCGTCGGCGTGCAGATGACGTACGAGGGCCAGGGGCACGGCGCGTACAACAGCGGCAACGCCTGTGTGCAGCGGACGGTGGGCGGTTACCTGCTGGACGGCAAGGTTCCGGCGGCCGGGACCACCTGCCGGTAGCGGCTTCCCCCGGGAAGACGGGGCCCGTCCGGCGAGCGGAACCGGACGGGCCCCTTCGCCGTCCCCGGCGGAGACCGCCGGACAGCCCTTAGCATGAGCGGACTTCTGCACGCCTCGGATGCAGGCACCTCCGTGCGCCACGACGACCAGCGCCCCTGTGCGCCGCGTGGCGTGCGGGCGACAACGGGGAGGACGTACGACGTGTCCGCACACGCACGCGCCGGAGCTCTGGCCGGCACCGCACTTCTGCTGACGGGCCTGCTCGCGGGCTGCGGCGGGGGAACGGACGAGAAACCGGCCGACCGCACGGACCGCGGCGCGGCGTCCCCGGCCGAGGACCCGTCGGCCGCGCCGGACGGCCTGCCCCCGCTGCCCGCCTCCCTCACCTCCCAGCGGCCGGACTGGAAGCGCTGCGAGGCCCCGGAGGGCGGCAGCGCGCCCGGGGACCAGTGGCGGTGCTCGACGGTCCGGGTTCCGCTGGACTACGCGAAGCCGGACGGCGAGACGGTCGGGATCGCGCTGATCCGCAAGAAGGCCGCGAACTCCGGCCGGCGCCTCGGTTCGATGCTGTTCAACTTCGGCGGTCCCGGCGGTTCGGGGGTCGGGATACTGCCGCGCGCCGCCGGCGGGTACGGGGAGCTCAACTCCCGGTACGACCTGGTGGGCTTCGACCCGCGCGGGGTCGCGGGCAGCGAGGGGGTGAGCTGCCGCACCGACAAGGAGCAGGAGGAATCCTTCCGGAAGGTCGACATGACCCCGGACACACCGGCGGAGGAGGAGGCGTTCCTGAAGGACGGCGCGGACTTCGGCGCCGGGTGCGAGCGCCTCTCCGGCAGGCTCCTGCCGCACGTCGGAACGGTGAACGCCGCCCGCGACATGGACCTGATCCGTCAGGTGCTGGGCGACCGGAAGCTCACCTACTTCGGCATGTCGTACGGCACCGAGCTCGGCGGCACCTACGCCCACCTCTTCCCGAAGAACGTCGGGCGCACCGTCCTGGACGCCGTCGTCGACCCGACCGCGGACGCCATCGGGCACGCCCGCAACCAGGCGACCGGCTTCCAGCGGGCCCTGGAGAACTACCTCAAGGACCGGGGCCAGGACCCGAAGGCGGGCACGCGGCGCATCGCGCGGCTGCTGGAACGCATCGACAAGAAGCCGCTGCCGACCGCCTCGGGCCGTGAGCTGAACGACTCGCTGGCCGTCACCGGCATCGTCATGCCGCTCTACTCCAAGAGCAGCTGGCCCGTCCTGACGCAGGCGCTGGACGAGGCGGAGAAGAGCGGCACCGGCACCGGGCTGCTCGAACTTGCCGACTCCTACAACGGCCGTGACGAGAAGGGCCGCTACGACACCCAGAGCCACTCGCAGCGCGCCATCTCCTGCGCGGACAGCAGGCTCCGGCCGACGGCGGACGAGGCCCGGGCGCTCCTGCCGGAGTTCCGGAAGCTGTCCCCGGTGTTCGGTCCGTTCCTGGCGTGGGACACGGCGGGCTGGTGCTCGCAGTGGCCGGTGGAGGGCGAGCACGACGACCCGGAGACGAGCGCCCCGGGCGCCGGTCCGATCCTGGTCGTCGGCACGACCGGTGACCCGGCGACGCCGTACGAGGGCGCCCGGAAGATGGCGGACGAGCTGGGCAGGGGCGTCGGGGTCCTGCTCACCAACAAGGGCGAGGGGCACGGCGCGTACGGCGGCAACGCCTGTGTGACGTCTGCCGTGAACACGTACTTCCTCGACGGGAAGGTCCCGGACGACGGAAAGACCTGCTCGTAGTCTTGCTCCGGAAACACGGTGAGGGGGCCGGTCCGTGCGGACCGGCCCCCTCACCGCGTGCTGTACGCGGAGTGTCTCAGTACACCGGCTTCTCGGGCTCGATCTGGTTGACCCAGCCGATCACGCCGCCGCCCACGTGCACCGCGTCGGCGAAGCCCGCCGACTTGAGGACCGCGAGGACCTCGGCGCTGCGGACGCCGGTCTTGCAGTGCAGGACGATGCGCCTGTCCTGCGGGAGGTCCTGGAGGGCGTTGCCCATCAGGAACTCGTTCTTCGGGATCAGCTTGGCACCGGGGATCGAGACGATCTCGTACTCGTTCGGCTCGCGGACGTCGATGATCTCGATCTTCTCGTCCGCGTCGATCCACTCCTTGAGCTGCTTGGGAGTGATCGTGGAGCCGGCGGCCGCCTCCTGGGCCTCCTCGGACACGACGCCGCAGAAGGCCTCGTAGTCGATGAGCTCGGTGACGGTGGGGTTCTCGCCGCAGACCGCGCAGTCGGGGTCCTTGCGGACCTTGACCTGGCGGTACTGCATCTCCAGGGCGTCGTAGATCATCAGTCGGCCGACCAGCGGGTCGCCGATGCCGGCGATCAGCTTGATGGCCTCGTTGACCTGGATGGAACCGATGGAGGCGCAGAGCACCCCGAGCACGCCGCCCTCGGCGCAGGAGGGGACCATGCCCGGCGGGGGCGGCTCCGGGTAGAGGCAGCGGTAGCAGGGGCCGTGCTCGGACCAGAAGACGGACGCCTGGCCGTCGAACCGGTAGATCGAGCCCCAGATGTACGGCTTGTTCAGCAGCACGGCCGCGTCGTTGACCAGGTAGCGGGTGGCGAAGTTGTCCGTGCCGTCCACGATCAGGTCGTACTGGGCGAAGATGTCCATCACGTTGTCGGCCTCGAGCCGCTCCTCGTGAAGGACCACGTTCACGTACGGGTTGATGCCGAGCACCGAGTCCCTGGCGGACTCGGCCTTGGAACGGCCGATGTCGGACTGGCTGTGGATGATCTGGCGCTGCAGGTTCGACTCGTCGACCTCGTCGAACTCCACGATGCCGAGCGTGCCCACACCGGCCGCGGCCATGTACATCAGGGCCGGCGACCCCAGACCGCCGGCGCCGACACAGAGCACCTTCGCGTTCTTCAGCCGCTTCTGTCCGTCCATCCCGACATCCGGGATGATCAGGTGGCGGGAGTACCTGCGGACCTCGTCGACGGTGAGCTCAGCAGCTGGCTCGACCAGGGGTGGCAGCGACACAGGAACCTCAACAATGCAGGTGGTCGGTTTCTACGTACTTCAACTGCGTACGGTTGTTCTTCCGGTAACACTGCCACGCCCCCTCTCATTCCGAGATACCCGGTCCGATACGCGAGACGATTTCGTCCCAGTACCTGGGCAGCGTCACGAATGGGTCGGTTTGTCCTTGCCGGCCGTCTCGATCCGTGAAGAAGATCGTGCCCGCCCCCTGCCAGCGGGCGATGCGCATGGCCTCTTCGAGGTGGGTGCGCGGGACGCCGTGGACGAAGTGCGCGAACTTCTCCGGCGGGTAGGCCGCGGTCCACTCCGCCACCTGCGACCAGCGGTAGTCGGTCCACGGCCCGCGGAAGGTCACCAGCTGGTCGGCGGCCTCCGCGTAGCCGGGGTACGGGTGGGTGCCGGGCGCGAGCACCAGCAGCCCGCTCCCCCGGCCGGCCGGCCGCTCCCCGTCGTCGAGGAGCGCGGCGAGCGTGCCGGTGAGACGGCGCACCGCCGGGAGGCCGGCGCGTTCGGCCGGGCAGCGGTCGAGGTAGAAGCCGTCGACGCGGTACCAGTCGAGGAAGGACCGCGCGTCGGCGATCAGCTCCGCGAAGGGGCGGTCGCCGAGGGCCAGGTCGAGGTGGCCGAGCAGCCTGCCGCCCGCCGCCCGGACCGCGTCGCGCGGGTCCTCGTCGTGCACGGCCCGCTCCCGCGCGTTGCGCAGCCGGCCCGCGGCCTCCAGGCAGTGCGGGTCCGGTCTGCTGCCGGGGCCGTTGTCGATGTCGAGCACGGCCCAGTGCAGCGGGGTGCCGGGGCGGGCCAGTTCGGCCCACTCCGCGGGGGCTAGCAGCGGGTGCGCGCAGCCGGGGACGCCGAAGCCGAACCGTTCGGCGCCACCGGTCCTCGGGACCGTGTCGGTGATGGTCAGATACGGCACGCCGCCTCCATCCAGATGTCGGCGAGGGACTCCTCCAGATTGATCCGGGGGCGCCAGCCGAGCCGGTCCCTGGCGGTGCGGACGTCGGCCTGCTGCCAGGCGCCGCAGCCGTCGGGGTAGGGGGACGGGGTCGCCGAGAGGTGCTCGATGACCGACTCGTTGGAGGTGCGCGGGGCGCCGATGGGCAGCCGGGGCGGGGGCCCGTCCAGCTCGTGGAGCGCGCCCGCGTATCCGGCGACCCGGGCGAGGACGGCGGCCGCGTCCCGCAGGCGCACGGCGCGCCCGGTACCGATGTTGACGACGCCCTGGGCGGCGGAGAGCGAGGCGGCGTGCACGGCGCGCGCGACATCGCGCACGTCGACGAAGTCGCGCTGCACGCCGAGGCCGCTGAGCTTCAGCTCGCCGTCCCCGGACTGCATGGCCCGGCGCATCGCCTCGGCGAGCCTGCCGAGCGGGGAACCGGCCGGGGTGCCCGGTCCGACCGGGGAGAAGACCCGCAGCACGACCGCGTCGAGGCCGGAGCCGAGGACGAGTTCGGTGGCGGCGAGCTTGCTGACGCCGTACGGGCCGCCGGGGCGCGGCAGCGCGTCCTCCGCGGTGGACGAGCCGGGCTGCGAGGGCCCGTACTCCGAGGAGCAGCCGACCTGGACGAGCCGGGCCGTGCAGCCGCTGCGCCGCATGGCCTCGCAGACGGTGGCGACGGCGACGGTGTTGTGGCGGGTCAGCTCGCGCGCCCCGCCGCGGGTGGCGCCCGCACAGTTGACGACGACGCCGGGGTGGACGGCGTCCAGGAAGCGGGTCAGCGCGCCGGGGCTGCCGCTGGCCAGGTCGAACCGTACGTCGGCGTCGTCGCCGCGGCCGAGCGCCGTGAGGTGCACGGCGGGGTCGGCGAGCAGGCGGTCGGCCACGAACCGGCCGAGGAACCCGTTGGCTCCGAGCAGCAGCACCCTCATCGCGCGCCCCCTCGGCGCCGACGGCGACCTGCCGGGGAAGGGGATTGGGGGGTCATGTCCGTTGTCTCCTCGTTGAAATGGGATGGGTGACGCGGCAGCGACCCGCGACGTCGGCTCCGCGGGGCGTGCGCATGGTTCGTGGGGGGTGGTGGAACGGTGGTTCGGCTTCGGGGTGGTGCGGGGGCGTCCGCGCGAGCCGCTCGGGCCGGGGCGGGGCGGTCGGGCGCGGGGTGGTGAGTGGTGGGCGGTACGGCGGTGGTCACCCGGTGGTGCCGCTTTCGTCGGCTCGGGCGGTGGTGTGGGCGGACGCCCGGGAGAGGACGACGGTGGCGGTGATGAGCAGCCCGAGGGCGGAGGCGCCGCAGGCGACGGCGGGTACCGCTCCGGTGCCGCCCGCCACGACGAGGAGATCGACGGGGCGGGCCAGGAAGTGCAGACCGGGCAGTCGCCCGGCCAGGATCAGGGCGGGTGCCAGGGCCTCGACGGCGCAGGCGGTGGCGAGCGCGGCGGTGGCCGGGCCGGGGTACCCGTGTCCGGTCAGCAGCCGGGACAGCAGGAGCAGCACGCCGAGCGCGGCCGCCCCGGCGAACGCCCCGCCGCTCCCGTACCCGAGGCGGGCGAGGTGCAGCAGACCGATGAGAGCGCACAGATGGAGCGCGACGGCGCCGAGCAGCAGGGGGCGCACACCGGCGGCGAATTCCTCCAGGGCACGGCTGCCGTGGAGTTTGCGGCGCGCGTGCACGGAGAAGAGGTGGGCGGACCAGGCCGCCGGGGCGAGCGAGAGGGCCAGCCCCAGCAGCGGTGCGGGGGTGATCTCCCAGGGGCCCTCGGGTCCGCCGCTGAGCACCTGGTCGAGCAGGGGCCCGCCGTACAGGACGTAGCCGAGGAGCCAGCAGCCGTACAGCCGGGCGGTGACCGGGGAGCGGCCCCCGGCGTGCAGGGGGCCGTCGCGCAGGGCCAGGGCGAGTCCGGTGAGCGTGAGGAGCGCGCCGGCGAGGGCGACCGCGAGCCGGGCGCCTCCCCCTAGTGTCCCCTCGGTGAGGTCGAGCACGCCGACGGTCGCGGCGCAGACGGCGCCCGGCAGCAGGGCGCGGAGCGACCAGGCGGTGCGCGTCCGGGCGTCGCGCTCCGGTGCGCCGGGGCCGGTCGCGGGCTCCGTGACCGCTCCGGGCATCCGTGCGAACAGTTCCTCGGCGAGCGAGAAGACGTCGCGGTGCCGGTAGCGGGCGGCCACCCGGTCGGTGACACCGTGGGCCTCCAGCCCGGCGGCGATCTCCAGCGGGTCGACGGCCCGTTCGCACAGCTGCCGGTGCCGGTGCATCAGCGACTTCACGGGGTCGGCGGTGCCGCGCCGCGCGGTACCGGGCCGCCGCGCCGCGACGGCCCCGGCGATCTCGGGAGCACGACGGGCCCCGGCTCCGGTCGCGGGGGCTCCTGCTCCGGCCGCGGTTCCGGCTCCGGTGCCGAGGGCTTCGGCGGTCGGGGGCAGGGCGTCCGCGCCTTCCCCGGTGGCCGGTGTGACGGGTGCGTCGGGCACCTCGGTCGGGCGGCCCATGGTGACTCCTTCGTGATCGTCGCCGACCGTGCCGGAACGTCCCGGCGCGCCGCGGCCCGGCCCGGCCGCCTCCGGCCCCTGCCGCCGCTCCTGCTCACGCATCCGTGCCACCCGCTCCCCGTGCTCCCGCGCAGACGGTCCGGGGCCCGGCGGCCCAGCTCGGCGTGCGGTCGGCCGGAACGGCGCACGGGTCCGTCCACGGGCCCATGACGTGCGCCTCGGGCGGGGTGGCGAACGGACGCGGTCCGCCGTCGGGCTCCGTCGTCCGGGCACCGGTCCTCCGGCGCACCGGGGCGTGCGCCATCAGCTCCAGGTAAATGCCGCGAAATGCCGCGAGGTTCTGTTCGACGGTGAAGAGTTCGAGCGCGCGGGCGCGCGCCGCCGCTCCGAGCCGTGCACGCCGCTCGGGGTCCCGCAGCAGCGCGAGACAGGCGTCGGCCAGTGCCCCGGGGTTGTCCGGGGGCACCACGAGTCCGGTGCCGCCGATGACCTCGACGACCGCGCCGACATCCGTGGAGACCGTGGCCCGGCCGCAGAACATCGCCTCGACGAGGCCGGTGGGGAAGCCCTCGGCCACGCCGGGGAGGACGACGACACCGGCCGCCCCGTACGTCTTCGCGGGGTCGGCCGCCCCGGCCTCGCCGGGGTCCTCGAAGGAGACCGGGCCGCCGTCGGCGGTGCCCGCGCCCGTCGCCCCGGCGGGGAGCGGCCGGGCGGGGAACAGCCGGTCGGCGAGCGCCCGGCAGTGCGCGAGGTAGGCGGCACCCTCCGGGCCCCCCGCCGGGGTGCCGATGATCCGCAGCCGGGCGGCCGGTGCGGACCTCCGGACCTCCGCGAAGGCGCGCAGCAGCGCCACCAGGTCCTTGGCCGGCTCGATCCGGCCGACCCAGACCAGGGTGTCGTCCGGGCCTCCGTCGCCGTTCTCGCCCAGCTCCGTGAAGCGGTCGGACTCCATGCCGGGGTGGACGGTGCGCAGCTTCTCGCGCCCGGCCCCGCACCGCTCCTGCCAGCGGCGGGCGTGGGTGTCGCCGGGGGTGACGATCGCGGCCTGCCGGTACACCTCGGCGGCGAGCAGCCGGTGGAAGCCGGCGAGCAGGGCGCGCACCGGCGCACTCGATCCGGTTCCGGCCGCGGCGAGGTGGTGCGCCCGCAGCCGCGCGCCGTACTCGGTGACCAGCAGGGGCACCCCGAAGAAGCGTTTGACCAGAAGCCCCGGCAGGGCCGCGGCGCCGCCGGACGTCGCGTGGCAGAGGTCGACCGCGCCGAGGCCCTCCTCGTCGTACCAGTCGAGCGAGAGCGGGTGCAGCGCCCGGTCGAGCTCCCGGGCGAAGACGAGCAGGTCGGGTACGGCGGCGGCCTGGACGGTGCGGCCGGCCCCGGGTGCGTGGCAGGCCGCTTCCAGGACGCGCACGGCGGTCTCGGAACGGAGCGCCGGAGCCAGTCCGCCGTGCTCGCGGGCCAGTTCGGCGAGCCCGTAGAGGCCCTGTGCGAACCGCTCGCCCACGGCGTCACCGGCCGCGCGCCCCGCGCCCGCCCCGCCGGCACCGCCCGCGCCGTCGGCGGCCCCGCTCGCGGCCCGCGCCCCGTCGGCCGCGCAGACCGAGGACGCGAGAGCCGTCAGATGCGCCGTGAAGCGCCGCCGCTCGCGCCGTCCGTACGGGCGCGCGCCCCCGTCCGGCCGCCTCCGGCCGAGCGGTCCGCGGGTGCCCCGGGCGTCCTCGTCGGCGGCCCACATCGGCGCCGTCCGCACCCGGCTGACCTGCATCGGGAGCGAAACCCAGCCCTGTGCCCCCTGCTCGGCGGAACGGCTGAGCGCGAAGAGATCGAACTCGTGCTGCGCGATTCCGCGCACCAGACGGTCGCACCAGAGCCCGGACTCACCGTTCGGGTACGGGTGACCACCCTCGGTGAGGAGTCCGATCCGCACGGGTCCACCTCCGATCTCCCCTGGGGACGGTCGCCGTTGACACGACGACTCATAGCGGGAAGACCGTAAGCGGATACGCCGGTGGCGCGACGGACGGTTGTCCGTCGCGCCACCGGAAGGGGTGAACCGGCGTAACTTTCCCGCCCCGACGGCGTTTTGCTGCGCCGTGGGAACGGTTCGTCACTCGGGGTCAGGCGGCGGCCAGCTCCTTGCGGGCCGCGCGGCGCACCGCCGCGAGCGCCGGGTCGAGCGCGGGGACGGCCGCCAGGAGCTGCCTGGTGTACGGGTCCCGGGGGTTCCCGTACACCTCGTCCACCTCGCCCTCCTCGACGATCCGGCCCCGCCGCATGACCGCGACCCGGTCGCTGACCTGCCGCACCACGGCCAGGTCGTGGGCGATGAAGACCAGGGCGAGCCCCAGCTCCCGCTGCAGCCGCGCCAGCAGGGCGGTCACCTGGGCCTGGGTCGTCACGTCGAGCGCGGAGACCGCCTCGTCGCAGACGATCAGCTCCGGCTCGGCGGCCAATGCCCGTGCGATGCCGACGCGTTGGCGCTGCCCGCCGCTGAACTCGTGCGGGTAGCGGTGGTGGCTCTCCGGGTCGAGGCCGACCCGGGTCAGCAGGTCCCGCACCCGGGCCCCGATCACGGACTCGTCGCGTTCCCCGGCGGCCCGCAGCGGGTCGGCGACCGACTCGCCGATCGAACGGCGCGGGTTGAGGGAGGAGACCGGGTCCTGGAAGACCATCTGCACCCGGGCCCGGCGGGTGAGCCGGCCCGAGGTGGGCTCCCGCAGCCCGACGAGCATCCGCCCGAGAGTGGTCTTGCCGCTGCCGCTCTCGCCGACGACGCCGAGGGTCTCGCCGCGGCGGACGGTGAGGGAGACGCCGTCGACGGCCGCGAAGGCGGACTTCCCCCTGCCGAACACCTGTCGTACGTCGACGGCTTCGACGAGCACGTCGGCCGCCTCGGCCGGCTCCCCCGGGCCGCCCGTGGCACCCGAACCACCCGTGGTGCCCGGAGCCACCCCGGTACCCGAAGACCCTTCGGCACCCGGAGCCACCGCGGTACCCGGAACCCCTGCGGCCCCGGAGCCGTCCGGAGCCACCGCGCTCCCCGGGGCGACCCGCGGCTCCGTCACCCGCGGCACCGCCGCCAGCAGCGCCCGCGTGTACGGTTCGCGCGGCGCCACGAGCACCTCGCCCACCGGCCCCCGTTCCACCTCCCGCCCCGACTGCATCACCAGCACCTCGTCGACCGACTCCGCCGCCACGCCCACGTCGTGCGTGACCAGCAGCAGCCCCATGCCCGTCTCCCGCCGCAGACCGTGCAGCAGGTCCAGGATCTGGGCCTGGACGGTGACGTCCAGGGCGGTCGTCGGCTCGTCGGCGATCAGCAGCTGGGGCTCGCAGGCCAGGGCCATCGCGATCAGCGCCCGCTGCCGCATCCCGCCGGAGAACTCGTGCGGCCTCGACCGGGAGCGCCGCGCCGCGTCGGGGATCCCGACCCGGTCCAGCACCTCCACGGCCCGCGCCCGCGCCGCCCGGCGGGAGGCCCGGTTGTGCACCCGGTACACCTCGGCGATCTGGTCGCCCACCGCGTAGTACGGGTCGAGCGAGGACAGCGGGTCCTGGAAGACCATCGCAGCCTTCGCGCCCCGCAGCGCCCGCAGTTCCGCGTCGTCCGCCGCGTTCACGTCCACGCCCGCGACCCGGACCGAGCCGCCGACCTCGGCACCGGTCCCCCGGTGCAGGCCGAGCAGGGCGTACGCCGAGGCGCTCTTGCCGGAGCCGGACTCGCCGACGACGCCGAGCGCGCCGCCGGCCTCCAGCGAGAACGACAGGTCCTCCACCGCTCGCACGTCACCGAACGAGATCGAGAGACCGGAGACTTCGACCAGGCTCATGCCAGCACCACCCGTCGGTCGGCCATCGCCTGCAGGATGTCGGCGACGGTATTGGCGAGGACCACGAAGAACCCGGTGACGAGCACCAGGCCGACGACCACCGGAAGGTCCACGTGCTTCACGGCGTCGACGAGCTCCCGGCCGACGCCCGGAATCCCGAACAGCGACTCGGTGAGGACGGCCCCGCCGAACATCGAGCCGACGTCCAGCGCGCCGAGCGCGATCACCGGTGCCAGCGCGCCGCGCAGGGCGTGCCGTCCGACGATCGCCCGCTCGCCGACCCCGTACGCCCGGAAGGTGCGCACATGGTCCTCGGCCAGGGTCTCCAGCATCGAGGCCCGGGTCATCCGGGCGTACGGGGCGGCGGACACCAGGGCCAGCGAGATCCAGGGCAGCAGCAGGTTCCAGGCCCACTGCTCCGGGTCCTCGGTGAACGGCACGTAGTCGGGGAACGGCAGGATCCGGAGCGCCGTGACCGTGATGATGATCAGCAGCAGCCCGATGACGAAGACCGGAGTGGCCATGCCGGCCAGGGTGATCCAGGTGAGGATGCGCTCGGTCGGACGGCCGCGCCGCCACACCGAGAGCAGTCCGGTCCCGACGCCGAGCAGCATCCACAGCACGAACGCGCCGACGGCGAGCGAGGCGGTGGCCGGGAGCTTGGCCAGGATCAGCTCGGTGACCTGCTGGTCGCTCTGGTACGAGAGCCCCAGGCAGGGGGCCTGGCAGTGCAGCACGCCGGTCCCGGTCGAGTAGTCGCGGCCGGTGAAGAGCCCCTGGAGGAAGTGCGCGTACTGCACGTACAGCGGGTCGCCCAGGTTCAGTTGTTCGCTGACCTGCGCCACCTGTGCGGGCGAGCAGCGCGGACCGCAGGCGATCTGCGCGACGTTGCCGGGCGCGACGTAGAAGGCCGCGTAGACGACGACGCTGAGGGCGAGCAGTACGAAGAGCGCGCCGCCCAGGCGTCTGAGCAGGAACCACTTCATGCCGCGGCCTCCTTCTCGCGTCCGGTGCCGTTGCCGGTCCCGGCGCCTGTGCCTGTGCCGTTGCCCGTACCCGTGCCGGTCCCCTTCCGGCCCGCGCCGCTCCGCTTCCGGCCGGTGCCGATCCGCAGCCGGGACTCGGCGCGCGGATCGAGCGCGGTGCGCACGCCCTCGCCGAGGACGGTCAGCGCCAGCACGGTGACGAAGAGCAGCAGGGCAGGGATCAGCAGATAGGTGGGAGCCGCCTGGTACCAGGTGTCGGCGTCGCTGAGCATCTGCCCCCAGGACGGGGTGGGCGGCTTGATGCCGACGCCGAGGAAGGACAGGGCCGCCTCGACGACGATGTTGCCCGGGAAGAGCAGCACGGCGTAGGTGATGACGGGGGCGGCCAGGGCGGGCAGCAGTTCGCGCCGGGCGATCTGCCAGGAGCCCCAGCCGCTGAGCCGGGCGGCGGCCACGTGGTCGAGCGATTTCAGCGCGAGCGTCTGGGCGCGCACGATCTTGGAGATGCCGGACCAGCCGACCAGTCCGATGATGACCGCGATCAGGACCGGGCGGGGGAAGCCCGCCGGTACGACGGCCAGCGCGCCGAGCGCGATCACCATGACGGGCAGCGCGACCACGACATCGGTGACCCTGCTCAGCGCCTGGTCGACGAAGCGGTTGCCGAGCCCGGCCGCGAGACCGACGGCGACCCCGATGCCCACCTGGAGCAGGGTGGCGGCCAGTGCGACGCCGAGCGAGACCCGGGCGCCGTACACGACGCGGGCGAACAGGTCGCGGCCGGTGAGCGGTTCGACGCCGAGCCAGTGCTCGGCGCTCATGCCGCCGAAGGAGCCGATCGGCACCCCGCCGGTGGCGGAGTCGACGAGGTCGGGGTGGTACGTGGTGGGGTCCTGGCCCTCGATGCCCGTGAGCAGCGGAGCGGCGAGCGCGGCCAGGACCAGCAGGGCGACGACCGCGGCGGCCACCAGGGCCGAGGGCCGGGCGCGCAGCCGCCGCCAAAACGAATGGGCCCCGGAGGCGGGGGCCGCGACGGCCCCCGCCTCCCCGGCCGGAATTGCGTCGGCCATGGTTACTTGACCGCGACCTGCGAGACGTCGAGCACGCCGGTCCAGTCGCTGATCACGACGTTCTTGACGGCCTCGCCGTACAGCCGCTTGTAGACCGGGTGGAACAGCGGCACGGTCAGGGCCTGCTCGCCGACCTTCTTGTCGAGCGCGCCCCAGCGCTTCGCGGCGGCGTCCAGGTCGGTCAGCTTGTTGATCTCGTCGATCTCCTTGTTGACCGAGGGGTCGTTCAGCTGGCCGGAGTTGAAGTTGTAGCCGGACTCGACGATCTGGCGCCCGTCGAAGATCGGCGCGAAGAACGGGCCGCCGGACGGCCAGTCGGCGCCCCAGCCGCCGAGGAAGAAGCCGGGCTCGCTCTTCACGTTGTAGACCGTGTCGGAGTAGTCGTTGCTCTCCAGGCCCTGGAGCTCGACGGTGATGCCGGCCTTCTTCAGCGCCTCCTGGATCGCGGTGGCGATCTCCGGGCTCGTCGCGAAGTCCTTGTCGTTGGAGTGCGTGAGGGTGACGGTCAGCCCGTCGGGGTGGCCGGCCTCCTTCAGCAGTTCCCTGGCCTTGGCCGGGTCGCCCGACTTGCCCGCCGGGAAGTGGTCGTACGGCGTGTACCCGAAGGCCGCCTGGTTCGGCAGGAAGGTGGTGGCGGGCTCGGCGAGCGAGGAGCCGCCGGCCGCGTTGACCACGGAGGAGCGGTCGATGGCGTACGAGATCGCCTGACGCACCTTCGGGTCGTCGAACGGCTTCACCTTCGGGTTGAAGGCGATGTAGTTGGTGTAGCCGAAGTGGCCGGTGCCGACCCGGGCGGCGAGCTTCTTGTCGCCGGTGACCTTGGCGAGTTCGGCCGGGCCCAGGTTGGTGTCGGTGGTGACGGCGGCGGCGTCGGCGCCCTGGGACGCGGACAGGCGCTGGTTGATGACGGCGGAGTCGAGGCCGGAGCGCACCTCGATCCGGTCGGGGTACGCCTTGCGCTCCTGGTCGGTCGCCTCCGACCAGTGCGGGTTGCGCTCCAGGGTCAGGCGCTCGCCGTCGCCCTCGTTCTTCACGACCTTGTACGGGCCCGAGGAGATCGGGTGCTCCTCGTACTTGGTGCCCTTGTCCTCGGCCTTGGGCACCGGGGTCGTCTGGGTCTGCGTGGCCAGGAAGGGGAACTCGCCCTCCGGCTTGTTGAGGTGGAAGACGATGGTCTTCGCGTCGGGCGTCTCGATCGAGTCGAGGCCCTTCTTGTCCTTGTACGGGCCCTGGTAGTCGGCGCCGCCGATCAGCCAGTCGCGCAGGTAGGGCGCGCCGCCGGAGAGTTCGGCGGCGAAGGAGCGCTCGATGCCGTACTTGATGTCGGCACTGGTGATCGCGGTGCCGTCCTCGTACTTCAGGCCGTCCTTGAGGGTGTACGTCCACACGGTGGCGTTCTTGCTGGGGGTGCCCAGGTCGGTCGCGAGGTCGGGGACGACCTTCGCTCCGGCGGCCCCGTCCTCGCGGTTGCGGGTGGTGAGCGTGCGGAAGACGAGGGAGGGGATGTTGCCGCCGCCGGAGGTGTAGAGCCGTGCGGGGTCGAAGTCGCTCTGCGGCTTGCTGTTCAGGACGGTGAGGGTGCCGCCCTTCTGGGGCTTGCCCGCCGCGCCGGAGTTCCCGTCGCCGCCTTTGCTGTCCTCTGGCCCGCAGGCCGCGGCACCCGCTGCCACGACGATGACTGCGGTGGCCGCTGCCACGCGGCGCGATATGACGGACGGTTGACGCATCGGAAGGTGACCTCTCGGATTACTGCCTGGAGAAACGGACTGAAGAATTCCGCAGGCAGGGACGAGAACGGCCGGGCATGGTCGTCATGCGAAGGAATCGACCGGGGAACCGGGAACCGCCGCGCCTGCGGGCAAGGTGCGCCCTGCGCGGCGGTCATGTGTGACCGTCCCGGCCCGTCGGGGCTCGGACGGCGGGCGGACGCGCGCTCGGGCAGGCGTCAGCAACAGTGGATGTCGGCGACACTGTGCCCGGTCACGCCGATGAGCGCCAGCTCTATGGCCGGGCTGCCGGGGGTGACGGGGCTGTGTGACATGCCGAGAAATATGGATCACCACTCGAACCGATGTCAACGCGATTCAAGACGCCCGTCCCAGCATTCGGACGGCGGGTGGGCGTGGAAGCGCGGTCCGCGCGGGCCGCTCCGGGGCCCGCCCACCCGCCGGGGACGACCCGCCGTGTCCGCGGACCCGCCCCCTTCCGGATCAACTTCCGGGATGGACCCAGGCGTTGGGACGGCACTTGATCCCGTCGAGGTCCAGGGTCTTGGTCTGCTGCTGCATCACCGGGGCGAGCGCTCCGGGCGTGCGGCAACTCACATGGTTGTGCCCCAGCCGGTGGCCGACCTCATGGTTGATCAGCATCTGGCGGTAGGCGAAGAGTTTGTCCGGGCCGAAGGTCGACGAGCCCTGGGCCCAGCGGTAGGCGTTGATCATGACGCGCTCGGTCGCGGCGGAGTCGCACGAGACATTGTCCTGCGTGGTGTCCAGGCCGGACTTGGCGCACCAGACGCCGGTGGTACCGGGGCTGGCCAGGGTGATCACGAAATCGGCCTTCCCGGAGGAGACCCGCTCGAAGGTCATCTCCCCGTCGTGCGCCCAGCTGCGGTCGTCGTTGAGGGTCTCCTGGACGGCCCTGGCGAAGAGCCCGGTGTCCAGGCCGAGGCCCTTCTCGACGTCGATCCGGTAGCGGTACTTGTGCCCGCGCCCCGGCGCCTTCGCCGCGCCCGGCACCGTCTCGAACTTTCCGGACGCCTTGAGCGCGGGGTCGAGCGGATAGGCGCGGGCCATCTTCTGCTCGTACGAGAGCGGCTTGACCTGTGCCGGCGTCGGGGTGGACCGGTCGTCCGAGCGGGAGGCGCCGTCGGTGCCGTCCCGTTCGACGCCCGGGGCCTGCGCGGCCGCGTTCCCGCCGTCGTGGTCCTGGGCGACCTGGCCGGCCACGACCACGGCCAGCACCGTGGTCACCGCGGCGGCCGCGATGCCGGTGAAGGTACGGCCCCTGATGCCCTTGCCGTCCTTGTCGTCCCGGGCGGCCTCCGGGGCGTCGGCGTCGGCGTGGGTATTGGCGTCGGCGTCGTCACCGGTCGGCCGTTCGTCCCACGCGCCGACCGAGGCGTACGGATCGGCCGGGCGGGCCGACGGAACGGCCGGTCCGCGCGGCGCGGGCGGGGCGGGCGGGGTGTCGAAGGCTTCGACGAACTCGCGCCGCGGGCCCGGTATCAACGGCCGGGCACCGGCCGGGGGCTGCTGCGGGGGCGCCGTCCGCGGCGGCGGCGCGGGGTGGTGGCCCGGCGCGCGGTGGAGCGGCTGCGGCCCGGTCCCCCAGCCGCCGCCGGGCTCCCGTTGTTCGGGGTGGCCGCCGCGTACGTGGCCGGTCTGCTGGAACGGGGCGTGCCCGTCCGCACCGGCCGGGGCGTCCGCCGCCCTCCGGCGCCGTCCGGTACCGGGACCCGACCCGACGCCCTCGCGTTCGCCGCCCGTGTTCACGGCGGCGGCCCCGGTGCCGGACCCCGAGGGTTTGGGGCCCTTTCGGCTGTGTCGTCCCACGCCCCGGATCAGCTCCCGCCGCATTCGTCGAGCAACTCCCGGAAGGCCTGGGCGACCGCCTCCGGGTACTCCATCATCGCCACGTGCCCCGCGTCGGGCAGGGTCAGCAGCCGGGCGTCGCGGAAGGCCGCGGCCGCCTTGTGCGCCATCCGGTAGGAGACGAGCTGGTCCCGTCCGCCGTAGACGAGCTGGGTCGGTGCGAGCACCCGCTCGGCCTGGCGCCACAGTCCCTGCTGGCCGCCGAGCGTGTACGCATCGACAATGCCACGTGCCGAGCGCGCCATCGCGTCCCAGAAGTAAGGCAGCTCCATCCGGCGCTCCATTTCGGCCACCGCCTCGCGGAAGCCGGCCTCGGAGACCCGTGCCGGGTCGCCGTAGCAGAGCGCCATGACGCCGCGGGTGCGTTCCTCCGCGGTCCACTCCCTGGTCATCCGGGCGAACAGGGCGGCCACGCCCGGCAGTGCGAGCAGGCCCGTCGGCACGGCGGTCCGCTGCACCCGGATCTCGGGCAGCGCGGGCGAGACGAGGGTGAGGGTGCGCACCAGGTCGGGCCGGACCGCGGCGACCCGGGTGGCCACGGCACCGCCGAGCGAATTGCCGAACAGGTGCACCGGCCCCCGCTCCTCGGCGTCGAGGAAGCGGATCACGGCGCGGGCGTGCCCGGTGACCGAGTAGTTCCCGTCGTCCGGGGGCGGCGAGCAGCCGAAGCCGGGCAGGTCGACGGCCTCCCCGTCGACCACGTCCTGGAGCAGCGGCATCAGGGCCGACCAGTTCTGCGAGGAACCGCCGAGCCCGTGCACGAAGAGCGCGGGCGGCAGACCGTCACGCTCCGGCGACCGGGACCGCACGGCAAGCGTCAGCCCCGGCAGCGCGACGGAGCGCAACTCCTCCCCCTCCGCGACCTTCACGGCGCTCGCCGCGGGCGGCGCCGCGGCGACGACGGCACGGACTCCCGGCAGCTCGGTCGAAGACATGCGGCAATGTTACGAGACGATCACACCGCGGTTCATGTGTTCGCCGTCACAGACCGCATAGCGCCCCGGGGGCCCAGCTTCTACGCTCGAAGCGAGGAAGGGAGTCCCCATGACGGTCGACCCCAGTGACCCGGAGACCTTCGAGGACATCCAGCCGGACGAACCGGACCAGGAGACGCCCCGGGCGGACGCCGCCGAGCAGCGCACCGATCTCCAGCAGCGACGCGACGAACCGCTCACGGACATCGACCGGACCAGCGCCGACGAGGCGGATGCCGTCGAACAGGCCCGTGTCGTCACACAGGATGAGGACGATTACCGCTGATACGACCGGCTTTGTCTCATGGATCGTCGAATCTGCGGCTACCGCAGCCGTCCGGTCCGTGAAATTCTGCGTCCGCGCCGCGCACACCCGGGTTACCCAAAAGTACGATGGCTGCACGGCGCAGCGTGCACGGAAAGGCTGTGTTCGATCACAAATTTGGGAGGCGGCGTGACAGCCATCGAGCAGACCGAGGCGGCGCGCCCGAGGGGTACTCGACTGCCCCGCCGCGCCCGACGCAATCAACTGCTGGGCGCCGCGCAGGAAGTTTTCGTGGCCCAGGGCTACCACTCCGCCGCGATGGACGACATCGCCGAGCGGGCCGGAGTCAGCAAGCCGGTGCTCTACCAGCACTTCCCGGGCAAGCTGGAGCTCTATCTGGCCCTGCTCGACCAGCACTGCGAGTCGCTCCTCCAGGCGGTCCGCACGGCACTGGCGTCGACGACCGACAACAAGCTGCGCGTCGCCGCGACGATGGACGCGTACTTCGCCTACGTCGAGGACGAGGGCGGCGCGTTCCGGCTGGTCTTCGAGTCCGACCTGACCAACGAGCCCGCGGTGCGCGAGCGCGTGGACCGGGTGTCGCTGCAGTGCGCGGAGGCGATCTCCGACGTCATCGCCGGTGACACGGGACTGTCCAAGGACGAGTCCATGCTCCTCGCGGTCGGCCTGGGCGGGGTGTCCCAGGTGGTCGCCCGCTACTGGCTCTCCAGTCAGTCCACCATTCCGCGCGACACCGCGGTCCAGCTGCTCACCTCGCTGGCCTGGCGGGGCATCGCGGGCTTCCCGCTGCACGGCATCGACCAGCACTGAGATTCCGCCGCCCGGCGGGCCCCGGGTCCGGTACACGGGCGGCGACCGCCGCCCGTGTTCGCTGCGGGCGTTGCCCGCCGACCACTGGGGGCTCCCCTCAGCGGGCTAATGTGTGCTGCGTACGGCGCGGTGCACCGCGCAGGGACTGACCGTCGGAGGGACATAGCCGTGGAGGTCAAGATCGGGGTGCAGCACACTCCCCGGGAGATCGTTCTGGAGAGCGGGCTCACCGCCGAAGAGGTCGAGAGCACGGTCGCCGAGGCTCTCGCCGGCAAGACGCAGCTGCTCAGCCTCACGGACGACAAGGGCCGCAAGGTCCTGGTGCCGGCCGACCGGATCGCTTACGTGGAGATCGGCGAGCCCGCCACGCGCCGGGTGGGGTTCGGCGCGCTGTAGGCACGTCGAAGCGGTGACCGAGACAGCGGCCCGGCGGGATTCCCGCCGGGCCGCTGCTCGTCGTCGTGGCCGGACCGGGTCCCGTGCGCCGTCGTGGCCGGACCAGGTCCCGCTCGTCGTCGTGGCCGGATCAGGTCCCGTGCGCCGTCGCGACCGGGCCGGTCCCGCAGTCGGCCTGATCTGTCCGCACATGCGTCCAGCAGGCGATTCCTGTGCGAAACCGGCTCGGGGAGGGTTGCGTTCCGCGCCCTTCGGGTAGGACCGCTAACGACCGAATTTGCCCGCCCCGCCACTCGCGAGGTGATCATCTGTGATCCTGGAACCGCTCGGTGCCGTCGTGCTCGGACTCGCCCTCGCCTGGGTGGCACTCCGCTCCCTGCCCCACCGGCTCCCGTCCCGTCGCGCCGTGTTCACCACCGGCGCCCTGGGAGCCCTGTTCGGCATGTTCCTCACGCACTCGGTGCTGGGCCCGGGTCACGGCGTGGCCACGCTGATCGGCGCGGTGCTGGTCGGCGCGGTGACGCTCTCGCTGCTGGTCCGCCCCCGCAATCACGGTCTGAGCCGGTCAGCGGCGGCCTGATCCGTACCGTCCGGCTCCCGGCCTGCGGTGCCGGACGGGAGCCGGGGCCGCGGGCGCGGCCCCGGTGACCGCCCTGCTACGCGGCGAGCCCCAGGGCGGCCATCCGCTTGGTGTGCGCCTCGGTGATCCGGGAGAACATCCGGCCCACCTCCGCCAGGTCGAAGCCGTCCGCCACACCGCCGACGAGCATCGTCGACAGCGCGTCGCGGTCGGCCACCACCCGCTGGGCCTGGGAGAGCGCCTCGCCCATCAGCCGGCGCGCCCACAGCGCGAGCCGGCCCCCGACGCGCGGGTCGGCCTCGATCGCGGCGCGCACCTTCTCGACGGCGAAGTTGCCGTGTCCGGTGTCGTCGAGCACGGCGAGGACGAGGGAGCGGGTGTCCGAGTCGAGCCGGACGGCGACCTCGCGGTAGAAGTCGCTGGCGATGGAGTCGCCCACGTACGCCTTGACCAGTCCCTCCAGCCAGTCCGAGGGCGCGGTCTGGCGGTGGAAGTCGTCGAGCGCCTTGGCGAACGGCTCCATCGCGCCGGTCGGCTCCACCTCGATCGCGGTCAGCCGGTCCGTCAGCCGCTCGAAGTGGTGGAATTCGGCGGAGGCCATCTTCGCCAGCTCCGCCTTGTCGGCCAGGGTCGGCGCGAGTTTGGCGTCCTCGGCGAGCCGCTCGAAGGCCGCCAGCTCCCCGTACGCGAGTGCTCCCAGCAGGTCCACGACCGCGGCACGGTACTGCGGCTCCGCGGACGCGGTGGCCCAGTCCTGGGCGGCGATCCCGGTGGGTTCAGGGGTTTCAGTGGCGTTGTCAGGCGTCTCCATGGACCGCAGAATAGCCCGCCCGCGGAGGTGCGTAAGGGCCCGGCCGGTACGCGACATCACACCGTTCCGATGAATTCGCCCAACACACATGCGCGAATCCGAGGTACAGTGGTATTGCGCCTACTGAGTATTTTGGATGTGCTTACGGCGCAAAAAATGGTGAAAAGAATGAGGATGCCCGGTCGGTGGCCCGATCGGCTCCGACCCGACAGCCCTCCGCGCGGGTCGTGCGACACCGTACGACCGCAGATGAGGGGCCCCCTCAGCGGCACGAGCGCTCGAGCGACGGCAGTGGTCCCGCGCCACCCGGCCCATCCACGGCCGGATGACCAACCCCGGCACGGTACGACCCCCAGCGTTCGCCTCGGACCGCGTCTCACAGAAGAGGCAGCACCCTGACTACGTTCCGAGAACTCGGGATTCTTTCCGAGACCGCCGAGGCCCTTGAGTCCGTCGGCATCGTGTCCCCCTTCCCCATCCAGGAGATGACGCTCCCCGTCGCGCTCTCCGGCTCCGACGTCATCGGCCAGGCCAAGACCGGCACCGGCAAGACGCTCGGTTTCGGGCTGCCGCTGCTGGAGCGCGTCACCGTCCCCGCGGACGTCGAGGCCGGCCGGGCGGCGCCCGAGCAGCTGACCGACGCCCCGCAGGCGCTGGTCGTCGTCCCCACCCGTGAGCTCTGTCAGCAGGTGACCAACGACCTGCTGACCGCCGGCAAGGTGCGCAACGTCCGCGTGCTGGCGATCTACGGCGGCCGTGCCTACGAGCCGCAGGTCGAGGCCCTGAAGAAGGGCGTCGACGTGATCGTCGGCACCCCGGGCCGACTGCTCGACCTGGCCGGGCAGCGCAAGCTCGACCTCTCGCACGTCCGCGCGCTGGTGCTCGACGAGGCCGACGAGATGCTCGACCTGGGCTTCCTGCCCGACGTCGAGAAGATCATCACCATGCTTCCGCAGAAGCGTCAGACGATGCTGTTCTCGGCGACCATGCCGGGCGCCGTCATCGGCCTCGCGCGCCGCTACATGTCGCAGCCGACGCACATCCGCGCCACCTCGCCCGACGACGAGGGCGCGACCGTCGCGAACATCTCGCAGCACGTCTACCGGGCGCACTCGATGGACAAGCCGGAGATGGTCTCCCGCATCCTGCAGGCCAACGGCCGCGGACTCGCGATGATCTTCTGCCGCACGAAGCGCACCGCGGCCGACATCGCCGAGCAGCTGGACCGGCGCGGCTTCGCCTCCGGCGCGGTCCACGGCGACCTCGGCCAGGGCGCCCGCGAGCAGGCGCTGCGCGCGTTCCGCAACGGCAAGGTGGACGTGCTCGTCTGCACCGACGTCGCGGCGCGCGGCATCGACGTCGAGGGTGTGACCCACGTCATCAACTACCAGTCGCCGGAGGACGAGAAGACGTACCTCCACCGCATCGGCCGGACCGGCCGGGCCGGTGCCAAGGGCATCGCGATCACGCTGGTCGACTGGGACGACATCCCGCGCTGGCAGCTGATCAACAAGGCGCTCGACCTGAAGTTCAACGACCCGGTCGAGACGTACTCCACCTCGCCGCACCTCTTCGAGGAGCTCGACATCCCGGCCGGCACCAAGGGTGTCCTGCCGCGTTCCGAGCGGACCCGTGCGGGGCTGCGGGCGGAGGAGATCGAGGACCTCGGCGAGACGGGCGGCCGCGGCCGCAAGTCCGCCGCCGCCGCGCCCGCCACGCGAGAGGAGCGCGCGCCGCGCACGCCGCGCCAGCGCCGTCGCACCCGGGGCGGTGCCGCCGTCTCCGCCGAGGCGTCCGCCGCCGCCGTGCCGGCCCCGGCCGCCGAGGCTGCCGAGGTCGCCGACGCACCGGCGGAGCCGCGCACGCCGCGCCGCCGCCGTCGTACCCGTGCCGGTGCCGCGGAGGTCGCGGCCGAGGCCGCGCTGAACACGGTGCAGGCCCCCGCCGAGGCGGTGGCCGAGGCCGCGCCGAAGGCCGTCGAGGCTCCGGCCGAGACCAAGCCGCGCCGTCGCCGCACCCGGGTCGTGAAGCCGGTCGAGGACGAGGTCGACTTCCAGATCGCGCCCGTCTCCGAGCCGGTGGCCGAGGCGAAGACGGTCACCCGGCCGCGCCGCCGCGCCCGGGTCGTCAAGCCGGTCGAGGACGAGGTCGACTTCCAGATCGCGCCGATCTCCGAGCCCCGGTCGGAGACCAAGCCGCGCCGCCGGACCCGTGCGGCCGCCAAGCCGGCCGCGGAGACGGTGGTCCAGGAGACCCCGGCCGACGGGGCCGAGGCCGAGGCGAAGCCGCGCAGGCGCCGGGCGCCGCGCACGGCCGCCACGAAGGCCGAGGGCTGAGCACCGCCCCCGATACGGGGGCGTGATTCCGCCGGACGGGCCCGAGGGATTCCCCTCGGGCCCGTCCGGCGTTCCGGGACCCGGGCGTGCCGGAAGGGTCCGGGGAACCGGGCCGTGCTCTTCCGGCCTTCCGGCCGCGCCGCCCGTCACCGCACCCTCTAACCTCGTCCCATGAGCCGGCCGCACACCTTCACCCCGCCCCCCTGCGCCCACGCCCACCGGTTGCGTACCGCGCGCGGCGACTTCGCCGTGCTGGACGCCCCGCCGTCCGGCGCCGTACGGGGCACCGCGCTCCTGCTTCCCGGCTACACGGGCAGCAAGGAGGACTTCGTCGCGCTTCTCGAACCGCTCTCGGCCGCCGGGTACCGCACCGTCGCCGTGGACGGCCGGGGCCAGTACGAGAGCGAGGGGACGGACCGTCAGGAGACGTATGAACAGGCGGAGTTGGCCCGTGACGTGCTCGCGCAGGCCGCCGCTCTCGAAGCCGGTGAGGGCGGTGTGCACCTGCTGGGGCACTCCCTGGGCGGGCAGATCGCCCGCGCCGCCGTGCTGCTCGACGCCTCGCCGTTCCGTTCGCTGACCCTCATGTCGTCGGGGCCCGCCGAGGTCGTCGAGGCCCAGCAGCTCAAGGTGAAGATGCTCGGCGACGCGCTCGCGACGCTGACCATGGCCCAGGTGTGGGACGCGATGCGCGCCTTCGACCCGCCCGAGGACGCGGCGACGGACGGCGAGGACCTGCGCCGGCGCTGGCTGCGCCACCGGCCCGCCCAGCTGATCGCCACCGGCCGCCAGCTGGCCACCGAGCCGGACCGGGTGGCCGAACTGGCCGCCGCGGGGCTGCCGCTCCACGTGCTCTCCGGCGAACGCGACGACGTCTGGCCGGTACCGCTGATCGACGAGATGGCCACCCGGCTGGATGCCCGGCGCACCCGGATCGCGGGCGCCGAGCACTCGCCCAACACGGACCGCCCGCAGGAGACGGCCGCCGCGCTCGTCGCGTTCTGGGACGGCCTGTAGGACCCCGGGGCCACACGCACCGCCGGAGGCCCCGCGGCGGGCCCCGGCGGCCCGGGCCCCGCACCGCGGACCGGCCCGCGGTCTCAGTACTGCGCCTGCAGGTGCTGCCAGAAGCCGTCCCGCAGCGCCCGCCGCAGCTGGGCGTGGCCGCGCAGCGAGCGCTGGAGCAGCCGTTCGGCCTCGACCAGCAGGTCCTGGTCGACGGAGCCCGGCAGGTACGGGTGGCCCGGCAGCAGGTCGGCGAGCGATTCGCGGCCCCGGGCGGCCAGCCAGGCCGCGGCGATCTGCGCGCCGACGAAGCGGACGTCCTCGCGCGAGGGCACGGGGGCGTCGTCCTCGTAGGTGGTGACGGGGCGTCTGGTGACGTACGGGCGGCAGAAGTCCAGGTCGAAGGTGCGCTGGCTGTCGACCTCCCAGAGCAGCGGTTCGGCCTGATTGCGCCCCTCCCCCGCCTCGATGCCCCACAGGTGGACCCGGGCCCCGTAGCCCTGCGCGGCCTCCACCGCCGACACCAGGTCCTCGTCGCCGCCGACCAGGGCCGCGTCGCTGATGGCCCGGTGCCGGGCGAGCGATTCGAGGTCGGTGCGGATGAGCGAGTCCACACCCTTCTGCTGGTTGTTGGCGTTGAGGTTGCCGAGCCTGACCTTGACGTCGGGGAGTTCGGCGATGGACTGCTGCTCGGCGGTGTGGATGCGCCGCCGGGCCCCGTCGTACCAGTACACGCGCAGCAGTCTGCTGTCCGCGAAGATCGTCCGGGCCTTGTCGATGAAGGCCTCGATCAGTCCTTCCGCGTCGAGGTCGAAGGAGCGGCGGTCCTCGGTGCCGGTGACGAGCAGTCCGGCCGCGGCGTACACATAGCCCGCGTCCACGAAGATGGCGTGGGTCGAGGGGGTCTTCGACACCTCGGCGAGCACTCGCTGGAGCAGCGCGTTGGTGCGGTCCAGGCGCTCGCCGATCTCTGCCTCGTTCATTCGGGCCTCGTCGTGGACCTCGGGGCCCTCGTCGCCGGTTCGTGCGCGATGACCTGCTGATGCTTAGACATCCAAAAAATTTCCTTAGCGTAGGGAATGTTTGTAGAGGGCAAGCCGTTGTACCCCGTGTGAGCGCGGGACAGCGATGTCGGGCGCCCACATCCTTGCGGACGGGTCACCCGTCCTCCCAGTAGTTCTCCAGCAGGAGGATCAGACGAAGGGGAGCCTTATGCGCTTCGAGATCATGCGACTCGACGATGTCGACGGTACCGCCGTGGACAGCACCGTCGTGGACGCCGCCTCCGTCAACCGGATCGTGCAGCAGGCCGCAGCCGTGGGCCAGCGCATCTACATCCGCCCGGCCGAATCCTCGGCTTCGTAACGCTCCACGACGCACAAAGACGAAGCGCCCCCGTACGGAGGATCCGTACGGGGGCGCCGTGGTTCCGGCGGGCCGTCAGGAGTTCTGGATGACCTGGGTGACGCCGTTGATGATCTGCTGCACGGCGATGGCGGACAGCATCATCCCGGCGAGCCGGGTCACCAGCACGACCCCGCCGTCCTTGATGACCCGGATGATCAGCAGCGAGTAGCGCATGGCCAGCCAGAGCACGACGTGCATCGCGACGATCGCCGACCAGACCGAGATCTGGCTGCCCACGCTGTCGGCGTGCTGCACCGCCAGGATCACCGAGACGATCGCGCCGGGACCGGCGAGCAGCGGCATGCCCAGCGGTACGAGCGCCACGTTGACGTCCTTGGTCTGCGTCGGCTCGTCGGTCTTGCCGGTCAGCAGGTCGAGCGCGATCAGCAGCAGGAGGAGTCCGCCCGCGATCATCAGGGCGGGCACGGAGACGTGCAGGTAGTCGAGGATCTGCTGGCCGAGCACGCCGAAGACCGCGATCACGCCGAAGGCGACGGCGACCGCCTGGAACGCCATCCGGCGCTGCATCCTGGCGGGGCGGCCCGCGGTGAGGGCGAGGAAGATCGGGGTGATGCCCGGGGGATCCATAATCACAAAAAGCGTGAGAAAAAGGGATCCAAAGACGGCGACGTCGAACACAGTGAGCCTTGCGGGAAGAGAGAAACGAGAGGGATGGGCGCACCGGCGGGGCCGTGCGGGCAGCCGGAGGCGCGCGGATGAAACGTGTAAGTGGTCCGGGCGACGGTACGCGGGGGCGGGCGGAGCCGTACCCCCCGGTGTGCGCCGTTACGCGGTGCGGAGTCCGCCGGCGCCCGGCACCGGGAAGGCTCCCGTGGCGCGCCGGGTGATCTCGCCGTAGATCTCGGGGTCGGTGGTGTACTCGCCGATCCCGACGGTCTTGCGGCTGCCGTGGTAGTCGCTGGACCCGGTCGTCAGCAGCCCCAGCTCGCGGGCGAGGTCGCGCAGCCGGGCCCGGGTCGGCCCGTCGTGGTCCATGTGGTCGACCTCGATGCCGTCGAGGCCGGCGGCGGCGAGCCGGGCGATCGACGACTCGGGCAGCACCCGGCCGCGCTTGACGGCGGCCGGGTGGGCGAAGACGGTGACGCCCCCGGCGGCCTTGACCAGCCGGATCGCGTCGAAGGGGTCGAGTTCGTGCTTCTCGGCGTAGGCGCGTCCGCCGTCGGCGAGCCACTGCGGCGTGAAGGCGTCGGAGACGGTCTCGACGACGCCGAGCTCGACGAGCGCGGTGGCGATGTGCGGCCTGCCGACCGAGCCGTCCCCGGCGATGCTCGCGACCCGCTCCCACTCGACCGGTACGCCGAGCTCCTGGAGCCTGCCCACCATGGTGCGGGCGCGCGGCACCCGGTCGTCCCTGACCAGTTCGCGCTCGCGGGCCAGCTCGGGCTCGTCGGGGTCGAAGAGGTACGCCAGCATGTGCAGGCCCACCCCGTCCAGCCGGCAGGAGAGCTCGGCGCCGGTGACGAGCGTGAGTCCGTCGGGAAGGGCGGCGACCGCCTCGGCGTGACCGCGCACGGTGTCGTGGTCGGTGAGCGCGACGACGTCCAGTCCCGCGGCGGCGGCATTGCGCACCAGCTCGGCGGGGGTGTCCGTGCCGTCCGAGGCGGTGGAGTGGGTGTGCAGGTCGATGCGCACGACGCGTACTCCAGTGCTCGGGGCCGGACAAGAGGGACGTTCAAGGATAACCGGCGTTCGAACACCCTCCGGCACTCTCCGACCGGGCCCGGGACGGCCCCGGCGGCAGCCGCCGTCAGGGCGTGTCGAGCAGGCGCGGCGTGAGCGCCCCGCACGGTACGAGGTCCATCTCTCCCCCGGCCTCGCGCAGATCGGCGAGCACCAGCTCGTCGTACATCAGGAGTCCCGACTGCTCGGGCCAGACGATCGCCCAGAGCCAGAGTCCGCGCGCCTCGCCCGCGAAGACCGCGCGGTCCTCGGGGGCGCCCTTGACGTGCCAGAGCGGGGTGGGACGGCCGGCCGCGAGCATCTTGACGTCGGGCGGGCCGTCGACCTCCAGGTACGGGCCGGGGTCGGGGCCGTCGATCCCGGCGTACCGCGCACCGAGGCCGAGCCCGAGCTCCTCGGTGACCAGCAGCAGCTCACCGATGCCGCCGACGGGGCCGGGACCGGAACAGGCGACGACGGTGGCGCGGCCGCCGCTGCGGTCGTCGCCCGCGCTCGCCACCCCGGTGAACAGCCAGCCCACCGGCAGCGGCCAGGGCATCCACACCGGCACCTGGGCACGGCGCACCACCGCGCCCAGCGCTTCCACGCTGGGTGGAACGACCGGCTGCAGTGGCTGCACGCTGCCGTGCAGGGTGCACTGCCAGGTGTCGGCGAAGAGACCGGGTGCCCTGACCCGGCCTCCACACTTCGGGCAACTGGGTTCGCCCCTCATAGCGACCAACGGTCCTCCAGGACCGTCGCCGCGTCAAGCAAGATCACCCGTCCGTAGTGCGCCCCTCACCGGCGGATTTAGATGTAACTTGCACTCATTAGTCTCTCTAACTTATTCTGTGTGTATCGCAACGACCCAGTGGAGAGCGAGGAGATCCATGCAGGGAGAGGATCCGTTCGATCAGGGCGCGGGCAGCATCCTGCGCCAGCCGAAGGCCGTCTGGGCCACGGCGGGCGCCTCTGTCGTCGCGTTCATGGGAATCGGCCTGGTGGACCCGATTCTCCCGTCCATCGCCAAGGGCCTGGAGGCGACGCCCAGCCAGGTGTCCCTCCTGTTCACCTCGTACTTCCTGATCACCGCCGTGGCGATGCTCGTCACCGGCTTCGTGTCCAGCCGGATGGGGGGCCGCAAGACGCTGCTGGCCGGGCTGGCGCTCGTCGTCGTCTTCGCGGCGCTCTCCGGCACCTCCACGTCCGTCGGCGAACTCGTCGGGTTCCGGGCCGGCTGGGGGCTGGGCAACGCCCTCTTCGTCTCGACCTCGCTCGCCGTGATCGTCGGCGCGGCGGCCGGCGGCAGCGCGGCGGCGATCCTGCTCTACGAGTCGGCGCTCGGCCTCGGCATGGCGTGCGGACCGCTGCTCGGCGCACTGCTCGGCGACGCCAGCTGGCGCTACCCGTTCTTCGGCACGGCCGCGCTGATGGCGATCGGCTTCATCTGCATCACCGCGTTCCTGAAGGAGCAGCCCCGGCCCGCCCGGAAGACCTCGCTGCTGGACCCGGTCAAGGCCCTCGGCCACGGCGGTCTGGCCTCGGTCGCGGCCTCGGCGTTCTTCTACAACTACGCGTTCTTCACGATCCTGGCGTTCACCCCGTTCGTGCTGGACATGACGCCGTACAGGTCCGGCGCGGTGTTCTTCGCCTGGGGCCTGCTGCTCGCGGTCTTCTCGGTGCTCGTCGCCCCGCGGCTCCAGAAGCGCTTCGGCTCGCTGAAGGTGCTCGGCGCCTCACTGCTACTGCTCGCCGTCGACCTGCTGGTCCTGGGGTACGGCAACCACACCGCCGCCATCGTCTGCACGATCGTCTCCGGCGCCTTCATCGGCATGAACAACACCGTCTACACGGAGCTGGCGCTCGGCGTCTCGGACGCGCCGCGGCCGGTGGCGAGCGCGGGGTACAACTTCGTCCGCTGGTTCGCCGCTGCCGCCGCCCCGTACCTCGCCCCGAAGATCGAGGAGTGGAGCGACATCCACGTCCCGTTCGTGGTCGCCGCGATCGCGGCCGTGGCCGGCGCGCTCGTCGTATGGGTCCGGCGCTCGGCGCTGACCCACGAGGCAAAGGCGCTGGAGCCGAAGCACGCCACCGAGGACGGGGTCGCGGCCTTCGCCGACTGACCCGCCGTCCGCCCCGTACCGCCCCGCCCGCGGCTCCCCCCTCCTGGCCGCGCGGCGGGGCTTTCCCACGTCCCCGCGCGCCGGACGGCCGGTCCCGGGACCGGGGCGCCGGGACCGGGGTCAGTCCAGCTGTACCGAGCCGCGCAGCGGGTCGCGCAGGTCCGTGCCGTGCGAGAGCCACCGCTCCTGGAGCTCCTGCGCGCCCCGGACCCGCTTCCACGCGGCCTCGTTGTGCGTCATCGGCAGCAGCGGCAGGAACATGACCGGGTCCATCGGCGCGTCCAGCTCCAGGTCCTCGACCAGGCCGCCCGGCTCCGCGACCAGCACGGAGCTGAACGGCGCCCCGGGCCACAGCGGTTCGCCGACGTCCAGCGAGGCGCCCGGCGTCACCACCAGCCCCTCGACCTGCGGGGAGGCCGCCAGCACGGCGAGCGGGCGCAGCACCTTGTCGGTGTCGGCGAGCCCGGCGCGCACGGAGAGCACCAGCTCGGCGCGCGGCCCCTTCACCGGGTCCGCGAGGACCGCGGTCGGGTCGGCCATCGGCTGGGCGGACATGCCGAGTGTGGCGTAGCGCACCACATCGCCGTCGACGAAGCGGAGCACCTCGATCCGGTCCGTGCCGAGAAACGTCACTGCGGCGCGCGCGTCCGGTTCACCGAGGGCCGTCAGCAACCGGGCCTCGACCAGAGCAAGAATTTCTCCCATCCCGCGAGCATAGAACGCGTATGGAACGGGCAAAGTAAAGGATTGGCCGTCGGGCGGCTGATAGTCTTGGCCGCCGGTCGGGGCAGCACGCAGAAGCGTCGCTCTCAGCCCCGACGACACGTCATCCCCCAAGGGGGACCGGCTGGAGGAGGTGGGGCTGCCATGGATCGAAGTCGACCGTGCAGTACCAACCGCTCTTCCGCATCTCACCTTCCCTCGGTGATCTGAAGCCTTCTCGGTCAAGGCCCACGGCATTGCGCACGACGGAAGAGCACTCCTTTCTTGCCTGTCTGTAGCGAACGCCGTCATCGCGCCGCTGCGGTGCCGCCCGCTTTGCGGACGTGAGCGCACGTCCCCATTCCGGGTTGTTCCGCGTGCCCGACGACGGCCCTCCGTGAAGAGGAGCCAGCCATGTCGATGATCCGCGACCTGCGCGCCGTCGTGCGCCCGTCCCTGCGCAAGAGCAACGCCCTGCACAACGCCTACGACACCACCCGCGACCCGTCCGCCTCCAGCGCGGTCGTCGACTGCGCGGTCTACCGCGACGGACGGCGCCTGGAGCACGGCACCTGCCGCACCCCGCACGAGGCGATGCTCGAAGTACGGGCCGAGGGCGGCTTCGCCTGGATCGGTCTGCACGAGCCCACCGAGGAGGAATTCGCGGGCATCGCCCGGGAGTTCGGACTGCACCCGCTCGCCGTCGAGGACGCCGTCCACGCCCACCAGCGGCCGAAGCTGGAGCGGTACGACGACACGCTCTTCACCGTCTTCAAGACCATCCACTACGTCGAGCACGCCGAACTCACCGCCACCAGCGAGGTGGTGGAGACCGGCGAGGTGATGTGCTTCACCGGCCGGGACTTCGTCATCACCGTGCGGCACGGCGGGCACGGCTCGCTGCGCGCGCTGCGCCACCGGCTCCAGGACGACCCCGAGCTGCTCGCCAAGGGCCCCTCGGCGGTGCTGCACTCCATCGCCGACCACGTCGTCGACGGCTACATCGCGGTGGCCGAGGCCGTCCAGGACGACATCGACGAGGTGGAGATCGAGGTCTTCTCCGCCCCGGCGAAGGGCAGTTCGCGCGGCTCGGAAGCGGGCCGGATCTACCAACTGAAGCGCGAGGTACTGGAGTTCAAGCGGGCGGTGTCCCCGCTGCTGCGACCGATGCAGCTGCTGAGCGAGCGGCCGATGCGGCTGGTCGACCCGGACATCCAGAAGTACTTCCGTGACGTCGCCGACCACCTGGCACGGGTGCACGAGGAGGTCGTCGGCTTCGACGAACTGCTGAACTCCATCCTCCAGGCCAATCTGGCGCAGGCGACCGTCGCGCAGAACGAGGACATGCGCAAGATCACGTCCTGGGCGGCCATCGTCGCCGTGCCGACGATGATCTGCGGCGTCTACGGCATGAACTTCAAGCACATGCCCGAGCTGGGCTGGCGGTACGGCTACCCGATGGTGCTGGGCGTCATCGGCGTGGTCTGCTTCTCCATCCACCGCACGCTCAAGCGCAACGGCTGGCTCTGACCTCCGCCCCGTCCGGGCCGCCCACCGGTCCGGTCCCGCCTCCCGTGCCCCTCCCATAGAGTTCGGGCATGACTGCTGCCGCACCTGACGTGCCACTGGGCCGGGCCCTCGTCGAGGAGGCCACCAAGAAGTCCGGCCTGATCTGGGTACGGGGCACCGGCCCCGCGCGGGCGTTGTGGCACGTGTGGCACGAGGGCGCGGCGCACCTGGTCGGGGACGGTCCCGGCGAGCAGCCGTTCCCGGCCGGGCTCGGCGGCGGGGCCGCCGCCGAGGTGACCGTGCGCAGCAAGGACAAGGGCGGCCGGCTGATCGCCTGGACGGCCGCGGTGACGGAGCTCGCGCCGCACTCGCCGGAGTGGGAGGCCGCGGTCGCCGAGCTGAAGGGCAAGCGGCTGAACGCGCCGGACGCCGAGCGGATGACGGAGCGGTGGGCCCGGGAGTGCCGGGTGCTGCGGCTGGCGCCCGGCGACTTCCGTACCGAACTGCCGGACGGCTCCCTGGCCGCGGCGCCCCTGCCGACCCCCGCGACGACGCGCCGTCCGGTGCCCGCCGGGCTGCCGCGCCTGCTCCTCAAGCGCGGCCGCAGGGGCCGGCCCACCTCGTAGGGCGCGCACGGCTCACGCGGCCGGGCGGCGGGGCGTCAGGACGTCGTCCTGGGCAGCTGCTTCCCGTAGTCGACCGTGTCCTCCTTCTCCGGCGCCTCCAGGGCGAAGTCCTTGCCCCAGTCCGACAGCAGCACGGTCCCGCCGCCGCCGCCTCGCGCGAAGCGCAGCGGGTACGCGGTGCCCTCCAGCGAGACGTCGAGCGTGCCGCCCGCGCCCTCGTCGCCCGCGATCTGGATGGTCCGGGTCGCGCCGATGTCCTTCCGGTCCCCCTTGGCGAGGGTGCCGTGCAGCGTGAGCAGACCGTCCAGCAGCGTCTTCTTGTCCGTGAAGCCGCGCAGCTGCTTGTACGTCGGGTCGTCCTGGGGCACCTTCACGTACTTGTCCCGGAGCTTGTCGGCGGCGGCCCCGCCCGCCTCGCTGTCGGCTCCGGCCCCCTCGTCGTGGTTCCAGAACCCGGCGTCCGCCTTCAGGTAGAGCTCGTCACCGACGCGCAGCAGTTCGAAGGTGCTGTTCTTCGAGACGACCGAGCCCGTGCCTCCGTCCGCCTTGAGCTGCATGTCGAGCTTGTACGTGCCGCCCTTGCTGACCAGCGACCCGGCGAGGCGCACCGCGGGGGCGGAGTCCGCCGCCTTCTGCGCCTTCTTCTCGATCTGCACGGCGGTCAGTCTGCCGACGCCGTTGGTCCCCTCGTCCGGGTCCTCGTCGCCGCCGCATGCCGTGAGCGCGGCGGTCAGCCCGGCGCAGAGCACCACGGCGAGGGCGGTCCGGCGTCGGGCCCGGACGGGCGGGGCGGGAGGGGTCACGGGCGCACTGCCTCTCATCTGCGTGGCGGGGGTGGCAGACGGCAGCGTACCCGTGCCGTACGAACCCTCCGGCAGGGAGCCGTACGGACGGATCCACCGCGCAGGTCCCGAGCGGTACGGGCTAGCCTGATCACGACATAACGCCCGATTGACCACCGGCCGGCCGGACACGGAAGTCGTACACGGAAGAAGGAGGCGCGCACCATGGCGGCAGGCGCCCCCCGGGTCTTCGTCTCGCACCTCTCCGGCGTACCGGTCTTCGACCCCAACGGCGACCAGGTGGGCCGGGTCCGCGATCTGGTCGCGATGCTGCGGGTCGGTGACCGGCCGCCCCGGCTGCTCGGCCTGGTCGTCGAGGTGCTCAGCCGCCGCCGGATCTTCCTCCCGATGACCCGGGTGACGGGCGTCGAGTCCGGTCAGGTCATCACCACCGGCGTGGTCAACATGCGGCGCTTCGAACAGCGGCCCACCGAACGCCTGGTGCTCGGCGAGTTCCTCGACCGGCGGGTCCGCCTCGTGGAGACCGGCGAGGAGGTCACCGTCCTCGACGTCGCCATCCAGCAGCTCCCGGCCCGCCGCGACTGGGAGATCGACAAGTACTTCGTGCGCAAGGGGAAGGCCGGGGCCCTGCGCCGCAAGGGCGAGACCCTGACGGTCGACTGGTCGGCCGTCAGCGGGTTCTCGCTGGAGGAGGTGGGGCAGGGCGCCGAGACGCTGGTCGCCACCTTCGAGCGGCTGCGCCCGACGGACGTGGCCAACGCGCTGCACCACCTGTCGCCGAAGCGGCGGGCCGAGGTGGCCGCCGCGCTCGACGACGACCGGCTCGCCGACGTCCTGGAGGAGCTGCCCGAGGACGACCAGGTGGAGATCATCGGCAAGCTCCAGGAGGAACGCGCCGCCGACGTCCTAGAGGCGATGGACCCGGACGACGCGGCCGACCTGCTGTCCGAGCTGCCGGAGGAGGACAAGGAGCGGCTGCTGACGCTGATGCGCCCGGACGACGCGGCCGACGTGCGGCGCCTGCTGTCGTACGAGGAGCGGACCGCGGGCGGTCTGATGACCACCGAGCCGATCATCCTGCGGCCGGACGCGACGATCGCCGACGCCCTCGCCCGGGTCCGGCAGGCCGACCTGTCCCCGGCGCTCGCCGCCCAGGTGTACGTGTGCCGCTCCCCCGACGAGACGCCGACCGGCAAGTACCTGGGCACCGTGCACTTCCAGCGGCTGCTGCGCGATCCGCCGTACACCCTGGTCAGCTCGGTCGTGGACAGCGATCTCGTCCCCCTCGGCCCGGACACGCCGCTGCCGGCCGTGACGAGCTATCTGGCCGCGTACAACCTGGTCTCGGCCCCCGTCGTGGACGAGAGCGGGTCGCTGCTCGGCGCGGTGACGGTGGACGACGTCCTGGACCACCTGCTGCCCGAGGACTGGCGGGAGACCGACTTCCACAGCGAGGAGGGGGTGGCCCGTGGCCGCTGAGGAACGCACGAGGACGGCACCGGTCGGCGCCTCGGGCATCGTGCGCCCGCCGCGCCACCGGCTGGACCAGCCGAAGGACCCGCGCCGGAAGGTGCTGCCCGACTACGACCCCGAGGCGTTCGGCCGGTTCTCCGAACGGATCGCCCGCTTCCTGGGCACCGGGCGGTTCATCGTCTGGATGACGCTGGTCATCATCGTCTGGGTGCTGTGGAACGTCTTCGCTCCCCAGCAGTGGCGGTTCGACCAGTACCCGTTCATCTTCCTGACGCTGATGCTGTCGCTCCAGGCCTCCTACGCGGCCCCGCTGATCCTGCTCGCGCAGAACCGGCAGGACGACCGCGACCGGGTCACCCACGAGCAGGACCGCAAGCAGAACGAGCGCTCCATCGCGGACACCGAGTACCTCACCCGGGAGATCGCGGCGCTGCGGATGGGGCTCGGCGAGGTCGCCACCCGCGACTGGATCCGCTCCGAGCTGGAGGACCTCGTGAAGGACCTGGACGACCGGCGGGCCCTGCTCCCGGCCGAGAGTGACGAAGACCGCTGACAGCCGCTACTCGCGCGTAGCAACAGGCGCCGTAACGCCCTCCCGTCGCCCACCACCACCCTCAAGGAGTGCTGCGCACACCCGTACTATCGAGGTATGGCTACGGAAGACGCGGTGCTTGAGGCACTGGCGACAGTGAACGACCCGGAGATCCACCGCCCGATCACCGAGCTCGGCATGGTGAAATCCGTCGAGATCGACGCTGACGGCGTGGTCGCTGTCACGGTCTATCTCACGGTCTCGGGCTGTCCGATGCGCGAGACGATCACCAAGAACGTGACGGACGCGGTCTCCCGTGTCGAGGGCGTCTCCCGGGTCGACGTCACGCTGGACGTGATGAGCGACGAGCAGCGCAAGGAGCTCGCGGCCTCGCTGCGCGGCGGCACGGCGGAGCGCGAGGTGCCGTTCGCCAAGCCCGGCTCGCTGACCCGGGTCTACGCGGTCGCGTCGGGCAAGGGCGGCGTCGGCAAGTCGTCCGTGACGGTGAACCTCGCCGCGGCGATGGCGGCCGAGGGCCTCAAGGTCGGCGTCGTGGACGCGGACATCTACGGGCACAGCGTGCCGCGGATGCTCGGCGCGGACGGGAAGCCGACCCAGGTCGAGAACATGATCATGCCGCCGTCCTCGCACGGCGTGAAGGTCATCTCCATCGGCATGTTCACCCCGGGCAACGCCCCGGTGGTGTGGCGCGGCCCGATGCTCCACCGCGCGCTCCAGCAGTTCCTCGCCGACGTGTACTGGGGCGACCTGGACGTCCTGCTGCTCGACCTGCCGCCGGGCACCGGTGACATCGCGATCTCGGTGGCCCAGCTGGTGCCGAACGCCGAGATCCTGGTCGTCACGACCCCGCAGCAGGCGGCGGCCGAGGTGGCCGAGCGGGCCGGTTCGATCGCCGTGCAGACCCATCAGAAGATCGTCGGTGTCGTCGAGAACATGTCGGGCATGCCGTGTCCGCACTGCGACGAGATGGTCGACGTGTTCGGTACCGGCGGCGGCGCGAAGGTCGCCGAGGGCCTGACGAGGACGGTCGGCGCGGAGGTGCCGGTGCTCGGCTCCATCCCGATCGACGTGCGGTTGCGCGAGGGCGGCGACGAGGGCAAGCCGGTCGTCCTGTCCGACCCCGACTCCCCGGCCGGCAAGGCGCTGCGCACCATCGCGGACAAGCTGGGCGGCCGCAAGCGCGGTCTGTCGGGCATGTCGCTGGGCATCACCCCGCGCAACAAGTTCTGAGCCGCGGGGCGGTGGCCGGCCTCCCGCCGGGCCACCGCCCCGTACCGCTCGTGCCGCCCGTACCCGCTCGTGCTTTCCGGGCCGCCCGTGCCGTTCGTGTCGCGGCCTACGCGTACGACGTGATGTCGCCGATCACCGAGAAGCCCAGGCCGTAGGCGCTCATGCCCCGCCCGTACGCGCCGATGTGCACCCCGCCGGGCGCGGAACCCGCCAGTACCCAGCCGAACTCGGACTCGCGGTAGTGGAACGGCACCGGGGTGCCGTCCACCGGCAGGGACAGCACCGACCAGGCGGGCCCCTCCAGGTCGTCGGCGAGGTCGAACGCCGTCTCCGTCTGCTGGCTCAGCCAGTCGTCGCGCAGGGCGTGGTCCAGCTGCGGCGGCCAGGTGCAGGCGAGCAGGCCGGACCCGGCCAGCCAGGCGGCGGAGGAGACCGTGGTCGCGTCCAGCACCCCCGTGCCGTCGCCGCTGCGCCGCACCGGGCTGCTGCCCAGCGATACGACGACGGCGAACCGCTGCTTCTCCGCGCCCGCGTCCGCCCGCACCGACGGCTCGTCGCCGTGTCCGACGGAACCGTGCTGCACCGCGCCGTCGGCGGTGGTGCCCACCTGCATCAGCCGGCGCGGCCCGGTGAAGGCCTCGTCCAGTCCGTACCAGGGGAATCCGGCCGCCAGGTAGCCGTCGACGATACGCCGGGCCACCGGACTCCCCTCTGCGGTGACTGTGCTCGACGCGTCTTCCGCGTCCACCCGACTCGTCGTCCCCATCTGTCCGGCCGCCTCCTCGATCCGTTGGGCCCGGAGCGGCCCGCCCCCCGACGGGCGTACTCACTTCCGGACAGATGGAGAATAGCCATACCGTCCGGACGAGCCCCGTTGGCGGGGGGTCAGGTGGCGTCGGCGTCGAAGGGCGGGTGGTTGTCCCCGGCCGGCTGGTCACGCTTCTTGAGCAGGTCGGGAGCGCCCGGGGAGCCGTTGGCGGCGGTGATCGCCGGGCTGCTCGACACGCCGCTGCGCGAGTCGGCGGACTCCACGGCCGCGCTCTCCCGGCCGTTCACCGCGTCGGTGATCTCGTTCAGGTCCTTGCGCAGGTCGAAGGTCTCGCGGATCTCCTTCAGCCCCAGGTCGTCGTTGCCGTCCATGAGCTGCTTGCGGACGAACGTCTTGGGGTTGAGGTCCTCGAACTCGAAGTCCTTGAACTCCGGGCCGAGCTCCGTGCGGATGTCCTCCTTGGCGCTCTCCGAGAAGTCGCGGACCTTGCGGATGAAGCGCGAGGCGTCCTGGATGACCTTGGGCAGCTTGTCCGGGCCGAAGACCAGCACGCCCAGGATCCCGAGCGTCACCAGCTCGAGTACGCCTATGTCATTGAACACCCTGTTGCTCCTCGTGTTCTCCGGGGCCGTGTCGGTCGAGGTCCGGACCCGGCCCACGGTACCCGCCGAAACTGTCGTCGCGGTAGCGCACGGGGGCCGTCACGTGCCGGTTGCCGACCCGAGGGTCAAAGAGATGGACAGGTCTTTACCACCGCGTGTCAGACCGAGGTCCAGACGGTCGCCGGGACGGTGGGCGCGGATCTTCACGATCAGTTCCTCGCCGCTGTGCACCCGGCGGCCGTCGACCTCCGTGATGACGTCCCCGGGCCTGATCCCGGCCTTGGCACCGGGTCCGCCGGGCGTCACCGCGGGGTTGCCGTCCGCGCCCTTGGTGCCGACCCGGGCGCCGTCCCCGGTGTATTTCATGTCGAGCGTGACGCCGATCACCGGGTGGGTGGCCCGGCCGGTCGCGATCAGTTCCTCGGCGACCCGCTTGCCCTGGTTGATCGGGATGGCGAAGCCGAGGCCGATGGAGCCGGCCTGGCCGCCCTCGCCCGACGAGCCGCTGTCGGCGGCGCGGATGGCGCTGTTGATGCCTATGACCTGGGCCTTGCCGTCGACGAGCGGGCCGCCGGAGTTGCCCGGGTTGATCGGGGCGTCGGTCTGCAGCGCGTCGACGTAGCTGATGTCGCTGCCGTCGCCCTTCTCGCCGCCTGCGGTGATCGGCCGGTCCTTGGCGCTGATGATGCCGGAGGTCACCGTGTTGGACAGGTCGAAGGGGGCGCCGATGGCGACCACCGGGTCGCCGACCTGCACGTTGTCGGAGTTGCCCAGCGGCAGCGGCTTGAGGCCGGAGACGCCGGTGACCTTGACCACGGCCAGGTCGTAGCCGCTGTCCTTGCCGACGATCTCGCCGCGCGCCGTCTCGCCGCCGCTGAACGTCACGGTGATGTCGCCGGACGAACCGGCCGGGGCGACGACGTGGTTGTTGGTGAGGATGTGGCCGGACTTGTCGAGGACGAAGCCGGTGCCGGTGCCGGACTCGCCGGTGCCGCTGACGTGCAGGGTGACCACGCTCGGCAGGGCGCTGGCGGCGATCCCGGCGACGCTGTCGGGGGCCCGGCCTCCGCTGTCGCGGCCGGCCTGCGGCAGCTCGATCCGGGTGAGGCCGCCGTTGCGCTCGACGTAGGCCCCGATGCCGCCGCCGATGCCGCCCGCCACCAGGGCGAGCAGCACCGCGCCGATGAGGACCGAGCCGCGCCGCTGCTTCTTCCGGCCGGTGTCGGACCCGAGCGGCGGGCCCGGGTTGGTGGTGAGCGGCTGCCGGGGCGCGCCCCAGGGGTCGTACTGGAGCCACTGCGTCGGCTGTGCCGGCTGCGGCTGGAGCGGGGCGGGGGCCGCCTGGCTCTGGGGCTGCTGAGGGTGCTGGGGGTTCGGCTGCTGGGACGTGTGAGGCGGGGGTGTGAAGCCGGGGGCGGGCGCGGCCGGTGCCGACGGGGCCGCGGCGAGTGGTGCGGGTATGCCCGCCCCGTTCGTCCCCGTGTACTGCGGGGGTACGGAGGTGCCGTGCGCGGGGGTCGGGACCGGGCGCTGCACGGGGGGTGCGGGCGCCCAGGGGCCGGGGCCTCCGTAGGGCGGGGTGCTGTACTCGTCGGGCTCGTGCAGCGGCTTCATCGGCTGCCCGGACGCCATGGGCCCGACTGCCGGGGCCTCGGGGACCGGGGTCCCGGGGGCCGGGGCCCGGTCCTGGGCCGGAACGGCCGGTACCGGCCCGGGGGCGTCGGCCGCCGGGGCGTGGGGCCCGGCGACCGCGGTGGTGCGGG